>CANRNI010000006.1 GCA_947631945.1 uncultured Clostridia bacterium
TTTTTTTGAGAATGTGCGGTAAAGGCTATAGCCGTTAATTATGCTGTCCTGCTTTAAATTTTAAAATGTTCCGTTTTTGGCGGAACGGATAATATCCGGAACCGCGAATATAAATTCGGGAAGCCATACGGTAAATGCATATCGGGCAAGACCCATAAACGACGGGAGCAGGGAGGATATATATTTACCCAAAGTCGTGGTATTGTCGCCTTTGAAAGTAGCCTTATTTTCTCCCGCAGCCTTGGAAATCTTAAACGTATCAATATTTTTAACGGTGCCTGTTTCATCGCTGACAATATAGGAATTGAGAACAAGCTCTCCGCCGCTTATAGATACCGTGTTAAAGCAGCCGCCTACGTTCGCTTCATCTGTACTGTCAAAATCCGTGCCGTCGTAATAATTAGCGTAACCCTCTCTCTGAACAACACAAGCGTCTATAAAGTCTTTCTGCATAAATCTGCCTAATGAAAATTCACGGATTTGATATCTTTTTGTGCCTGCCGTTCCGCTAAGAACATAAGTTGAACCCTCGTTCTGTGAAACGACTTTATTATCGTTGAGCGGCTTTGTCCTTAAATACATATGGTCATGACCCGACATAACAAGGTCAACGTTAGTTTCATCGCATACCTTGGCAAGAGTTTCCTGAAGATAGAGAGCGTCCGGCCATTTGCCGTCCTTGCCGAGAGTGTAAGGCGACTTATGCATAAAAACAACTTTCCAATCGGCCGACGTGGAATTCATATCGTTTCTGAGCCATGTAAGCTGAGCGTTGGTAACGCTTAGCATATCGTTAGTGTTTACCACGGCGAAATGGACGTTGCCGTAATCAAAGGAATAGTTAACGCCGTTAAGTGTCTGAACGCTTTCCGATGTATCGAGTGCGAACATATTCTCGAACCAATGGCTGTCGGAGTCGTGGTTGCCCGTTACGGGAACGCTTGTTGTGCCGAGTGAAATGCTGTCAAATGAATCGGCATAGAGGTCCCATTCTTCATTTGTGCAGTCGTTTGTGTAATCGCCGAGACTTGTAAGAAATTCAGCGTCGGGCATAGTTTCAAACGCCTTTTTTACAACGTTTGCGCCCGATTCAAAATTATTCGCGTTGCTTGCCTGAACGTCGGCAATAACGATGAAATTAAGATTATCATCGCCGTCGTCGGTCGTAAATGTGCCTTTTTCGCTCCAATTTACACCGTCGCCCACTTTATAAGTATAGGTGATTCCGGCTTTAAGACCGCCGACAACCGCTTTATGCACATAATTGCCTTTCCATTCTTTGGAAGAATAATCAATTTTAAGCGAGGCGGTAACATCGGTGCCGTTTGCATCATAAATCACGATTTTTGTATCCGATTTTTGCGGGGTATACCATGTAAAACCTCTCTGTGATGACGTATCGCCGTAAACAGTACATGAAATTCTTGAAATATCATTATCTTCAAGCGCGTTTACAGGTATTGACGCGCAAAACAGCAATGAAAAACAAAGCATAAAGCTTACAATTTTTAATAATGATTTCTTCATAAATAAGCCTCCGCAACCAATTTTATATGAATATTTTACACTGTTAAACAAAAAAAATCAAGTGCAATTTATAAAGTAGGAAGATAATGACGAATTTTTAATAAATGTACTTTTTAAATTAACATTGTATAAGGCAATACCGCACAAAGACCGGCTTACGCCCTTTTACACAATCTTTACGCGGTATTGCCCTATATTGTCTAAACCGAAGTCTAAGCGCGAAATGCGGCTTTTCGGCAAATTAGTGCTTATTTACGTTATAGCCGTTCTTTTTAAGAAACGCCTCTATTCTGTCGCCGGGACTTAAAAGCTTGCTTAAGGATTTGTCGTTATTAAGAGTATCTATAAGCAGAGCGACATATTTTGACATATCTACCGAATAATACCAATCACGTTTTAGAAGCTCGTCCGTCTGATAAACAAGGTTCGTGGTGAATACGCCGTCAAAAAGACCGTCTTTGTAGGCTTTATCAAAGCTGTCAAGACCGTTGCAGAAAAGACCGAACGCCGAGCAGATAAATATTCTTTTTGCTTTAAGCTCTTTAAGTTTTGTCGCTACCTCGAGCATTGAATCTCCCGAGGAAATCATATCGTCCACAACTATAACGTCTTTACCCTCAACGTTCGCGCCCAAAAACTCATGCGCAAGTATAGGATTTCGTCCGTTAACTATAACCGAATAGTCCCTGCGTTTATAAAACATACCCAGTTCAACGCCGAGAACAGTAGAATAATAAATACATCTGTGAAGTCCGCCTTCGTCGGGCGATATAATCATAAGGTTTTCCTTGTCAATTTTAAAATCCTTGACGTTTCTTACAAGACCTTTTATCATCTGGTAGGTGGTCGTCACGTTTTCGAAGCCTTTAAGAGGGATCGCGTTCTGTACGCGCGCGTCGTGAGCGTCGAAAGTGAGTATATTGTCAACACCCATAAGGTCGCAAAGCTCCTGGAGAGCGAGAGGACAGTCGAGCGATTCTCGGTTTGTTCTCCTGTGCTGTCTGCCCTCGTAAAGCATCGGCATTATTACCGTAAGTCTTTCCGCTTTGCCTGCGCACGCCGCAATAGCGCGTTTAAGGTCGGCAAAATGCTCGTCGGGCGTCATTGGAACGTCCATGCCGTAGAGCTTGTGAGTTACGCCGTAATTGAATACGTCTACTATGATATAAATATCATATCCTCTTACCGATTCATGTATAACGGCTTTGCCTTCACCTGTTCCGAATCTGTGGAAGCTGGCGTCGAGTATGTAGGAATCTCTTAGATATCCGTTAAACGCTATTGAAGTTTTATGTTCGCTTTTCTGCTGGTTCCTCCATGATACAATATAATCGTCTACCTTTTTTGCGAGCGTCTCACAGCCGGGCAGCGCGATTATTCCCAGCGGACCTACAGGAATCTGGGTGAGTTCTTCGGTTAAATCGGGCATTTTTTTAGACCTCCAAAAATATCAGTATTTATATTGTAACTCATTTTTCCGATTTTGCAATAGTTAAAACAAAGATTGTTAATTTTTGTATAAATATTTCGACAAATTTATAAAAAGAGCCGACAGAATCCGCGTCTTAAAATGCGTATTCTGTCGGCAGTAATCTACACAAATACGTAACACGTCTTTTTGGCTGAATTTCCGCTAAAAATCCTTGAAATACACCACAAAGTATGCCTGCGGATTTTTGCTTTATCCGATCAAAAATTCCATATAACGTCTTGTGTGGATACTCCTTAAAGTTTTTGCTTTATCAAACGCTTATATTCAAGAAATTCCCGCGAGAGCAAAAAACCTTCGGGATCGTCTTTATTGCCCCTCACATTGATTTCGTCCGTGATTCTTCCGGGCTTGCCGCTCATTATATATATTCTGTCCGATAACAGTATGGCTTCGTCTATATCGTGAGTTATAAAAATCGTCGAAAGCTCTATTTCGGACATTATTTCCAAATACCACTTGTGCATGGCGGATTTTGTGAGAGCGTCGAGAGCCGAAAACGGTTCGTCGAGCAGAGCCGTTCCCTGAGACGATAAATATGTTCTCAAAAGCGCGGCTCTCTGCCTCATTCCGCCCGAAAGCTGCTGCGGATATTTTTTTTCGCATCCGTCAAGACCGAATTTGGAAAACAGGGAGGCTGCTTTTTCCCTTGCTTCTTTTTTCTTTTCCCCTTTTATTATGAGGGGGAGCGCCGTATTGTCAAGTACGGTCATATATGGCAGCAAGAGGTCTTTTTGCAGCATATAGCTTATTTTTCCCGGTTTTCCCGTTATGTCCTCCGCTCTGAGGTAAACCCTGCCGCTGTCGGGAGTATAAAGCCCCGATAAGACGTTAAAAAGCGTTGTCTTTCCCGTACCGCTCTGGCCTAAAAGCGATACGATTTCATTTTTTCCGAGACGTATACTTACGTTCTCTATAATTTTTACGCTGTCAAAGCTTATGCCGATATTTTCGGCGGAGAGAACGCTGTCAGCCGAGGTATTCATTTGAAAAACCTGTTCCGGCCGGAAGACTTGTGTCTATTAAATTGTTGTCATAAAGCCACGAATAAAATCCGTCCCATCTTGCGGGGTCTATATATCCCCACTGTTCCGCGTCCGCTATATACGAAGTTGCAAGCCATTCCTGGCTTTTCTTTACAAGCTCCTCCGAACCCTTGAGAGAGCCTGTATTATCGGATTTAATGAGAATATCGGCCGCTTCGGCGGGATTCTGCATAGCGTATTCATAGCCCTTTCTTGTCGCGGCGAGAAACGCCTTTGCCGTTTCGGGGTCGCTTTCAAGAAATTCGTTGTTAGCTATTATAACGGGTGTGTAATAGTCGAAAACCGAGTTAAGGTCTTTAAAGAAGAAGAAATCATAGTCAAAATTCTGAACGTCGGCGTTTATCGCTCCCCAGCCGTAGAATACCCATATCGCGTCCGTCTGCTTGGCGGCAAGCGCGCCCGGCTCGTCTACAAAATTATTGGGAACAAGCTTTACCTTGGAGAAATCGCCGCCGTCGTTTTCAACGAGATTTTTCAGCATAGCGAGTTCTATGGGGGAATCCCATGTGGCGTACGTTTTGTCCATAAGACCTTGAGGGACGTCTATTCCGTCGCCCTTGCGGGACATTATTCCCGACGTATTATGCTGGAGAATTGCCGCTACAGCCGTTATTCCGAGAGGCTCATCTCCTACGAGAGCGGCGGCGAGAGTATCCTGCGCCTCAATTGCGAACTGCGCCTTACCCGTCGCGCAGAGAGTTGCCGACGCGCTGTCCTCTATGAAAACTATATCAACGTCAAGTCCGGCTTCCTCATACCAGCCCTTTTCCTTTGCCACATAAAGTCCCGTGTGATTCGTGTTCGGCGTCCAATCGAGCGCGAACGTGATTTTTTTAAGCTCGCCGTTGTTCTTATTGTCGGCTGACGAATCTTCCTCGTTACTAACCGTACCGCACGACGCTAAACCTATAAGTAAAGCAAAGCTTAAAAGTATCAGGATTAATTTTTTTGTTTGATTTTTCATCAGTTTCTTACAGCTCCTTTTCTCTCCCACGGCATTACGGCATTCCTTATAAGCTTGACCGCAAGCATAAGCAGGAGACTAATAATAATTATCAATATGATTACCGCGAACATTTTATCAAACTGATACGCTTTTCTTACTCTCGTCATGTAAACCCCGAGTCCCTCGAAGCCTCCGAGCCATTCGGCTATAACAGCGCCCACTATCGAATATGAAGCGGATATTTTAAGTCCCGCGAAAAAGTGGCTCATCGACGACGGCAGATATATGTATCTGAAAATTTTAAAATTGTTCGCTCCCATGCTTCTTAAAAGCGATACGGAGTCCGCGTCCGCGCTCCTGTAGCCGTCAAGCATACCTACGGTAATCGGAAAAAACGTTGTAAGCACAACGAGAGCGATTTTCGGCGCCATCCCGAAGCCCATCCACATTACAAGAATAGGCGCTATAGCGACGGTGGGAATAGTCTGCGATATTACGAGCAGCGGATAAAGCGCATTGTAAAGCACGGAAAATCTGTTCATAAAAGACGCCGTTATAAACGCTGCGAGTATTCCGGCGCCGAGTCCGGCGGCGGCCTCCGAAAGAGTTACCCTCGAGTGAAACATCAAGGTGGGAAAGTCCGAAACAAACGCCTTTGCCACGGCGGCAGGCGACGGCAGCATATAAGCCGGAATTGCCCCGAAACCGCATATCGCCGCCCATAGCGCTACGAGCAGAATCAGCGCTGAAACGGGCGCGATTTTATTCGTGATGCTTTGATACCTTTTGGTCAATTGTAAGAACACCGCCCTCCGGCTTGTAGGCTATTTTTACATAAGCCGACACGGCAGGACAGCCGGCTTTTATCGCAACGTGCTGACACTCCTTGACTATATCCATAAGCTCGTCGTAGCTGTCGCCTTCGATTGTCGTTTCAAAGGGTCCCACATAATAGTTAAGCCCCGTGCTTTTGATGTAGTCGATAACCTCGTCTACTATTCTTACCGTTTCTTTTACGTCAGATACCGACGGAAGTACCTGAATTGCCACGCTTGCCTGCATAAAATTACCTCCTGTAAAATTATTCTAAAATAAAAAGTTCTCCGCGGAAAATACCGCAGAGAAAACACGCATAAACACATACAGTTCCATTATATAGCAATGTAATATGCTTAAAATTCCTACGACGGCATTATCCGTATCAGGTTCGAGGGTCCCGCTTTCGCGATCTCAGCCGATTCTCATAAATCCGCATTTTTGCGCCGAATGTTTTTGTGCATATATATAACGGCGTGTAAAAGCGATTATTAAAATCAGCACCCCTTTTGATGGCGGATATATATTAGCATATTTTTTCACATATGTCAAGCATTTCTAAGGCAATACCGCATAATTATTGTCGTGCAGATGCGCGTTCAGTCGGCAGGCGTGATTTATTCTGTGGTTCCTTAATTGTGCGGCGCTGCGTCAAATACGCAAATATAAGTAAAAAAATATTGAATTGTAAAAGGAAATACAGTATAATTTATAAAAAGGGGATTTTGTATGCGTACGTGTTATATTATCTGCGCGGGAGACGCCGATGTTATCAGTATAAATAAAAGCGACGGCGATTATATAATAGCCGTCGACGCGGGATTTAAACACTGTGAGAGGAATAATATCGAGCCTGATTTGATTACGGGCGATTTTGATTCGCTCGGATTTATGCCCGATGAAAAAAACATAGTGCGGCTCCCTGTTAAAAAGGACGATACCGATACTTTTGCCGCCGTAAAAATCGGGCTTAAAAAGGGATACAGTCGTTTCGTGCTGTTCGGCGCTTCGGGAGGCGCTCGCCCGGAACACACCTATGCAAATATCGCGGTTCTCGCGTATATTTCAAAGCTCGGCGGGACCGCTTTTATGGACTGCGGCAGCTATACCGTTACGGCGGTTACAAACGGCGTTATATCCTTCCCCGATTATTTTAAAGGCGATATATCTGTATTTTCGTTCGATAACGAATCAAACGGAGTATGCGAAAGAGGGCTTGAATATTCGCTCGAAGACGCGGTGATGAAAAACGTTACCGTAACCGGTATAAGTAATTCCTTTACGGGAAAGGAAAGCTCCGTATCCGTAAAAGAAGGAACTCTTATAATATATTACAGCGGCAAGCCTTGCGGCGTATCCGTCAGCCAATTTTGTAAATGATGTATAAATTGTATAAAATTTTTTGCGGATAATGAATAAAAACAGTCGTTTATAAAATGTAAAACACTTGCATTATCCGAAAGGATATGTTAAAATATTAACAAACAATGTATGTTAATGTATGTTATTGTATAATAAGTGCTTTACGGGAAAGGAGATATGAATTTTATGGTATCTGAAACTGTAAACGCCATATTCGGCGCCGAAAAGGCAAACGCCGAAAAAACGGCCGAGGCAAAGCTTAAAGCCGCCGAAATTATTGCCGAGGCGGAAGCCGAAGCAAAGAAAATTTCCGAGAAAATAATTCAAGACGCAAAAAATCGGGCGCGTGTTACGGAGGAAAACGCCCGTAAAAAAGCGGCGGAGCTTTCCGATAACGACGGAGATTCCGAAGAAGAGAATTATTCCGCCGACAAATCCCGATACGGAGCGGCTGTAAAGGCCGTTAAGGCAAAGGCGATAGAGTAATATCCTATACCACACAATTAACGGCTACCGCCCTTGCCGCTCATCTACACGACAATAATTATGCGGTATTGCCCTAAATCGGAGGCGTTTTTATGGCAAAGCTTAAAATAAAAAAAATAGAAATCGCCGCGGCCGTTTCCGAAAGCGATAAGATTATAAGACTGCTCCAAAGAAGGGGCTTTGTTGAGTTGAGCGAGCCCGAGGAGCTTGAAAATACAGAAAAAAACGATACGTCTTATATGCTTGACGAGCTTGAAAAAAAATCGCGCGTATGCGTTTCCGCTCTTGACATACTTAAAAGGCATACAAAAAAGAGCGGCGGAATGTTATCATCTCTGAGCGGCCGCAAAGCCGTTTCCGACGATGAGTTTGATAAGCTCTCCTCACAGGAGAATGAGATTTACGCAAAAGCCGTCGAGGTAACGAACGGTCAAAATTCGATATCGGAAGCGAAAATCAGTATAATAAGATTGAAAACACGCATAGACGCTCTTAAACCGTGGCTCGAGCTTGATATTCCCATGAATTTCAAGGGAACTCAGAAAACCTCCGCGCTTATAGGCAGTATCCCGAAAAAAGTTTCGGAGGAGGATATACTTTCCGAATTGGCGTCAAACGCGCCCGATATCGAATGTATAGAGGTCAAAACGGTCAGCCGGAGAGACGACCAGACCTGTGCCGCGGTATTCTGCTTAAAGTCCGAAAAAGCCGAGGTTGAGCGTGTCCTGCGCGGCGTGGGCTTTTCGGAGATATCGGAGCCTGCCGGTTCGACCGCAAAAGAGGAAACGGAAAAGCTTGAAAACGAGATATCTTCTCTTGAAAAAGGAATAGACGAATCGTTAAAGCGTATCGGCGAGCTGTCGGAGTGGTACGATAAAATCGAATTCCTTATTGATAAATATTCAATTGAAAAGGATAAATACGAGGCTCTCGGCAGCGTTGTACACAGTGAAAAGCTTTTGCTTATTTCAGGCTTTGTGCCCGAATACAAAAGCGAAAAGCTAAAAAAGGATATTGAGGAAAAATTCTGCGCGGCTGTAATAATATCAGAGCCGAATGAAGATACGGACGTCCCCGTCATGCTTAAAAACAACGGCTTTGCGTCCCCCGTAGAGACTATAACGGAGATGTACTCGATGCCCGGTAAAAACGACGTTGACCCTACTCCGATAATGGCGTTTTTCTACTACTTTTTCTTTGGCATGATGCTTTCGGACGCAGGATACGGACTTATAATCGCTCTGGTAACAGGTTTTATAATCCTTAAATTTAAACCCGAACAAAAGCTTAAAAACACTCTTAAAATGTATTGCTTCTGCGGTATCTCGACGGTGTTCTGGGGAGCGATGTACGGAAGCTGGTTCGGAGATATGCCGAATATTATAGGCTCAAACTTCTTTAATACCGATAAATTCGCGTCTACCGCGATATGGATAGACCCTCTCAAGGAGCTTATGAATCTGCTCGTTTACTGCTTTATCTTCGGTCTTGTCCATCTGTTTACGGGCGTGGGAATTAAGGCTTTCAATCTTTGGAAACACGGTCGGAGGTTTGAGGCTTTCTGCGAAAGCGTCCCGACAGCGGTTGCGATATTCGGCTTTTGTCCTATATTCTTTGGTCTGTTTACGGAGGTTCCCGATTGGCTGAGAGCTGTTGGAACTCCGGCTCTTATAATAGGAGTGATACTCGTTATCCTTACGGCCGGCAGAGGCTCAAAGAGTATTGTAGGCAAGCTCGGCGGAGGTCTTTACGGACTTTATAACCTCGTCAGCGGTTATCTCGGAGATGTGCTTTCCTACGCGAGACTTTTGGCTCTCGGACTTTCTACCGGCGTTATCGCTCAGGTCGTAAATATGCTCTGCACTCTTCCGAGCAGCAACGTCCTTAAAATAATTATGCTTATAGTCGTAGGCACTGTAGGTCATATAGCGAATCTCGGCATAAACCTAATCGGCGCTTACGTTCATACAAACAGACTGCAATACGTCGAATTCTTTTCAAAATTCTATGAGGGCGGCGGCAGAGCTATGCGCCCCTTAAGAATAAATACCAAAAACTACAAATTCAAGGAGGAAATTTAAGATGACTGTTACATCAGGTCTCGCATTTGTTTTGGCAGGAGCGGCTCTCAGCGCGGCTCTTCCCGGTTTTGGTTCCGCAAGAGGAACAGGTATGGTGGGCGAAGCCGCCGCAGGCGTTATTACGGAGGACGGCTCAAAATTCGGTAAGGTTCTTATTATGCAGGTTCTTCCCGGCACACAGGGACTTTACGGTTTCCTTACTGCTATTCTTCTTTTGAGCAACGCCGGCGTTCTTGGCGGAGGCTTTAACGATAATCCCATTTCTTTTGAAAAGGGTCTGGCTTATTTCTGCGCTTGTCTGCCTATTATAATAGTAGGATACTTTTCCGCTATAGCTCAGGCTAAGGCGGCCGTAGGCGGCGTGGGGATTGTCGCGAAGAATCCCGACCACAGCGGCAAGGGCATTATTTTCGCGGCGATGGTTGAAACGTACGCCGTTCTCGCTCTGCTTATCTCCCTGCTCGCGATTATCCAGGTTTCGGGAATAAATCTTTGATATATCGGATATATCGAACGGCAATAAAATAATATGAAAGGAACGGTACCGAGTGAAAAGGGCGCGGTGTGCGCCGCTGTTTTGCAACATTCGGTATCGCAGGGCGGTTATTATGTCAGGAACCGACAAGATTTTAATGAAGCTTTCAGCCGATTGCGACGCGGAATGTAAGGCTATATACGAAAGCGCGAGGGAAAAAGTCGAAGCGATAAAACGCGAAGCCGAACTGAACGCCCGTGCGAAAGCGGCTGAAATCACGGCGGAAGCCGATAAGCGCGCCGAAGATATCATGCGTCTTGCTCAAAGCTCCAAAAAAATGAAAGCGAGACGTTCCGAATTGTCAAGGAAAGTAAAGCTTCTCGATTCGGTTCTCGCCGAAGCTCTTTCAGAGCTTAATTCTCTTGATAATGAGAGCTATTTTTCGGTGATTAAAAATCTCGCCGTTAAGAACGCCCTTACGGGAAACGGAACGCTTGTAATGTCCGAGGCTGACGCGGATAACGCGCCGCAGGATTTTATTGAGAAAATCAATTCCGAGCTTCCCGAAAATTCCGGGCTTACAGTAAAGGCCGATAAGAATTTTAATAAAAAGGGGATAATTCTTATTTACGGCAATATAGAAATAAATCTTACGTTTGAGGCTCTTATAGACGCTTGCGCGGATATCTTGAAAGAAACGGCAAGCGGAATACTGTTCGCGTGAGAATTGAAAGGAGGACGGTGCGTTGAAGGGTACGGATTATGTATACGCGGTAGGCAGAATCAGGGTAAAGGAGCTTTCATTATTGTCCTCTGCCGATATGAGAAGGCTTATTTCCGCGAAAACATACGGTGAAGCGGTATCTCTGCTCAATTCAAAAGGCTATGATATTACGGGCGGCGGCTATGCCGACGCTATAAACAGACAGCGCGAATCGCTGTGGCGGCTTATGAATGAAGTCCTCCGGGATATAACTCAGCTTGATTCGTTGATAATCAAAAACGATTACAGGAATCTGAAAGCGGCTGTAAAAGCGGCGGTCACAGGAAATAACGCGTCGGGGTATCTTACAGAGCCGTCCGTTTATGAGCCGAAGAAAGTTTATAACGCTGTTACGGAAAGAAAATTTAATGAATTGCCCGAGGAAATGCGCGAAACCGCACAAAAGGCTTACGATATCCTTGTAAGAACGCGTTCCGCGTCGCTTGCGGACGCAGTATGCGATAAAGCCGCCATGCGGTCGATGCTGCGCCGTTCAAAGGGGAAAGACAGCAAAATTTTCAGCGAAATCGCCGAATGTACAGTAGCTTGTACCGATATAAAAATCATTTACAGATGTATCATCGCGGGCAAAACGCAGGATTTTATGAGGGAATCGGTATGTCCGTGCGCCGCTTTCGACGAGGATACTCTTATTAAAAACGCTCTCGGCGGTATAGATGATTTCATATCATATCTTGAAAAAACGTCATATCGGGGAGCGGCCGAGGCTTTGAAGCAAAGCGCGTCGGCGCTTGAAAAATACTGCGACGACGAGGTTATGAAAATAGTTAAAAAGGGCAAATCGACGGCTTTCGGTATAGACCCCGTCGCTGCGTATTATATGGCGAAGGAAGCCGAGCTGCTGTCCGTGCGCATAGTCCTTTCGGGCAAAATAAATTCATCGGACGAAAACGTAATCGGCGCGAGAGTGAGGGAGACGTATGTATAAAATAGCCGTAATGGGCGATAAAGACAGCATTTGCGGATTCGTTTCCGTAGGTCTTGACATATTTCCGCTCACAGAGCATGACGAAGCGGTAAAAAAACTAAGAAATCTCGCTGAAAACGATTACGCGGTGATTTTTATAACGGAAAAGCTTTATTCATTGATTGAGACGGAAGCCGATAAATACAAAGCGGCGCCGATTCCGGCAATAATTCCGATTCCGGGGATAACGGGCAACAGCGGAATCGGCATGGCGGCGGTGTCGAAATCAGTCGAGCAGGCTGTCGGCTCGGACATTTTGAAGTAATTGACAATGTACAACAATTGACAATTGACAATGTACAATGTACAATTGACAATTATTGAAAAGACTGCGCCTTTTCAATTTATTTTTGATTTACGAAAAGCCAAGTCCTATGTTTGTCGCAGGTCGAAATATAGCCCTGTTAAATCCTCCGACAATTACAAATTAAGCATTATGAATTATTTTCTGTTGTTATCAAAAGTATGATTTAAAAATAATTGTCAATTGTACATTGTCAATTGTCAATTGCGTTATGTGTCAGCAAGCAAGTATACAAATTGAAAGGATTGAGTATCTGTAATGAGCAAAGGTACAATTCTTAAAGTCGCGGGACCTCTCGTTGTCGCAGAGGGTATGCGCGACGCGAATATGTTTGACGTTGTGCGCGTAAGCGGTGAGCGTCTTATAGGCGAAATTATAGAAATGCACGGCGACAGAGCGTCTATACAGGTTTACGAGGAAACGGCGGGGCTCGGAACGGGAGAACCCGTGGAGTCAACAGGCGCGCCGCTTTCGGTCGAGCTCGGTCCGGGACTTATAAAAGGCATATTTGACGGTATTCAAAGACCTCTTGAAGATATAATGAGCAAAATCGGCAACAATCTTAAAAGGGGAGTTGAGGTTCCGTCGCTTGACAGAAATAAAAAATGGCATTTTACTCCGACGGCAAAAGCGGGTGATACGGTCGGCCCGGGCGACATTGTCGGTACGGTTCAGGAAACGGATATAGTTCTCCATAAAATAATGGTTCCCTACGGAATCGAGGGTAAAGTAAAAACAATATCCGAGGGCGATTATACCGTAACCGAAACGGCGGCGGTAATCGAAACGGCGGACGGAGATAAAAATATAACTCTTATGCAGAAGTGGCCGGTAAGAAAGGGCAGACCGTATAAGAAAAAGCTCTCGCCCGATAAGCCGCTTGTAACCGGTCAGAGAGTTATAGACGCGCTTTTCCCGATAGCGAAAGGCGGCGTAGCGGCGATTCCGGGACCGTTCGGCAGCGGCAAAACGGTAACGCAGCATCAGCTTGCAAAGTGGGCTGAAGCCGATATTGTCGTTTACATCGGCTGCGGCGAACGCGGAAACGAAATGACGGACGTTCTTAACGAATTTCCCGAGCTTACAGACCCTCATACCGGCAAATCCCTTATGGAAAGAACGGTGCTTATTGCCAATACCTCCGATATGCCCGTCGCCGCCCGTGAAGCGTCTATTTATACAGGCATCACAATAGCCGAGTATTTCAGAGATATGGGCTATTCGGTAGCGCTTATGGCGGATTCCACGTCGCGCTGGGCGGAGGCTCTGCGCGAAATGTCGGGACGTCTTGAGGAAATGCCGGGCGAAGAGGGGTATCCCGCGTACCTCGGCAGCCGTCTTGCGCAGTTCTATGAGAGAGCAGGCAGAGTGACGGCTCTCGGCTCGGATGAAAGGGAAGCGGCGCTTTCGGTAATCGGAGCCGTATCTCCTCCCGGCGGCGATATATCTGAGCCTGTTTCGCAGGCGACGCTCCGCATAGTCAAGGTTTTCTGGGGACTTGATTCCTCACTCGCGTACAAGCGTCATTTTCCTGCTATAAACTGGCTGACTTCATATTCTCTTTACGCGGATTCTCTCGGAAAATGGTTCAATGATAATGTTGACGACTCCTGGACTTCCGAAAGAGCAAGAATTATGGGACTGCTTTCGGACGAAGCATCGCTCGATGAAATAGTAAAGCTCGTCGGTATGGACGCTCTTTCGCCCTCCGACCGCCTTAAAATGGAAGCCGCGAGGTCGATACGCGAGGACTTCCTGCATCAGCTTGCGTTCCACGAGGTAGATACTTACACGTCTTTAAGAAAACAATTCCTTATGATGTCGCTTGTTTTAAGCTATTACGATAAATCCCTTGAGGCTCTTGAAAAGGGCGCGGATATAGAAAAATTAGCTTCACTCGCGTCGAGAGAAGCCATAGGACGTTTTAAATACGTCCATGAGGAAGATATAGAAAATGAATACAATAAAGTGATTTCTTCGCTTGATTCCGAAATATCGCGCGTTTTGGCGGAAAAGGAGGCGGACTGAATGCCTAAGGAGTACAGAACTATTCAGGAAGTGGCCGGCCCTCTTATGCTTGTAAGAGAGGTTTCGGGCGTTAAATATGACGAGCTTGGCGAAATAGAGCTTGCGAACGGCGAAAAACGCCGCTGCAAGGTGCTTGAAATAAACGGCTCCAACGCTCTTGTGCAGCTTTTTGAAAGCGCGACGGGAATAAATCTTGCCGAAAGCAAGGTTCGTTTCCTCGGCAGACAGATGGAACTGGGCGTTTCTCCCGATATGCTCGGACGTGTTTTTGACGGTCTGGGCAGACCGATAGACGGCGGCCCCGAAATTATCCCGGTTAAGAGAATGGACGTAAACGGCGTTCCCATGAATCCTGCCGCGAGAGCATATCCGCAGGAATTTATACAAACGGGCGTATCTGCCATAGACGGTCTGAACACTCTTGTAAGAGGTCAGAAGCTTCCTATTTTCTCGGCTTCGGGACTTCCCCACGCGAATCTTGCGGCTCAAATTGCAAGACAGGCTAAGGTAAGAGGGGCAAACGAGCAGTTCGCGGTCGTTTTCGCCGCGATGGGCATAACGTTTGAGGAATCCAATTTCTTTGTCGAGTCCTTCAAGGAAACGGGAGCTATCGACAGAACGGTAATGTTTACAAACCTTGCCAATGACCCTGCCGTCGAGCGTATCGCCACTCCGAGAATGGCTCTTACGGCGGCCGAGTATCTCGCGTTTGACCTTGGTATGCACGTTCTTGTCATACTTACCGATATAACGAACTACGCGGACGCACTGCGCGAGGTTTCGGCGGCGCGCAAGGAGGTTCCCGGCAGACGCGGTTATCCCGGATATATGTATACCGACCTTGCGTCGCTCTATGAGAGAGCCGGCAGACAGAAGGGCAAGGACGGCTCTATCACAATGATTCCCATTCTTTCAATGCCCGAGGACGATAAGACCCACCCGATTCCCGACCTTACGGGTTATATCACAGAGGGGCAGATAATCCTCAGCCGTGAGCTTTACAGACGCGGAATAAATCCGCCTATCGACGTTCTTCCGTCGCTTTCGCGTCTTAAGGACAAGGGAATAGGCGAGGGCAAAACGAGAGCCGACCATTCAAACACGATGAACCAGCTTTTCTCCGCATACGCGAGAGGAAAGGACGCAAAGGAGCTTATGGTAGTTCTCGGAGAAGCGGCGCTTACCGATATTGATAAGCTTTACGCGAAGTTTGCCGATGAATTTGAGAAAGAATACGTTTCACAGGGCTTTGAAACAAGCAGGTCTATTGAAGAAACGCTCGATATCGGCTGGAAGCTTTTAAGAATTCTGCCGAGAAGCGAGCTGAAGCGTATCAGCAACGAATTTCTTGATAAATATTATGATGCTTAAGGTGGTGTGAGCTTATGGCTGTTATGAACGTAAACCCTACGCGAATGGAGCTTACAAACCTAAAGCGCAAGCTTACCACCGCAAGGAGAGGCCATAAACTGCTTAAGGATAAGCGCGACGAGCTTATGCGCCGGTTCATGCTTCTTGTGCGTGAGAATAAAGAATTGCGAAAGACCGTTGAAGCAAAAATCGCGGACGCGAACGCGCATATGGCTGTGGCAAGGTCGGTCATGAGCGATGAAGAACTCGATATCGCGCTTATGGTTCCCATGCAGGAAATGAGCGTTAATATACACGAAAAAAACGTCATGAGCGTAATGCTGCCAGTTTTTGAGAGCAGCTTCAGAACCGCTGATAAATCCGATATATATTCGTACGGCTACGCTTTTACCTCGTCGGATTTGGATGATGCGGTAAAATCCCTTTCCGATATAATGCCGGAACTTCTGCGCCTTGCCGAGGTTGAAAAATCGTGCCGTCTTATGGCGTCGGAAATCGAAAAGACAAGGAGACGCGTAAACGCTCTCGAACACGTCATGATTCCGCAGTATGAGGAAACAATTAAATATATAGCGATGAAGCTTGATGAAAACGAACGCAGCGCGACCACCCGCCTAATGAAAGTCAAGGATATGATGCTTAAAGACGCGCATGATTACGGCGACGCGGCGGGCTTTATGTGATGCGGTTAAGGTTTAAGGCAATACCGCACAATTAACGGCTGCCGCCTTTGTCGCGCATCTGTACCGATATTTTCCGTCATTTTTGCCAAAAGCTCCTTGAAATACGTCAGTATTCCTGCGTCACTTTTGTCAATCTGACGAAAAATCTCATGGCACATCTGCACGACAATAATTATGCGGTATTGCCTTAATTTCCGGATTCTCATTATCGCTATTGACATATGACCGCAAATATGTTAAAATATTGCTGTCAGTTGAATTTGAGGTCAATGGGGATTTCTTGAACTGTTCCGTTACGTTCTTGAAATCCCTTTTTACGATTTATTTAAGATTTATTATGTAAATAAATTGTTAAATTTTTATCATGCGTATTGACTGATAATTTAATTTTCAATTTAATATTATTGTAAAAAAGCATTTAAAGGAGAGACTGCAATCAATGAAGTTTTCTGATTTTAACAAGAAAATAGTTGAGAAGAACGTAAAATACTCCGTTGATAAAATAACGGAAATTATTAAAAAAATAGGTCCCAGAGAGTCGGGAAGCCCCGAGGCATACGCGGCTCAGGAGCTTTTGAGAAAGGATCTTGAAAAATACGCCGATGAAGTTCATTATGAAACTTACGAAATGGCTCCCAAAGCGTTCCTTCATTTTACAAAGACTGTCAGCGACGTTGTAATAGGCGCGATTGCGGCAGGCGGACTCCTCAAATATGTAAAACCCGAAAAGCTTGGCAAACTCGGAAAACTTGCGAAGAATAAGGCTATTCCTCATGCGCTCGTAGGCGTCTCGGCGGTGGGCGGACTTTTTGTAACGGCGATGGAGTTCCTTTTCTATAAACAGTTTACGGACAGACTTCACAAGAAAGTATCGGGCAGGAATCTTGTCGCGACAAGAAAAGCAACTGAGGAAACAAAAAAACGCATAGTTGTCAGCGGACATATCGACTGTGCCTACGAGTGGAGACACGTCTATTACGGTAAAGATAAGCTTATGGGACCGCTTATGGGCGGCACCATAGTATCGGGCGCGGTCTCGGCTGTTACGGGAATCCTTTCGGCCGCTCTTGCGCTTGCAAAATCGGAAAGCAGATTTGCCTCCTTTATGATTGATAAATCGTATCTTTTCCACTTCTTCACGATACTCAATATGCTGACACTTCACGCGTTTATTAATTTTAAAGTCCTATCTCCCGGAGCTAATGATAATCTTACGGGTACAATGGCTGCCGTTACAGCTCTTAAAATGCTTGACGAAGCCGGAATCAGGTTTAAGAATACAGATGTTGTCGCGATGATTACCGACGGTGAGGAGGCCGGACTCAGAGGCGCGAAGCAGTTCGCAAAGGATCACTATAAAGAGTATGTTGAATCCGGCGTTGAAACTTCGATACTCTGCGTCGATACTCTTACCGATATGGATTATTTTAACGTTTACAACAGGGATATGACGGGAACCGTTAAACATGACGGTAATTTCTGCCGGCTTATAATGGACGCGGCAAAAGAGGCAGGTTATGACAACTTAAAATTCGCAAGCGTATTTTTCGGTTCTTCAGACGCGGCCGCGTTCTCACAGGCCGGATATTCCGCAACCTGCCTTGCGGCTATGGATCCCGCTCCTGCGGATTATTATCATAACAGACGCGATAATTATGACAGACTTGTTCCCGAAGCTATAAAAGTAGGCTTCGATATAGTCATATCGTCTATACTTAAATTCGCGGACGAGGATAACGGCGAAAATTAATGTTTCATTACATAAATTTATCGTCTTATTAAGCGGCTAAGGCCTATTTCCATTAATATACCGCATAGTATTATATGTGAGCTTATACGGCGTTTAGGTTTATATTTTGCCGAATAATAAAAAAGCGCGGGAGAACTCATATCGGGTTCTCCCGTTTAATAGGAAATTATAATTCATTGCGGAGGAATATCATGGGTTTATGGGAGCTTTTTCTCGTCGGTGTGGGACTTTCTATGGACGCTTTTGCCGTCGCAGTCTGCAAAGGGCTGGAAATGGTAAAAATAAATTATAGGCACACCTTTCTTATCGCTTTGTTTTTCGGCGGTTTTCAGGCTCTTATGCCGCTGGCAGGCTATCTGCTCGGCGTGCAGTTTGAAAACTATATAACGAGCATAGACCATTGGATAGCATTTGTATTGCTCGCCGTAATAGGCGGCAAGATGATTTTTGAAGCCTTTAAAAAAGATAATGAAAAGGATTCGAGCCGCGGCGAAAGCTTCAGCATAAAGGAGCTGTCTATGCTTGCCGTAGCAACAAGCATAGACGCTCTCGCTGTCGGCATAACGTTTGCTTTTCTCGGCGTGAATATCGCCGTTTCGGTATCGCTTATAGGCGTAACGACCTTTATTCTTTCAGGCGCGGGGGTCTTTATCGGTCATAAATTCGGGGAGAAATACAAGGATAAGGCCTCTCTCGCCGGAGGAGTTATACTGATTTTAATAGGATTAAAAATATTGCTTGAGCATTTAGGGAAGCTCTGATTTAATTAGTGCTTCCTTAATTCAGCATAAGAATATGCTGTCCCTCAATCAGCGGATAGCTGACCAATTCGGCTCCGTCAAGATTTTCCCTGTACATATCCACTCCCGTGATTTGGCTGTTTTCGTATGTCGTGTAATAATATATTCCCTTGTCTGTATTGCAGCACGAGGAATATATTGTGTACTCATAGCCGTGTTCAACCTTACAGCAGCCCCGCTGCTGTGCAACAGAAGCGAGAATATGGAAAAACTGACTTATGCTTTCCGATTCCGAATTGCCCGAGCGGGAATTGAGCCGCGTAAAGGCCGCCTTGATAAACCTTGATGCGGAAGAAAGATCGCCGGGAAGTCCAAGTCCTCCCATTCCTCGGCTGTAGGGTTTTAAATCTATCTTATCCGTAAAGCGGTTTTCCGGATCGGCAGGCGAAAGAGCCATATAGTTTGCCAAATTTGTCAAATGAAAGTCAAAACAGGGATTATTGGTTAAAACTCCTACAGGATTATCGTAAAATTTAAGTCCGCTCCGAACAGATTCCACCACAATGCTCTCGTTTTTATCCGAAATTATCCAATGCAGCGGTGAAAGCGGTAACTGTGGGCTAAAATCCTCTTTAAGAAGGTTAATCCGTGATAGCTTTTCGCGAGCTTCACCGATTGTGGCGCACTGTCCCAAAATCCACGGGATAAACTCAAACGGCGTGATATTGTCCTTTTCCGGCGCTTCACATTTATACTCGGCATTTTCGGGAAAATTCAATCCGGCCATACTGAGCCCCTTTTCGTTTGTCGCGTCATAGTAAAGCGGATATCCCTCCTGCACAAATGCCATACCTATCATTGCGTAGTGACTGCGCATTTCATCGGCACGACGAAAGCGGAACGGATAATTTCGCGGCGTTATCGTAACGGTTTGATTGTAGGCAAACTCATAATCAAGATTACGCCCGAAATAATGGTCGTTTGTTTTATAAGTAACTGCGGTACACATGATTCATTCCTCCGTATCTTAATTTTCAAAATAGTATAACAGTTTTTTCATTTTAAGGCGGCTCCGCATAACAAAATCCATGCTTAAAGATTTGCAATATATGCGTTTAAAATATCAATGGCTGTTTTCCTTTGGCGCGGAGTTAATCCCTCAAATTTTTCCGTAATTTCATCAAAAATATAATTTTTCCCCGAGTTTACTTCATACCTTAAAATATAATCCGCCGAAACATTTAAAGCGTCGATAATTTTCATGAATATATTCATACTCGGAAATTTTACTCCGCGTTCTATTTCGCCCAAATACATCGCGCCTATACCTGCCAATTCGGCAAGCTTTTCGCGTGTATATCCCTTTGCTTCTCTTGCTTCGCGAAGCCTTTTTCCAAGCTCGGCTTTTTCCATTTTAAATGCTCCTCAGTTAATAGCATTATTAGTGTAAATACACTCTAAAATTATAAGCGAAATTTTAATGTCATTGAATAAGCCGATAGCATTTAATTTATGCTATGAGCTAATATTGACGAAAAACTTTTTTATAAGGCAACACCGCACAATTAACGGCTACCGCCTTTGCCGCGCATCTGTACCGAGATTTTCCGTCATTTTTGCCAAAAGTTCCTTGAAATACGTCAGTATTCCTGCGTCACTTTTGTCAATCTGACGAAAAATCTCATGGCACATCTGCACGACAATAATTATGCGGTATTGCCATAAACAAAATATTGATTCTTTTCACATTCAATGATATAATCTTCTTATTTCAAGAGGTGATTTTAATGAATATGCCAACCGATACGGAATTTCCGCAGTTCAAAACCGAGGAAAGCCGTTTGTATAAGGACGACGTGATAAATAAATACAACGCTGTCCACAACAGACCGAATGAAATTACCGCTGTTGAAAAAACAGATTCAGGTGTTATTCTGACATTTTCCGTGTCGGCGCAAAGAGCCGTTCTTTCCTACACGCACGAAACTCGGATTTATCTATTAAAGCAATGCCCCTGCGAAACAGAGCGGTTATATCTTCATGTAGAGCTTTGGAGCGATACCGTTTTCAAGCTTTTGTTTTCCGATGAAAAATATCCCGAAAATCCCTTTGACGGGCTTCCGAGAGAAGCGAGAATGTTAATCGCCGAACCTCAAAAGGTTGATTTTGAAGTCCTTACGGACGATGATTCCATTACCGTAAAAACAAAAAAAATCGAGATACGCATTGACAGGCAAACGGCGAAGATTTCCGCATTTGACAATAGAGGAGCCGAATATTATTCGCAGCGCAAAAATAATTTCAGAACGCCCGATACCTGCGATTTGGCGTTAGGTACTCTCGGCCGCGAACGCAAGGTTTTTGAAGCGTTGGAGCTTGAAAACAACGAGATAATTTACGGTCTCGGCGAACGCTTTGACGGTCTTATAAGAAACGGAAGAACCGTTGATTTTTACAATAAGGACGCTGTAGGCACGACAAGCAGGAGAGCTTATGTGAATATCCCGTTTTATATTTCAACGAAAGGCTACGGTTTATTTTTAAACAGCGGCGCCGATACAAGCTGGGATATAGCGACCGAGGATTGTTCTTCGCTTCAGTTTTCCGTCGCGGATAATCAAATGGAGTATTTTGTAATTTGGGGAGATACTCCGAAAGATATTATAAAATCCTATTGCACTCTGACGGGATTTGCGCCGTTGCCGCCTCTTTGGAGCTTCGGCCTTTGGATGAGCAGAAACAGTTATACTTCATGGGAAACCGTTTTTGATATCGCTGAAAAATTGCGCGAGTACGATATTCCCTGTGACGTTATTCATCTTGACACCGCGTGGTTCAAAACGGACTGGGACTGCGATCTTAAATTTTCGGAAGAACGTTTTCCGAATCCTGCCCAAAACATAGAAAAATTAAGAAAAATGGGCTTCCGTATTTCTCTCTGGCAGTACAATTTTATTCCTCCGAACGCGGATAACTCGCATTTCTTGGAGGCTGTGCGTAACGGTTATCTCGCGAAAAACGAAAAGGGCGAACCTTATCAACTGCCGGAGGAATGTAAGGGCAGTTGGACAAAGGACGTTATAATTGATTTTTCAAATCCCGACGCGAGAAAATGGTACGGAGATAAAATTTACTCGCTTATAAAAACGGGAGCGGCGGCAATAAAGACCGATTTCGGTGAGGGTATACCCGAGGACGCGGTTTATCATTCCATAGACGGCAGACATTTTCATAATTTGTATTCGCTTGTATATAACCATACCGTGTTTAACGCCACAAAGGAAGCAAGCGGCGAAAGCATCGTATGGGCAAGAAGCGGTACGGCGGGGAGCCAGCGGTACCCTGTCCATTGGGGCGGCGACAGCCAATGCAGCTTTGAGGCTCTCGCGGCAACTCTCAGAGGGGCTTTATCAATGGGTATGAGCGGAATACCGTTCTTTTCGCATGATATAGGCGGTTTTTTAGGTATGCCCGATGATGAGCTTTACGTGCGCTGGGCGCAGCTCGGTATGTTTTCCTCTCACGCGAGATGTCACGGCGCGGGAGATACAACTCACCGCGAGCCTTGGGCATTTTCGGAAGAAGCCTGCGATATCTTCCGCTATTATGATAAGCTGAGATATTCCTTGATGCCGTATATTTATGAGCAGGCGAAAAAATGCACCGAAACGGGACTTCCGATGATGCGGGCGCTGTATCTCGAATATCCCGACGACAGGAACGTTTACCATATTGACGATGAGTATATGTTCGGTGACAGTATTCTTGTAGCGCCTGTTTTAATGCCTCTCGCGAAAAGCAAAATAAGAAAAATATATCTTCCGAAAGGCGTCTGGACGGACTTCTTTACAAAAGAAAAAACAGAATCTCAGGGTATTTGGATAGAAAAATCCGTGGATTTAAAAACAATGCCGCTTTATGTGAAATACGGCTCCGAAATAAAACTCCGCGACATTCCTTAAAACATAAATAATAATAGAATAATTGCATATGACGGCTGCCGATAAAATCGGCGGCCGTCAGTTTGTCGATATTTTTATAAAAGTTTCGGTCAAGCCTTTACAAAGGCTTGCAGGGGTCACGGGGACGGCGTTCCCGTGTCGCGCTCCGCAGAGCGCGAAATCTCCTTTTTCGCGCAAAAAAGCAACTACTTTATCGTCAGCCGATATCTGCAATATCCGAAAAGTACGGCGGTCGTAAGCGACGCGACTGTCACAATAAGTCCGAGATAAAATTCGGGAAACGCCATGTTTAAGCTTTTTATAATGCTGTTATTCAGCGATACAGTTTTAGTGTACCATGTGAAAAACTCGTAAATTTCGACGGCCATTATACCCGCGAAGCCTGTATAAATAAGAGGATTTTGAAATTTTTCTGCTTTTCTTATCCAAATACCCGCAATAATAATTATTATAAATACTATCGTAAAGGGATTTTTTAAAACAATTGTTCCGCTTATTTCCTGAACGCCTTTTTCGCCGCCGAACCATGTCATAAACATCAGGCATATATTTACCGTGAGCAGAACGGATAAAGTAATTTTTTGCCATAACTTCATTTAAAGCATCTCCTTTATAGGCAATTATATTACTCCGTACTAAAACTGCGGTAAATAAAATGCAAAGAAATTATAAAGAAAATGCAGATTTTATTGCTGTCAACCGCCTTCGGTTTATAAAATAATTCCGTAACAAAAATTTATTATAGGCAATGCGTCAGTAAATCGAAATAAGCAAAAGCCCCGGAGAACTGCTGTTCTTCCGGGACTTGTAACTTAAGGAACCACTGAATAAATCACGCCTAACGGCTGAACGCACATCTTGCGCCGCGATTTTCCGTCATTTTTGCCAAAAGCTCCTTGAAATACGTCAGTATTCCTGCGTCACTTTTGTCAATCTGACGAAAAATCTCGTGACGCAATCTGCACGTTCGATTTAATCAGTGCTTCCTTAAACCTCTTAAAATTTATAGGTATAATCTTATTAGGTCAGATGTTTGATGTAATCCGCGAGATGTACAAAGTAGTGAACTATGCGCACGATGGCACCTACGCCGGGAATATTTTTCATAAGCTGATATGTTCCGCACATACGGCAGATGAACATCTCTAAATCGCTCTTGATGTGCGCGCCGCAAAGGTCGCAGTCGCCGTCGTTGTCTTTATCGACGTGTTCGCCTGTCGCGGGGATTTCCGCTTCTTCGGTGTAGTCGTCACAGCGTGTGCAGTGATATTCCACAAGTCCGGTAGCTACGCAAGTCGGTTCGCGCAATACGTCGCCGTCGTCAAGGAGATGTCCGAGCGCGGGAATGTCGTAAACCACTTTTTCGTCGAAGTATACCGTTCTTGTCTTTACGTTGTCGGTGTTGATTTCGGCGTGATAACGCGTTGCGCCCATATTTTCGCAATCGGGTTCGACCTCTACTTCCGAAGTCATTACGGCGGGAACGTCGGCGGTGTGGCTTGCGTCTTTCGCGCAGACGAGATGAACCGTTGCGCTCTTGCCGTCCTCAGCCCATTCAAACGTGGGTTCGAGCCATTCGTGTTCCGCCAATCCAAGATCGACAACCTTTGTCGCTACGTTACAGACTTCGCATCTGTAATACGTATGACCGTGTTTCGAGCATGTCGGCTGTTCTTCCCTTTCAAACTTGTAGTGATGCTCCGAATACAGCATTACGTTGCTTACGGTGAGTGTGTTGCCCGCCTTGTCGGTAACAACGATTGTAAGGGGTGTGTCGTATATCGGTTTGTTGACAGAGCTGCTTGTCATCGTGAAACCGTCGTTATTGGAGCCAAGCTTCATTTCAACGCCGTTTACGGTAATTTTATCCATATTCTCTTCAACAAACGTACCCGCAAACGTCAGACAATATTCGCCGCCTTCTTTGAGCTTGCTGGTCTTTTTGATGGTGGGCGCGGTGGTGTCTATAACGAACGATATCTCGTCCGTATATCCGAAGTTGTCCTCCGCTATTATCGTATATTTGCCTTCGTCTGTAAATTCACCCGGATACACGAAATTTCCTTCGTAATCAAAAGAATCGTAATAATACACTTCGTCTTCGCCGTTCGGCGTCTTTACCGTTACACTGTAAAGCATTGAGTCGACGTCGGTTACCGTGAAGCCGTTGACGGTCTGATTGTAATACTTACCGTCTTCAACGCCCGTGATAACGGGGTGTTCGCCTTCTTTCCAGCCTGCCGTATACTCTGCGTCATAACGCGCAAGACGATCTTCGAGATTAAATTCATTATTCCACTGACCGTTTCCATAATCCGTGAACCAGCCGAGGAAACGATGATCTTTGTAAGTCGGAGTCGGGACTTGTTCTTCGGTAATTACTGTATAGCGGGGGACTTCAAAAGATTTTACTTCGTCCGTGCCGTTATTCGGATCGAAAGAAACAGTTACCGTAGGCTGATTTACAGTAACGGTCGCCGCGTCGCTCTTGTCACCGACTTTAAGCGTTACGGTTATTTCCTTAGACATTTCCTTCGGATCAATAATCAGTTTTGAACCGCTCATAACGCTTTGGTTATAGTTGTATTCAAAACCGTCCGCATGATTGCCGGACAATTTATATTCATTCTCAACGTCAAGATCGTTATAATCTCTGCCTTCTGCGGTAGCCGAAATCTTGCCGGTAAAGTTGACCTCTTTTTCGTAGACGCCTTTATCATAATAATCATAATCGTCTTCGGGCAATTTATCCAAATCAACAGATGTTGTTTTCGGCTCAATTGATACCGTGTTGACCGTCATTGGTACGATTTTAGCGTAACGAACGCTGCCCAAACCGGCGGGAGACAAACCCGTCCATTCAACGGGTTCTTCCGATTCGGTTATATCATTCGCGTTGCCGAACGTCATATGCGTATACTCAACGTATTCGTCTTTGCTGTTCTGTCCGTCGAAATATGCGCGTGATACACTAATAGCCGAACCGCCGTTCTCGTTGCCGGTAGCGGTGATGATTCCGCCGAGTACGGTAAGAGTGCCGCCTGCTTGCCAATTGTTGGGATCGGGCGCACCGGAACCTATACCTGAAGCGGTGGTATCCGGACTGGACGAGTCGCCGCCCTGAGCGTTTACGTTACCGCCTTCAATGCGAATATTGCCGTTTTGGCTGTTATTCGCGCCTGTCCATGAGCCGCCGCCGATACCCGCGCCTGCCGCGCCGTTGTCGCCGTTGCCGCCATTTACGGTGATAAGACCGCCGTTTATCGTTATCGCGCCGTTGCTGTTGTTCGCTTCGCCGCCGATACCCGCCGCGCCTGCGGGAATATCTTCCGTTGCGTTCAATATGCCCTTATGCTCGACCGAATCATCGTCTGACTGCGCCCATATTGTCAGCGAATTGCCTTCCGCTACCGTTATGCCGGCTCTGGCGTTGAGTACCGAGTTGTCGGTAAGAATAAGATTTACGTCGCCATTTACCGTGTAACGATACGGATTTTCGACGAAACCCTCGACGCAGTACCAGCCGCCGTCGGTATCGTTCAAGTCGCTAATATCCGCCGCAAGAAGTCTTATTGCGGGTATGTCAAGCGTTTTCATTTCTTTCGCTATCGGATCGTAATACTGAACGTCACGGGCAACCGGGGAACTGACCGGACCCACTTGCGGTAAGCTTGGATCGAATGCAAAAGCTTGTGTCGGGAACATGAGCAGGCACATCAGAAACGCCATAAAAAGCGCTGCCGCTCGTTTGCATTTTCTCATTGTATGAAAAACCTCCTATATTTTCCCGACGCTTTCCGTTTTATGGGAAGCGTCGGGATATTTATACACTATTATTGCCGTGATATTATTGCCGTGATTGTGCGCGGAGTTATAATAAGGCAGCGAATAAGTAAGCTGTATATTCAAGAATATGAAGAATCGGATGCAGCAATCTCGCGAGTGTGCCAAGTATCGTGCTGCTGTCGTCCTTGTAAAGATTGTACTGCTCGCAGAATCCGCAGACAAAATCGTCCGAATCGTTTGTGTTTTCGCTGTCGGCGGGCTTGTTTACGTCTTCGCCGGGTTCGGTTTCTTCACCGGGCTGAGTTTCGGCGTTCTTTTCCCAAACGGCATAAAGAGTAACGTCGTTATCGTCGGGAGTCAATGTAAGAGTATCGCCGGGAGCGATAAGCTGCTCTTCGGGAGATGCGGCGGGATTGCGTGACCAGCCCTTGAACGTATAACCCTCGCGTTCGGGAGTTGCGTCGCTTACGACCCAAGTATATTCTTTATCAAAGGAATAATCGGTCTCGCCGAGGAATTCTGGCATACCCGTAACGTCGTCTTCGCCGCCGTTTGCTTCATAAGAAAGAGTATAGCTGTATTTCTCCGCATATGTAATGTTGGCGTTCGTTAAACAGTCGTTGTTGGCATCTATTTTAATGTTGCTCCAATCGTCCTGCGTTCCGCCGTAGTAAACGTTTGCGAGCGAATCGCATTTTTCAAACGAACGGCTGCTTATGAACGTAACGCTTGAAGGGATAGTTACGTCTTCAAGAGCGGTACAACCGTTGAATGCGCTGTAATATAGCTTAGTAACGCCGTCGGGGATTACAACGCTTGTGAGCGACGTGCAATTTTCAAATACTGAATTGCCCAATATCTTAACGCCCTCGTGAATGGTCACGTTTTTAAGGTTAGCGTCGTTTCTGAAAACCGAACTGCCGATTTCTTCAATTGTTCCGGGGATTTCTACGCTCGTAAGAGCTGGACAGTTAAAGAATGCATGTGAATCAAGCGTCTTAACGCCGTCGGAGATAGTAACTTCCTTGAGCTGATTGCTGTTAAGGAACGCATACTCGCCGATTTTTTCAACCGTTCCGGGTATCGTTATGCTTTTAAGACCGGAAAGAGCGAATCCGTAGTTCGATATGGTCTTTACCGTTTCGGGAATAACAACGCCCGTATAATGAGTGTTGTTGAATGCGTAAGACGCGATGGTCGAAACCGTGTAACCCTCTATTTCCGAGGGAATCTCAAGCGTTCCCGTTGAATAAGTGGGGAGCTTGCACTTTATTTCCGCCGTTCCGTCGGCTAAAACATTGTACTTGAAATTCCCGCTTTGAGCGGCGAATACCGTCAAAGGCGCGAGCGTCAACAGCATCGTCAACGCAAGCAGAACCGATAAAATCTTCATTTTCTTTTGTTTCATTTTTTTTCCTCCGTTAGAAAAATTTTTTATCGCAAAAATTTACAGCGTCTCGCCGTAAATTTTATCACGCCGATATATAAAAGACGGACGCAAACAGATAATCCGTCTATGATTCTTTTTTGAACTATTGCTAAAAATATTATTAAAAAAATCCGGCTTTTGTCAATGAAAATGGCGTGAAATGATAATATTTGGCGTGAAATGATAAACGGCGGAAATACTGTCGGAAATATGAAAAAAGAATTTTACCGAGTGAACGAACAGGCGTTTCACGACGTATTTTATCGCTTCACGCCGCATAAGTTGACAAGATTTATTAAGGCAACACCGCACAATTAGCGGCTGCCGCCTTTGCCGCGCATCTGTACCGCGATTTTCCGTCATTTTTACCAAAAGTTCCTTGAAATACGGCAGTATTCCTGCGTCACTTTTGGCAATCTGACGAAAAATCTCTTGGCACATCTGCACGACAATAATTATGCGGTGTCGCCTTAATTTTTTTATAATACTATATATTATGTTGCCGTCAAACGGCATACGCTCAGTCGATACGGATAGAGTGTGAACACACTCCGATTGTCCGTTAAACCGAAACAATAAAAAGGTGGAGGAATAATTCGGTGAGAAAGAAAATCGGATGGCGATACGCAGTCGGAGCCGCCGTCGCGGCGACGGTTACAATATTTGTGATTGCCGTGTTCTTTTCTCTGTGCGTCACGGACAAGGCGGATATCTCGCTCGCCGATACCGCCGACGAACGCTTTGATTGGAGCTATGAGCTGCTTGATGACGGAAAAATAAAACCCTATGAGCCTGTTTTTGAGGACGGCGTGTTTACCGTTAAAATACCGGACGGTGTAAAGGCGGTTCGCATTACGCGCACAATGACGGAGGATATTCCCGGCGCGGAGCTTGAATGGAACAGCTATGATTACGGCGTTGAGGTGTTCCTTGACGGAGAGCTTCTGCACTCCGATTTTCATAACGCCCGCCGCGGAGAGGGCGGTTTCCTTGGCCTGACGCAAAATGATTGGGACGAATATTCACGCGAGCACGGCTCGGAGTTACAGCGCGTGCGTATGTCGCTTCCGGTCGATTACAAAGGAAAAGAGCTTTCGGTAGTCACTTATTTTCCGAATGATGCCGAGTTTCCCGCGCCCGAATACCCGTCAATAGGCAACGTCGATTCGCCTGTGGCAAGTGTGGTCGTGTTTGCCGTAAAATACAACGTCATTATGACCGTCTATGCGTTTATGGCTTTTTTAATGGCGGGAATGTTTATTTTGGATATGTGCAACAGCACACTGAATGGCAAAATGCTGTTACTTTGCCTTTATTTTTTGCTGATGTTTTTATACAACGCGTGCAGTACGTACGCGTGCTATTTCAGCATTCTGAGCGATATTGTCGACTTAAGCCTTTTGAGCCGTCTGTATATGACGCCGCTTTATTTCTATCTTGCTCTTACGCTTAAAAAATGGTGGAAATGGCCCCTGTGCGGAAGTATCGCGGCTCTGACGGCGTACGAATGTATAAATAAAATTATAGAGCTGCGTTCGGGCAACGCTTCTGACGCGGACAAGATAGGACCGCAGGTGTTCGTTCTGCTTTTGGCGGTCGTCGTCGCATTCGGCGTTGAGTGCTTCAAAAGAAACTGTGGAACGCGGCAGGACAGAATACGTTTAACGCGTTACGGCGTTATTGCGGTTGTCGTTACAGTAATTTATCTGATTGACAGAATATTGGCTTGGGGAAGTCTTGGCGCTTATTTGACGGACGGAATATGGTCGCCTCTCGAAGTAGGGAACTACGAAACCGTTGTATCCTTTATTACCGATATTATTTCTTATATGACCGTAATCGTGGTGGTGACGGAGGTTATCCGCCGAACTGTGAGAACAAACAGAACAGTCGAGGTGCTTCGCGAACGCGGGCGGCAGGCAATGGAGAGCTACGAGCGTCTGCTTGCAAAGGAGGACGCTACCAACGTTCTGCACCATGAAATGCGCCATCATATGACGGCGTTGTCGGCCATTCTGAATGACGGAGATATACAGCGCGCGACGAAATACGTTGACGCCGTCGCGGGCGATTTGGAACAGCTTCCTGCCGGTCGCTACAGCCGAAATGTTCTGGTAAACATTATCGCCGGCAGTTACCTTGACAGGGCGAAAGCCCAACAGATAAAGGTGGAACACAGCCTTAACGTACCGTCCGAGTTGAATATAGCCGACGAGGATTTGAGCGTATTTTTAAGCAATATGCTGCAAAATGCGCTGGAAGCCTGCGAACGAATGAATCGGGACGACGAACGCTATATTAAGGCGGATATGCAAATGAGAGGAAAATTCCTCTTTATAAGCTGCGTCAACAGTACGCGTGACGACGAAACGGAGCAAAAAAAACCGCAGTCCGGTCACGGTTACGGTCTTGTAGCCATGCGCAGGATTGCGGATAAATATAACAGTGTTTTGGTTGTCAATCGTGAGGCGGGTCGATTTTCGGTTATGAGCGACCTGTGTCTTAAAAAGTGATAAGGATTTACTCCGCGCCGTGACCGCGCCCGTCAAAGTTCACAAGCGCGAGACGGACGTTAGCATAGGCGTTTTTGCTTATAGGAACAGAACAGCCGTCGGTCAGTATAACGTTTCCGCGTTCGATTTCGGCTATATGCTCAAGATTGACAAGATAACTGCGGTGTGTGCGTACAAAGCAGTCGGACGGCAGTTCGCTTTCCAGTTCTTTGAGTGTGCTCCGCCAGGATTGGCTGCCGCCGTCCGCCCTGTGAACGGTAACGGTGTGATTGTATATCTCAAAATAGAGCGCGTCCGTTACGGGCAGACGCATAACGCCGTGCGGAGTTGTGAGTGACAGCATACGCGGTGTGAGCCGACGGAAAAAACGGTTCAGCGCTTCGGACAGTTGCTTGTCGTTTACAGGTTTAAGAAGATAGTGCAGCGGCTGGACATCATATCCCTCCAACGCATAATCGGCGCTTGAGGTTACAAACACCACCTCTATTTTCTGCTTGCGTTCACGCAGCAGCCTTGCAAAGCGGATACCTTTTTCCCTGCCGAAGAGAATATCCTGAAACAGCAGGTCACATTTTTCACCCTGCTCCAAAGCGTTCAGCATTTTTGAAGGGTCGGAAAACAGTTGTATGCGGAAGCTTGCGCCTCGCTCGCGCAGCATTTCGGTCAGCCGTTTTTCAAGTCCGGACGCAAAAACGCTGTCATCGTCACAGATGAATACCCGATACAAAGCGCTCGTTACCTCCCTATCATAAGATAATAATAATTATACCACGGTTGGCGAAAATGTCAATATTTGTGTTTATCACGATTATGGATAAAAATAAAAAAACAGCGGTCTTGACTGCAAGACTGCGGAAAAGAGGATATATATGGATATACAGTATTTACTTTTTCTGCAAAGGTTCAGAGAGGCGATAGGCGGAGCGCTCAATGATTTTTTTGTGCAAATAAGCGACCTGTCCTACGGCATATTTATATGGATGCTCGCCTGTATAATCTTCTGGGCCGTTGATAAGAAAAACGGCGCGTTCTTTTTCTTGAACGTCGCTGTTTCTCGGTTCCTTATGCAGCTTTTAAAGCTGACGTTTTGCGTTTACAGACCATGGATACGCTCGGAGCAGATTGTGCCGGTGGAAAAAGCCTCGGGATACTCGTTTCCAAGCGGTCACAGCGTAACTGCCGCTTCAAATTACGGCACCGTTCTTGAACGCTACGGAAGAAAGCACAAGCCTCTCGGCGTATTTATGGCTTTTATGATTCTGCTGACGATGTTTTCGCGGAACTACATCGGCGTACATACGCCGCAGGACGTTGTAATAGGCGCGGCGTTGGGACTTGCCGTGGTGTTTTTGGGTGCTAAGGCGTGGCAGTGGATAGACGAAAAGCCGAACCGCGATTACATCGTGCTTTGCGTCGGCGTTGTGTTAACCGCGCTGTTTTTAGTGTATATATCCGTGAAATCGTACCCGATGAATTACGACGCGGAGGGTAAGCTTTTGGTAGACCCCGCGAAGATGAAAACGGACGGATACAAGGACGCGGGACGTTTTCTCGGCGTGACCTTGGGATGGTTCCTGGAGCGTCGTTTTGTGCGCTTTTCCATGGACGTATCGGCGGTGAAAAAGGTAACGCGCTGCTGTGTTGGCGTACTGCTTCTTATCGCCTATGAAAAAGCGCTGACTCCTGCCGTTACGGACGCGGTGGGTCTGTCTTGGATTGGCTTTGTTCTGACGTTCGGCGAGCTAATACTTTTGATGGTCGTGTATCCGTTCTGCTTTTCACTTTTTGACGGCAAACGCGGGGAAAAGACGGCAGTACAGTTTTCCTGAAAATGCGCGGCAAAGGCGTTAGCCGCTAATTGTGCGATATTGCCTTAAATATGAAAAACAGTCTTGCCCGGCTCCTTTAATTATGATATTCTTGTTATTCTGCCCGATAAAGAGGTGTTTGTCCTCAATCGGGCTGTTGCCCGTCATGCGCTTTCCATTGACATTCGGTAAGCTTCATATCGGTAAAAACAGCTTTAAATGAAGAATTTTCCGGTGAGCAGGCGTATATGCCGAATCTTATTTTTCCGTTCCCTTTATTCATATGGCAGATGCGCATTTGATTAAAATGCACGCCGTCTTGGGAATATTCGATTCGGTAATCGTCCTCTCTGCGGCTGAAGCGATACCACATCGAATTTACAGCGGCGGAAATAGGTGTAGTTGCCCAATCGGAATAACCGTTATTCGTTACGACGCTGCCTAAATGCCGAAATTCCCCGTTCTCGTACTCGATGGAGCCTTTCAGCCAATTTTCGCTGTCCAAATACATGACTATGCCGCACTGGTCAAAACGGCGCCGGCTGTCGGAAAAATCCGTTTTCACAACAAAGCTGAAAAACCTCTCGTCGGTTTCCGTTTGCAAAACCGGCGCGTTGTCGTTCCGAAAATGGTAATACGTCCTTTGCCACAGGTCGGTATACGGCATTGTAACAATTTCCACACACTTGCTGTCAATACGGTAAATTTCGGGTTCCCTTATCCACTTAAAGTCTTTCATATCCATAATAATTTCCTCACCTTTAATTGTCATTCTGTATAATTTTACTTAATCATAATTTTCTATAAGCTCATAATTTCCGCTTCTTAAAGTTTTCAGAAGGTCGTCGTTTGATTTTATGGGAGCGGAGGTTATAATTCCGCCCTTTGCAAAACTGCTCTGACGGTGAAAATCGCTTCCGCTCGTTTTAATTTCCATGCCGTTCTTTTCAGCGTAAAGAGCGGCTTTTTCGTTTCTTTCCCTGTTCGTTTTTCCGTTAAAAACCTCCGCGCCGTCAAGATATTTCGGGTTGATTCTTATCATTCCCTCCCTGAACGGGTGAGCCTGCAAAACTATAAGTCCGTTTGCTTTTGCGAGCTTATAGAATCTTTTGGGGTATTTTATCATAAGGTTTCCGCTTTTTTTCAGAAATTCTTCAGTCACGCCGTAAACGAGATAATCGTTGGCCGTCGCGTAGTATCTGAGTTCCATGCCAAGCAGTACCGTAAAATCGCTGTCGGAATATTTAAGAGCTTCTTTGTAGCCTCTCGTGTAAAAGCTTATGCGTTTTTCGGGATAGAACAGCGCCGGCAGACCGAATGTCATGGGAGAATAATGGTCGGTTATCACAATTCCGCTGTAGCCCCTCTCCTTATACATTTTTACGGCTTCCGAGGCATATACTCCGGCGCAGCGGCTGACTTCTTTCGTATGGCAATGCAGTTCATATTTATAATACATATTCTCACTTCCCGACTGAATTTTACCACGGTTTTATATATCGGTCAACAGTTGAAATGAAGGTTGTGATATGTTAAAATAAAAAAAATAAAAAATTTTTTCAGATTTTTGTAACCGTTTTGTATATTGCGCGTGTTGATAATAACGGAGGCAGTAAAATATATGCTTGTATTTTATCTCTCCGCGATAGATTTCGCGGACGGCAAAAGAGCGTTTGAATATTATTACGCCGCGTACCGCAATCAAATGTTTTCGGCGGCAGTCTCGGTGCTACGCAACAGGGAAGACGCGGAGGATGCCGTACATAACGCGTTCCTTGGCATAGCGAAGCACATAGACGTCCTGTTGGAGGCGGACGAGCACGACGGTAAATGCTACTGCGTTAAAGCGGCAAAAAACGCGGCTTTGAACATTCTGCGAAAAAATAACTCCGTACCCGAAACGGTAAGCTTTGATGAAATGGTTGATTTACCTGACGAAAAATCATTTTGGGATATGATTGAAAAAACAGAGTACGAAGAAATATTAAACGCCGTAAAAAGTATGGACAATATTTACAGGGACGTCCTTTATATGCATTTGGTTATGGATATGCCTGTAAAAAAAATCGCGGACGTCCTCGGACGAAAAGCTTCCGCCGTAAAGCAGCAGCTTGTGAGAGGTAAAAAACAGCTTATATCGAAACTGTCTGAGGAGGTGATGACCGGCTATGGCAAGCAATAAATTAAAACAGGCGCTGCGTGAGTCTGCTGCGGAGGAGTTTAATATATATTATAAACAAAGTGAAACGATTTTATGGGAACCCTCTGAAAGCTTAAACGCTGAGATGGAAACCCTTTTTAAACAGACAAAAAAGCATAGGCGCTCTGTATTAAAACGCGGACTTCTTGTCGCAGCGGTCATTCTCCTTATCTCGGCTACCACCATATCGGTATTCGGAATTTCTTCCGTAAGGAACAAGGTCATAGATTACTTTTCGCGCAACAAATCAAATTATTTCGACCTTGACTACGGCTATGAAGAAGCCGGTGATATAAAAGCGGACGGCGCTATAAAGGATATTTACACCTTTAATAATCTGCCCGACGGCTTTAAAATGACTTCACGGAATATGACGGCTCACGCTATAGTAACTCTCTGGGAAAATGAAAAAGGCGATACGCTTGTTCTCCAGCAGGGTGACGGTATTACGACGCGTTCAATAGATAACGAACGGCTGGAAAAAACATATGAAACGGTCGGCGGGATAACCATGGACATATACTCGGAGGACGGCTATGCGCTGATTTTATGGAATACCGATAAATATACGTTCAGCATAGATTATTTCGGTCGGAAGTCTCCGAAAACGCTCGCGCGTTTCTTGGCGGAAAATATATCCGTAGAATATAATGAGACGCTGACCGACACCGAGTAAAAAACGGCCGCAACGCAGAAAGGAACGGTACGAATCAAAAAAATATTGAATTTAACAAGCGCCGACGGCGTAATTGTACCGTATTGGTGATGTTATGAAAAAATTAAAATTATTTGGCTTTACACTCGCGTTTGTTCTTATGGTTACCGTAAACACACCTGTTTTTACATACGCGCTGGAGTATCCTGACTTTGAAAACGGAAACAAGGTTTTTTCTTTTGATTTTATTGATTTTATCGAAGATCAAACTGCCGGTGGAAGCTTGGCTCCGAGCTTAAAACATATAAACAGCACAAGTCTTACGTTTTTTGTGTCAAACAAGGGGACAGCGTACGTTTCATACACAGCCTCCGTAAAATCATCGGGCGGAATAAAAGCCCACATATATATAGAAAAAAGGACTCTCGGATTATTATGGAAAAAGGTGTCCTTGGGAGTATCGGGAAACGAATGGAGCGATTCGACAGGCAAAAAGTTTTTATCGGGAACACATACCGTAAAGCTGTCGGAGAACGGCGAATACAGAGCCGTTGCCGAAATAGAGGCCGAAAATGAAACCGTTAAAATTCAATCGGTTTATTCATATGACAAAAATATTCTCAGAGGCGACGTTAATTCCGATAAAAAGCTGACAGCCTCCGATGCGAGGACAATACTTCGGTATTCGGCAAACATCGTAAAAATGCCGTCCGATAAAAGAAATACCTGCGACGTAAATAACGACGGCATTATAACAGCCTCCGATGCGAGGCTTACTCTGCGTATGTCCGCGATGCTCATATAGGTGAAGCCTCATGAAAAAGATATTATCATTGGTTTTTACGTTTGTCTTTGTCTTTGAGTTTTCCTCTGCGAGCGAAGCTTTGGATTTGTCCGAAAGCTTTGAAGTAAATTTGATGGGCTCTCCGTATGCGGCTCCGAGATTCTTAGCCATTGAAAACGTGAGTATGACTTTTTTTATAACAAACACGGGCAGGGCAAGCATTGTTTATTCTGTTTCAAGCTCGCCGAACTCGGGTACGGTTATAATAAAAACATATATAGAAAAACGAACGGCAGGAGTTTTCTGGCGCAGATTAAATATAAGTAAAACGAATAACGAATGGACTGAGCGAACAACAAAAAGCTATTATACAGGTTCTCATTATGTTGACATATCCGACGACGGCACCTATAGGGCAACGGTGAAAGTTACCGCTTCAAACGGCGATACTGCTACAAAAACGGCGATTTTTGACCACTACAAGAGCATTTTGCTCGGCGACGTTAATTTTGACGGAAAAGTTACAGCGTCCGACGCAAGGTTAGTCCTGAGATATTCCGCAAAGCTCATTTCCTTTTCATCGGCTCAAAAATCGCGCTCCGATTTGAATTTCGACAACAGAATTACGTCTTCCGACGCAAGAATGGTTCTGAGAGTTTCGGCCGGTTTGATTTAATCAATACTTCCTAAAAAAAATAATATATGGAGGAAAACAGACATGAAAAAAGTTGTTTCTGTTTTAACGGCAATTATGCTGATGATTTCGTCATTTTCATTTTTGGCTTTCGCGGAGTATGATGAGGATTATGATTTCGATTCATACCAATGGTCGCAGGAAGAACTTGACGCAGGCTTCAGGTTCGATTGCGTTTGTTTAATTGTAAAACCCGAATATTCATTACGGGAGTTTACGGCCGATGATTTCTGTCCGGAGCTTGCAGACCGCGCGGTATGGGAAAATCCGCACACGGAGGAAGACAATAAGGGCTGTGTGATTTTTGACTCGCTTTATATCGTTTACTGTAAAGAGCCCTCGGAAGAGAACGTTATAAAGCTTTATCTCGCGCTTCGCGATAATCAATACGTAGGGCATTGTCAATTAAACTTTTATTCCGAAATTTTCCCTATTTATCCGAAATCTCCGTCCGATATTCCGATTTATGACGGTTATTACAGTCCGTCGCTGTCAGGCGACGGTGAGAGCATAGAAAAGAATATGCTGTATAATCCTTACTATCAGAAATATTATAATGAGCTTTTGGAAAATTCATTTCAATTATTCAATAAGTTCGGCAAATATATGGGCGATATTGATTTTATAGAGTATTACACGGAAAATTATCTTTCCGACGTTCCGAGCTATTCCACGCTTATATTTAAAACGCCTGAAAATACAGACTTAACGGTGCGCGAATATAACGAATCGGTTCTTAAAAAATGCGTAAAAGATGAAAATATACTTTATGTGGGCGATACGGTATATGCGGCGGTCGTAAAAATAAATTATGACGACTCCGAGGCTCTGTGCGGTACGGAAGAGCTTGTATATATTGCCGACGCGTTCTTTACCCGCTATGAAGGTATGCTTTGTGTGGCCGGCACATATTCTGTTGGGGACGTTGTAACTATTGCGGGAGTGGATTACGGAACCGACGTACACGAAAACCGCGTTACCGCGGCTGACGCGAGATGTGTGTTAAGATACAGCGCCGGACTTTTCAATCCGGAGCCTTCAAAGAGGTTTTATTTCTGCGCCGATATGAATTTTGACAACGAGATAAACTCCGCCGACGCAAGACTTATTTTAAGAGCATCCGCAGGACTTGAAGAAACTTATGAATACTGTTACAGCTACGACATATACTGGTGTGATTATTTTCCCGACATTTTGCTCTCGGAGTAATTGACAGTACGAATATTTTGATAAATATTGCAAAAAATACCTCCGTAATCACGCGGAGGATTTTTTGTTAATCAGAATAAGCATAGCACGCGCATTTCCCGATAATTACGCTTCATTGTTGATATTTTTACATATACAAAAAGGAGTGTTTTTATGAACAGCTTATTCGCAAATTTTTCGGTGGTATCAAAAGCGGGAAAGATGTTCAGGCTTTTGCGCATTATGCAGACAGGCACATTGGTCGTGTCGCTGCTGATAATAGTATGGAACGTGTTTTTCAGAGATTATCAAAATGATAATCAGTTAATGCGTTAAAAAATCGCGGTGTGCTTTGCCGTGTCTATCGCTTTTTTTATAAGCTCGCTGTCCCATGCCGATTTTTCGGCTTCTCTCGCCGCTTCAAGCGTGGGCTTTGTTTTAGGGTGCTTGGGCGTGAAAACTGTACAGCAATCCTCATAAGGCTGAATCGAGATATCGAACGCGTCGATTTTTCTGGAAATTTCTATAATCTCGTTTTTATCCATACCTATGCATGGTCTGAAAACGGGAAGTGAAGCCGCGTCGTCTGTGCATCTTAAAGCCCATATTGTCTGGGACGCTACCTGTCCTACGCTTTCGCCTGTTATAAGCGCGGGACAGTCATTTTTTTCCGCGATTTCGGAGGCTATGCGCATCATCATTCTGCGCATTGTTACCGTAAACATATCCTCGGGCGAAAAATCCCTTATTCTCTCCTGAATCTCGGTGAAATGAACCGTGTAGAGGTCTATTCTTCCGCTGTATTTCGCGACCTTTTTAAGCAGTTCATGCACTTTCATCTCCGCTCTTTCGGAGGTAAACGGCGGAGACGCGAAATGTACCGCGGTAAGCTTTATTCCTCTTTTAGCCATCATCCATGCCGCGACGGGGCTGTCTATTCCGCCCGAAATAAGAACGGCGGCGTTTCCTCCCGTTCCCGTCGGCATACCTCCCGCGCCTCTTAGCTGGTTTCCGTGTATAAACGCGTGATTATCCCTGATTTCAACCGTAACTTTTACCTCGGGATTGTGTACGTCAACTTTAAGGTGATTAAAACACGAAAGGAGATATCCGCCCACTTCGTTGCATATCTCGGGCGAATTATACGGAAATTTTTTATCGCTTCGTTTCGCTTCCACCTTAAATGTCCGCGCAAAGCTTAATTCGTCTCCGAGATATTCTTTCGCGGTCTTTTTTATTACGCCTATATCCTTTTCGCATTTCGCGGCTCTCGAAATGCCGACTACTCCGAATATATGCCGAATTATATCAACAGCCTTATCAAAATCGGCGTATTCCTCTTTAGGCTCTATAACCGTTGTGGACTGTGAACGCGTAAAGGTAAATTCTCCGACCGACGCTTTTAATCTTTGTCTTATGTTTTTTATTAAAATATCCTCGAACATTCTGCGGTTAAGCCCTTTAAGAGCCAATTCGCCGTCCTTTAAAAGTATGACTTCCTGCATTTTTCTTTCTCCGTTCCGCCGGTTTTATTAATTATCACCGTTATCTTCTTATTCTCTCTACGATTCTGTTTATCGCTTCGGCTGTTTCTTCCATATCCTGTCTTGTGGTATATCTTGACAGGCTGATTCTTATTGCCGAATCCATGCGCTGAGGGCTTAGTCCTACGGCTTTAAGCACCTCGCTGCGGTGTCCCTTTTTGCAGGCGGAGCCTGCTGAAACGTAAATACCGGCCTCCGAAAGAGCGTTTACCATAGTCTGCGAGGGTATTCCCAGTACGGACATATTTATAATATAGGGCAGCGCGTCGGGCGATGAGTTTATATGAACTCCGCCGATTTTAGCCGCTTCTCGTACAAAATTATCTCTCAGGCTTCTTATTTCCACAAGCTCTCTTCCGATATCCGGCAGATTTTTTACCGCCTCGGCAAAGCCGACGATTGCCGGCATCGCTTCCGTTCCCGAATAGAGTCTTTTCTCCTGTCCTCCGCCTACTATATAAGGCTGAAGCTGTACGCCTTTTCTTACATAGAGCGCTCCCGCTCCCTTTGGACCGTGGATTTTATGCGAGCTTACCGTAAGCAGGTCTATTCCGGCTTTCGTGGGATTTACGGGTATTTTTCCGAACGCCTGTACGGCGTCAACATGAATGAGCGCCGGCGAGTTTGCCCGCCTTACAGCCGTTTTTATATTATTTATCGGATTTATCGTGCCTAATTCGTTGTTTACGGCCATAATGCTTACAAGAACCGTTCTCTGATTTACCGCGTTCATCAGCTCCTGAGCTGAAAATGCGCCGGTCGTATCGGGTCTTAGTCTTATTACCTCAAAGCCCTGCTGTTCGAGACGTTTCATAGCCTCGTTTACGCTTGGATGCTCCAGCGCCGAGGTTACTATTCTGTTGCCCCTGCTCCTGTTTGCCGATACCGCCCCGAAAATCGCGGTATTGTTCGCGGTCGTGCCGCTGCTTGTAAAATATATTTCATCTTTTGATACCGACAGCGAATTCGCAACGATTTCGCGGCTGTTTTCGAGAGCCCTTAAAGCCTGAGTGCCTTTTTTATGCAGCGACGACGGATTGCCGTAATTATTTGTAAGCATATTCATCATCGCGTCGGCGGCTTCCCGGCATACCTTTGTCGTCGCGCTGTTGTCAAGATAAATTTCCAAAAAAAATCATCTCCGTTATGTTGATTCAAATCGTGCTCGCTATATTATATGCTCTGTTTGTCCCGCCGTGAATTATTAGTGCATGATTTCATTGAATCTGCGAATCATTAACCGATGACGCGATTTCCTCAGCCCGATTTTTCGATGTTATTATATATCTTGCAGCGTCTTTGTAATAAAGCAACGTACATTCGCCGTTTTCATTATCGGAAATAAAAAAATCCACGCCGTTTACGTTGGTTCGGACAGCTCCGCCGTCTGTTTTTACAGGCTCGTCCTCGATAAGATAAGGGTAATTGTAATCTCTTACCGCTATAAAGGCGTTTTCGGCCGTTATCGCTGTTTCCGTATATTTTTTGCATTTTTCCGTCTTAACGGATATCGGTTTTTCTTTTAAAAACATTTCGGGCAAAAATATATTTTCAATGCCGTTCGATTTGAGTATATCCTCCACGGAGACGCTTTTATCCCGATTTATAACGCTTACGCTCTCGCTTACAGCCGAAACTGCCGTATCTCTGCCCGAGTAAACGCCGGAAAGAAAAAAAGACAGCAGTATAAGCGCGGCCGCCGATAAAGCCACAGCTTCGGCGGTTCTTTTTCTTTTCAGAAAATCAAGCACCCGCAACACCTCTTTTATATAGTAAATTTAAACAGTGAAAATGTCAAGCGAAAAATCATTCTTCAGGGCGTGTCCGCATAAGACAGTATGCGGATTTTTTGAAAAATTTTTGTCGGACATCAACCTTTTTGTATATCGGGACATATTATTATTACGGGTGATACCGTGTTAAATTCAAAAAAACGCAGACGGAAAAAGCTGTTTAAGCTGATATTTATCCTCGTCGTCGTTATGATAGTTTCTTTAATTATCACGGAAGTGAGGATCCGTCCCGTACTTACCGCCGTAGCGGAATCAAGCGCAAAAAATACCGCTTCGGAGGCGGTCAACGAGGCGATAAGATTAACTCTCGGAAGCGAGGACCTTAAATATGAAAACCTTGTAACGCTTACAAAAAATAAAGACGATACCGTTACCGCGATTATTGTTGACAGCATTAAGCTCAATACTGTCTGCGCCGAAATAAGAGGTCTTATTACCGATTATTTCTCCAAGCTTTCCGAAAGAACGATATCCGTACCCATAGGCTCTCTTACGGGTATAGATATGCTCTCGGGAAAAGGGCCTCAGATACACGCGGGCATAACTCTTTCGGGCTCAGCGGTGACTTCCGTCAGAAACGATTTTCAGACTGCCGGAATAAATCAGACAAGACATCAGATGATACTTGATGTGAACACCAAGATTTATGTGTTAATGCAGAGCGGAAATTTCTCCGCCGAAATTTCAAACAGCATAGTCATAGCCGAAACGGTCATAGTGGGAAACGTTCCCGAAATTTATTCCGACGGCTCGGACGATATGTGGCAGAACCTTACGGGCTACGAATAAAGAAGAATCCTATGAGCTGTGAATAAAATCAATTGCAAACCGTGAACAATTGTGTTATAATTATACATACCGAATAAAGCAATCGGAGGAAGAAAATGGATTTTGAAAAAGCGGAAAAAAGAGCTAAGGAATTAAGAGATACTCTTAACTATCATATATATAAATATTATGTTGAAAACACCAATGAGATTTCGGATTACGATTACGATATGCTTATGCGCGAGCTTTCGAAAATCGAAAACGAATATCCCGAGCTGCTTACTCCGGATTCGCCCACTCACAGAGTAGGCGGAAAAGCGGACGGCCAGTTTACAAGCGTAACGCATGAGGTCAGAATGGAGAGCTTGCAGGACGCGTTTTCCGAAGATGAAATAAGGGATTTCGATAAGAGGGTCAGGGAAATTTGCCCCGACGCGACATATGTGGTAGAGCCTAAAATCGACGGTCTTTCCGTTTCCCTCGAATACCGCGACGGAGTTTTGACCGTAGGTTCGACCAGAGGCGACGGCGACGTCGGAGAAAACGTTACGGCAAATCTCAGAACGGTGCGCTCCGTTCCTCTCAGATTAAAAAAGGAGCTGCCGCTTATAGAAGTCAGGGGAGAAGTCTATATGCCGCGCGAAACGTTCGCCGAGCTTGCGCGCAAGCAGGATATGAACGGCGAAAAGCCATTTAAAAATCCCAGAAACGCGGCGGCAGGCAGCTTAAGACAAAAAGATCCGAGCGTTACATCGCAGAGAAAGCTCGATATTTTCTGCTTCAACATTCAGCGTCTTGAGGGCGCGTCCGTTTCCTCGCATAAACAGTCGCTCGATTTTATTAAGGAACTGGGCTTTAAAACAGTCCCGTTTTATACTCGTTTTGATAATATCGACGGCGTAATAAATGAGATTCGAAGAATAGGTGAGATTCGAGATACGCTGTCTTTTGATATCGACGGCGCTGTGGTAAAGGTCAATAGCTTTGCCGATAGGGAAAAGCTCGGAAGTACCTCAAAATTTCCCAAATGGGCGGCGGCTTTTAAATACCCTCCCGAGGAAAAGGAATCGAAGCTTCTCGATATTGAAATAAACGTAGGCAGGACGGGAGTATTAACTCCTACGGGGATTTTTGAGCCGGTAACGCTCGCCGGAACTCTTGTCGGCAGAGCCACACTCCATAATGAGGATTTTATCAGGGAAAAGGAGCTTAGAATAGGCGATATATGCGTTCTTAGCAAGGCCGGCGATATAATCCCCGAGGTAGTGAGGGTAGTGAAACACAATGAGGATTCAGACGTTTATTCAATTCCCGACATATGCCCCTCATGCGGGAGCAAGACGGTACGCGAGGACGGAGAAGCGGCTGTCAGATGCATAAATCCCGAATGTCCGGCGCAGCTTCTCAGGAATCTTATTCATTTTTGTTCTCGCGACGCTATGGATATAGAGGGTATGGGCGACGCGATACTTGAAATTTTCGTTGAAAAGGGTCTTATAAAAAACACTCCGGATATATATACTCTTAAAAAAGACGAAATTGCCGCCATAGACCGTATGGGCGACAGAAGCGCGCAGAATCTTATAGACGCGGCTGAAAAATCCAAAAATAACGACCTTTACAGATTTATTTACGCTTTGGGAATACGTCATATCGGGCAGAAAGCGTCAAAGCTGCTGTGCGATAAATTCAGGAATATCGACGCTGTCATGTCGGCTGCGAAGGAGGAAATTCTCTCGATTGACGGCTACGGCGAAATAATGGCGGACAGTATAGTAAAATTTATGGCGAAGCCCGAAACAAAGGATTTAATAGAGCGTTTCCGCGCTCTCGGAATAAACATGGAATCGCAGAGCGAAGTAAAAGATACGAGATTTGCGGGAATGACCTTTGTGCTTACGGGGGCTCTGTCTCATTATACAAGAGACGAAGCGAGTGAAATAATAGAGAGCCTCGGCGGAAAGACTTCAAAATCGGTATCAAAAAAAACCACCTGCGTTTTGGCGGGCGAAGACGCAGGCAGCAAGCTAAGAAAAGCGACGGAGCTCGGCATACGGATAATAAACGAGGACGAGTTTGAGGAAATGATAAAAGCAATTGATAATTGACAATTGACAATGTACAATTGACAATTGAAGTCTGTCGAAAAAGACAGGTTAATTAATAATTAGGAATGAGGAATTAGGAGTGAGGAATTATCGGTAGATGCTTCGCATCTCTAATTATAGAATTTATCGACAAGCCGAATGTACAATTGTCAATTGTCAATTGTACATTGTCAATTGTACATTGCATACCGTCAAAACGCTGTCTTTGACCTTAAAGCGTATATTGAATCCCGCAAATTCAACTCCGAATATGCGGTTTTCGTCCTTTATATATGACGGACGGGGATCTAAAGCTAACATTTCACAGGCGGCTTTTCTTTTGTTTTCGGGGAGAAGCGTAAGCAAATTCTCAGGAAATTTAACGTCTAATCGGTAATCCTTGGTTTCCGACGTAAACCCGTCCGACGCTTCGGTTTTGCAGTCGGCCGACGGAACATACGGCTTTATATCCAATACGGGAGTATCGTTCATCATATCTATGCCCGAAACGTAAAGAACGGGAGAATACTTGCTTTCATAATCAATTTTTTCGAGCTTTACGCACGAAAGACCTATATTATTCGGTCTGAACGGCGACCTTGTGGCAAAAACGCCCATTCTTTTGTTGCCGCCGAGCCTCGGAGGTCTTACGGTCGGAAGCCATTCATTTCTCTCGGTTTCCGAAAATTTCCATATTACCCAAATATGAGAAAATCCGTCAAGCCCTCTGAAAGCCTCCACACGTCTGTATTCCGGCTCAAAAACGATTTTTCCGCGAAGCTCGCCGCAGAGTCCGCTTTGTCTCGGCAGACCGAACTTTGTTTTAAAATCCGTATAAATATGCGCGATAGGCTTCATTTTTTCTCTTTGCCGAGAATTAACGACGCTTTAAGTACGGCTGCCTGCGTTTTTGAATCCATTATTTCACCGCCGATTATTTTTTCGACAAATTCATCGACGGGTATTTTTATGACCTCCAAAAATTCGTCGTCATCTGTATGCGCCATGCCGTATTTCAGATTTTTCGCCATATACATATGAATAATCTCGTCTGTGTAAGCTACGGACGGATAAAGCCCTCCTATATAGCTTATGTCAGCGTCCGTAATTCCCGTTTCCTCACTCAATTCTCTGAAAGCCGCGTCAAGCGGCTTTTCGCCCTTATCGAGCTTTCCTGCCGGAATTTCCACAGTTATCCTGTCTATCGGATAACGGTACTGTCTTACCGCTATTATCTCGTTTTCATCGGTTACGGGAACCACGGCTACGGCGCCTTGGTGCTTTATATACTCCCTTGTTGACTTTTTTCCGTTGGGAAGCTCTATAACGTCATTGAAAACGTGAAGAAGCCTTCCGTTAAAAATTTCCTCTGATGAAATTTTTTTCTCTTTGAGCATTTCATCGTTCATAATATGGACAGTCCTTTCATATCAATTTATATAATGCCGATTGAATAAATGTCTGCTTACGGTGCAAAGCGTTTGCGCTTTGAATAAAGCAAAAAACGGTTTTAGAATTGCTTTTTTCTTTATTCGTCAGGTATTATTATATAACGTCAAAGCCTTTTTTGCAACACGTCATATAAATATAACCGATATAAAAAGCTTATTTTTGCGTAAAACCACAAAATACGTGAACTTAGAAAAAATATATTGAATTTTTATAATAAACGTTGTATAATTATAATGTTAAATATGCTAAATGAAGTTTGCAGGAGATTAGGCTTTTATCGCAGACGTACGGAATCCGAAAAAACGTTTAAGGCCTTTCCGAAGGAGCAACACTCTCAGGTTTCCCAATGGGATTATGACTGTAAACGGATAGCAATTCCGGAGAAGCTCACATAACGTGAGTGCCGAAGGTGCAAGGCTTGAGGACGCCGGTTTAACCGCGTTAAATCGGATTATCCTTAAAAGTCAATCTCTCAGGCAAAAGGACGGTTTTTTATACGCTGCAAATATGATTTTCAGCGCAGTCTTTGAGATGCACCGAGGGTGTATCTTTTATTTTTTGTGCGTATTTCGTTCGGATATGGGACTTTTTTATGTTGTGCCGCATGCGGATTTTCAGATACGCCATAAAAAATTAATATGCAATATTAATATGCAAGAGGTGGTAAAAATGAGCTTTCTTGAATCGCTCACAAAAATCAACAATGTTATCAATGACTTTGTTTGGGTAAAACTCGGACTTGTTCTGCTTCTCGGCACAGGTATTCTTATGACTGTGCTTACAAAATTTTTCCAAATAACGCATATCGGTCATTGGTGGAAAAAGACAATCGGCAGCATGAAAAGCAAAAGCGTATCGGGGCATACGGGCAAAAACGAGCAGTCCATCTCTCAGTTTCAGGCGCTTTGCACCGCTTTGGCGGCAACTGTCGGAGTAGGAAACATCTCGGGCGTTGCGGCGGCTATATGCTCCGGCGGCGCGGGTGCTGTTTTTTGGATGTGGGTAGCGGCGTTTTTCGGAATGATGACGAATTACTCCGAAAATGTACTCGGTATTTATTACCGCCGTAAAAATCAGAACGGCGAGTGGTCAGGCGGAGCTATGTATTATCTGCGCGACGGCTTGGGCTCTAAAAAGGGCTGCAAGGGATTGGGTAAATTTCTCGCCGTACTTTTCTCAATATTCTGCCTTTTGGCTTCCTTCGGTATAGGCAATATGGGACAAATCAACAAAATAGTCGCGAATTTTGAATCGGCCTTCAGGATAGAAGCTCTTTCGGGTAAAATTCTTTATTCAACCGAATCAGGTTCCGTATCGCTTTACGCGCTTATTATAGGAATCGTAATTATGATACTCGGAGGACTTATCATCGTAGGCGGTCTTAAAAGGATTGCGTCGTTCGCGGAAAAAATAGTCCCCTTTATGGTTATAGCGTTCGTCGCGGGTTCGCTTATCGTTATCGCCTGTCATTACGACGCGATAGGTGCCTCTTTCAAATCAATTTTTGTAACGGCGTTCGCGCCCAAAGCGGTTTGGGGCGGAGTTACGGGCGTAGCCATTAAAACAGTTATATCATGGGGCTTCAAAAGAGGCGTTTTCTCAAACGAAGCCGGCCTCGGTTCCTCCGTTATGGTACACTCGAATTCAAACGTAAAAGAGCCTGTAAGACAGGGTATGTGGGGAATTTTTGAGGTTTTTGCCGATACTATGGTCGTTTGCACTATGACTGCTCTTGTAATTCTCACGTCGGGCGTTATCGACCTTGAAACAGGCGTTCTTGCCGAAAACGCAGGAACAGACGCGACGCTCGTCGCCTCGGCGTTCGATACCGTGTTCACATTCGGCGGAGTTCATATAGGCAGTATGTTTATCGCGGTTGCGATTCTCCTTTTCGCGTTTACTACTGTTCTCGGCTGGTCGCACTACGGCACAAAAGCATTTGAATTTCTTTTCGGTACAAAATCGGTCATTGCTTATAAGATATTTTTCGTACTTATGATGATTTCCGGCGCGGTGCTTACTTCAAGTATAGCATGGGATATTTCAGATACGTTTAACGGTCTTATGATGATTCCCAATCTTGTAGGCGTGATTTCGCTTTCGGGACTCGTTTCAAAAATTACCAAAAACTATATCGACCGTAATATAAAAGGTAATAAAGATATAGAACCTATGCTTTCGGCGTTCCCCGATATCCAGTTGGAGCAGGAAGCCGCTATGCTTAACGAAGAAGCGGAAGAATCCAAAGAAACGGCAAAAAAAGCATAATTCCGAACTACTGGAAAAACAATAAGCGGCGGAAAATCTCCGCCGCTTCAGTTTGTCGAAAAACTTGTTGCAAAGAGTATAAAAGTTTCGGTCAAGCCTTTACAAAGGCTTGCAGGGGTCACGGGGACAGCGTCACCGTGTCGCGCTCCGCAGAGCGCGATTAAAAAGCGCGGAAACAAGCGCTGATTTATTTTTCGGCTATAACCTCAACCTCGCACTTTACGCCCTTAGGGAGGTCTTTTACCGCTACGCATGAACGGGCGGGTTTATTTGTAAAATATTCGCCGTAGACAGCGTTAAACGCCGCGAAATCGTTTATATCGGCAAGAAAACAGGTAGTTTTTACGGCTTTTTCAAGCGATGAGCCTGCCGCTTCAAGCACCGCCTTAAGATTTTCGCATACCTGCTTTGTCTGTTCCTCAATCGTTGCCGCTTCCACGTTGCCTGTCGCCGGATTAATGGGTATCTGGCCTGAAGTGAAAACCATATTTCCCGTTACAACAGCCTGACTGTAGGGTCCTATTGCCGCCGGAGCGTTGTTTGTAAAAACCGAATTCATTTTAAAACACTGCCTTTCTTTAGTAAAAAGAATGTAAAACGCAAAAAATACAAATCGCGAAATTTTTTACTGTCCGCAAAAGCATTATTTGCAATAATTGTCAATTGTATATTGGAATAAATTGTTACGCAACTTCAAATCCCGCGTCTTTAAGAGCGTTTTTAATCTGCTCGATATGCTCAAAATCTCTTGTCTCCACGGAAATTCTCAAATAGCAATCGGTTATATTCATATCAAGGTCGGTGCTCGCATAGCTTACGCTTACTACGTTTGCGCCGGCCTCTGCCACTATTGCCGAAACCGCCGCGAGCTGACCTGGTTTATCCGAAAGTGCTATTGTAATATCGGCCGTTCTGCCGTTCATTTTAAGTCCTCTTTCAATAACTCGGCTCAAAATTGTAACGTCTATATTTCCTCCCGATACTATACAACACACTTTTTTATTCTTTATATCGGGAATTTTATCAAACATAACGGCGGCTACCGGAACGGCTCCCGCGCCCTCCGATACGATTTTCTGTCTTTCCATAAGCGTAAGTATCGCCGCCGCGACTTCGTCGTCGGAAACGGTGACAATTTCGTCCACATATTTTTTGCAAAGCTCAAATGTGAGGTCGCCCGGGGTCTTTACTTTAATGCCGTCGGCTATTGTGTTTACGCTGTCGAGCGTTTCTATTTTATTATCATGCACGCTGTTGACCATTGAGGGCGCGCCCGCCGCCTGCACTCCGTATATCTTGCACTGCGGTCTTAAATGCTTTATAAGATAAGCTACGCCCGCTATAAGTCCGCCTCCGCCTATCGGAACGACCACGGCGTCCACATCGGGGAGCTGCTCTATTATTTCAAGACCTATCGTACCTTGACCGGCGATAACGTCAGGGTCGTCGAACGGGTGAATAAAGGTATAGCCTTTTTCATCGCGGAGCTCGATCGCTTTGTTGTACGCGTCGTCATAAACGCCCTTAACCATGCAGACCTCCGCGCCGTATCGTTTTGTTGCCTCGACTTTGGAAATCGGAGCGCCTTCGGGGAGACAAATTACGGATTTTATTCCGCAGCGCGTCGCGGCGAGAGCCACGCCCTGAGCGTGATTGCCTGCCGAACAGGCTATAACACCGCAGTTTTTTTCTTCCTGCGAAAGTCTGGATATTTTATAGTATGCGCCTCTGACCTTGAAAGAGCCTGTTACCTGCAAATTTTCCGTTTTGAGATAGAGGTTGTCGCACCTGTCGGAAAGCCCGGAAGCGAGAATCATATCGGTGTTCCTTACAACTTCCTTTAAGACGTTTGAAGCGTCGTATATTTTGTCAATAGTAAGCAATTAAATTACTTCCCTCCGATATAAAATCAAGGAAATTATAGTCCCTTGCGCAAAAAATGTCAACTGTAATTTTCCGATGCTCTACCGCTTTTTATTCATTCGTCAGAGCCATTTTTTTGTTTGCCGACTTCATTGTAAGTTTTAAGAAAACGGAGCTTAAAATGAGCGAGAATAATTCGGCTATCGGGAACGCGAACCACACAAGCTCGAGTCTGTTTGTTTTTGAGAGGAGCCACGCGGCCGGCAGCAAAACGAGAAGCTGACGGCATACGGACACTATCAGACTGTAAAACGGATTGCCTATGGCCTGACATACCGAACCGGCGATAATGCAGAAGCCCGCGAGAGCGAAATGTATCGCTATTATTCTGAGAGCCGGAACGCCTATTGCGAGCATCGTCTCGGAAGCTTTAAAAAATGACAGCAGCACGTTCGGAATCGTTTCAAATATTATCGCGCCTATGAGCATAATGGTAATGGAAACAAATATTGTGATTTTAACGGTGCGTTTTACTCTGTCCGCCTTTTTAGCACCGAAATTATATGAAATTATCGGCACCATGCCGTTGTTAAGACCGAAAACGGGCATGAATATGAAGCTCTGAAGCTTGAAATACGCTCCGAAAACAGCCGTCGCGGTAGTGGTAAATGAGATAAGTATTTTATTCATTGCGAATGTCATAACGGAGCCTATCGACTGCATTACTATGGACGGGAAACCCACTTTGTATATCGCCCTGACTGTCGGGGTGTGCCAGCGTATCTTTTTAAGGCTTATATGAATTTCGGGGTTAAACTTTATGTTCATTATTATAGCCGCTATCGCCGCGAGTATCTGTCCCGCGACCGTGGCAACAGCCGCTCCCGCAACTTCAAGCTTTGGAAATCCTATCAGACCGAAAATAAGTATCGGGTCAAGTATTATATTTGTTACGGCTCCTATTATTTGCGTGACCATGGCAAGACTTGTTCTGCCGGTTGACTGCAAAAGCCTCTCAAAGCAAAATTGGCTGAATATTCCCACCGACGCGCCAAGGCATATCGACGCGTAATCCACACCGTAATTTACTATTTCTTCCACATCGGTTTGAGCGAGAAAGAACGGTCTTGAGAGGAAAATCCCGATAAGAGCGAACGCCACGGCGCAGCACAGCGACATAAAAATTCCTGTATTTGCGGCTCTGTCGGCGTCCTCCTGTTTTTTCGCCCCGAGAGAACGCGAAAGAAGCGCGTTTATTCCGACCGCCGTGCCTCCTCCGAAAGCAATCATAAGGTTTTGCAGAGGAAACGCGAGCGATACCGCGTTCAGCGCGTTTTCGCTTATATTTGAAACAAACACGCTGTCTACTATATTGTAAAACGCCTGAAACAGCATGGAAATCATCATAGGCACAGCCATTGAGGCAAGAAGTCTGCCCTCCGGCATTACGCCCATTTTGTTTTCGCCGTATGTTTTTTCTGTTTTTTTGTTGCTCATAAAGTTTTTTCTCGTTCCCTTTTTTATTAAGGCAATACCGCACAATTAACGGCTACCGCCTTTGCCGCACATCTGCACCGAGATTTTCCGTCATTTTTACCAAAAGTTCCTTGAAATACGTCAGTATTCCCGCGTCACTTTTGTCAATCTGACGAAAAATCTCTCGGCACATCTGCACGACAATAATTATGCGGTATTGCCTTAAAAATTGTCAATTGTACATTGTACATTGTCAATTGTCAATTGTTTACGCGTAAAGTCCTCTTTTAATCATATCGTTGATAGCGTCGGAAACGCTTTGTTTATCTTCCTTGTATGTAACTCCGTACCATTTGTCCTCCGCTGTAAGTACCCTGACCTTTTTTTCACCTTTTTCTATAAGCTCCGATACGACCGAGGGAAGATAATATTCCGATTTCGGTTCGTTTATTCTTGCCTCAAGAAAACGCCTGAAGCCACTCTCTATATAACCGAAAATATCGGGCTTAAAGCCCCAGAGATTCATCGAAACCACGGTATCGGGGTCTATCGCGACCCATGATTTGCCGTCGTCCTCGGTATATTTGCAGTCGGATATTTTAGTGCGCTCCGTAACGCTTTCCAAAATTCCGTCTTTCACTTCGCATATTCCTCTTGAAACGTAACCGTTTTCGGTAAGAGTGTTTTTAAGCCTGAAGCCCGTCATACAGTAGTCGGACGAATCCTTTATAAGCTCATCGTAAATTTTTTTAAACGCCGTTTTTCCGTAGTAATCGTCGGCGTTTACTATCGCGAAGGGTTCCCGCACCGCGTCCTTGCAGCAGAGAACGGCGTGAGCCGTTCCCCAAGGCTTTGTTCTTTCCGTAGGACAGACAAAACCCTCGGGCAGCATATCCGTTTCCTGATAAACGTACTCTGTTTTTATTCTCTTTTCGATTCTTTTGCCGATTGTTTCAATGAAATCATCGGCAATTTCATGCTTTATTACGAATACGATTTTTGTAAATCCCGCTTCAGCCGCGTCGTATGCGGAAAAATCAAGCAGTACGCGTCCGTCGTCCGTAATGGATTCCATCTGTTTAAGGCCTCCGAAACGGCTGCCCATGCCTGCCGCCATAACCACAAGAGTTACGTCTTTTTTCATAAATACCCCGACCCCCGATATTATTATTAAATGCGCAAAAAACAACAGGTTAGAGTATAACATACGGCTGTATAAATATCAATAACACTTTTTAATATTTTTAGAGGACAAACCTTGCTGAATTTTGTAAAATATTTTGTTTTTTATATTTAGTGATCGTATCCGAAATTTTTGAAAATGCCGATTTTATGAATGTTTTCGATTATCCTTGAAGGCGTCGCGGAAATCATTCCGTACTTTGACGCGATATAATCCGCCGTTTTTCCGTGGATATACGCTCCCGCGCAAGCCGCGTCAAACGCGCTTTCCGTCTGCGGAACGAGTCCGGATATAATACCTGTCAGAACATCTCCGCTTCCTCCTCTTGCCATACCCGCGTTGCCCGTTGTGTTGACGCATATTTTTCCTGTTTTATCTGCGATTACCGTATTCGCGCCCTTGAGAAGCAGAGTAACGCCGTATTTCAGCGCGAAGTCGGCGGCCGTTTCTATTCTGTTGTCCTGTATTTCACTTATCGGTTTGCCTGTTATTCTTGACATTTCTCCCGGGTGCGGCGTTAATATGATTTCACAGCCGTCTTTTTTATGCGTTAATATGTCCGCGTTTTCCGCTATACAGTTGATAGCGTCCGCATCGAGAATTACGACGCCCGACGCGTTCTTTATTATGTATTTCACGACCTGTTTTGTATCGGAAGAAACTCCTATGCCGCAGCCGACCGCTGTAACGTCGAAATTGCCGATTCCGCGTTTCAGTTCTTCGCAAAGCGATATCGAGCCGTTTACGCCCGATTTTAACGGCATCATCAAAGGCTCGGCGAGCTTTGCGGCCGCGACCGAGTAAATGCAATCGGGGAAAGCGGCAGTAACAAGACCTGCTCCTATTTCCACAGCCGCCCGATTGCACAGATAAACGCACCCCGTCATATTTCTGCTGCCGCATACCGTAAGAATTTTTCCGTAGTTTCCTTTATGACTGTCGTATTTTCTTTTCTTAATTTTTAAGAATATTTCATCATCTGTGGGAGCCGTGTATTTTTCTGAAAAAGCTTCCGTTACAGCGTTTTTTATGCCTATATCAATAATATGCGTACGTCCGCACATATCGGCGGAAGGCTTAAAAACATGGACTTTTTTATACGCTATCATCGAAAGGGTAACGTCCGTTTCAAAGCAGAGCCGTCCCGAATATTCGCCCTGTGCCGAAAGACCGCTCGGAATATCCACCGCGTACTTTTTTGCGTCTTTATTTTTATTGGCCGTTAAAACGGCTTCGGCGGAATTACCTCCGAGTTCGCCTTTAAAGCCTATTCCGAATATCGCGTCAATGATTATATCCGCTGAAGAAATATGAAAAAACGCCCTTTGGGTGTCTGTTTCCATATCGGTTATATCTATGGGATATTTTTTTGCAAGTTCGAGCATTTCGACGCATAACGCGTCCGTAATTTTACCGTGGACTGAAATAACGAATATATTTTTAAAACCGAGCGACCACATATGTCTTGCGATAACAAGACCGTCGCCGCCGTTTTTCCCTTTGCCGCAGAGGATTACCGTTTTTTTCGTTTCGCGACCGTCTTTATTTTCATTTGCTATAAATTCGGCGCATTTTGTTCCGGCGGCATCCATCATATCTTTAAACGAAAAGCCGTCCTTGTTCGCCTTGCTTTCAGCTCTTTTCATATTTTCGGCTGTGAGTATATACATATCTGTCTGTCTCCTATTTAAAGCGGTACAAATATTATATCACATATAAAGTACTTAGGCAATACCGCACAATTAACGGCTACCGCCTTTGCCGCGCATCTGCACCGAGATTTTACGTCATTTTTGCCAAAAGCTCCCCCAATACGTCAGTATTCCTGCGTCTCGTCGTCGCGGACTGCGTATCATTCGTTTTCGCCTACGGCGAAAAGCTCATTCACTCCGTCGCTCCTCCTCTCCCAAAAAGTCTAACGACTTTTCGGGAACCCCGAATGTCAATCTGACGAAAAATCTCTCGGCACATATGCACGACAATAATTATGCGGTATTGCCTTTACGCCATACATATACGGTAAAAATATTTTTAAGTCAAAACTTTGTCTTTACCTGTCTTGACAAATCGCCGCTTCGGGCGTATATTATTCATGAATAATTTACAATATAATTAATAAGGCAAAGGATTGATTATATGAAGCTTTCATTTCGCTGGTACGGCAAGGACGATAAAATTACGCTTGAACATATAAGGCAGATTCCCGGAATGTATTCGGTAGTTACCGCCGTTTACGATGTACCCGTCGGAGAGGTATGGAGCCGCGAAAGCATTGCGGAGCTAAAAAAAATGACTGAGGACAGCGGGCTTAAATTTGAGGTCATAGAGAGCGTTCCCGTTCACGAGGACATAAAGCTCGGTAAGCCTACGCGCGACAGATATATTGAAAACTACTGCGAAAATGTAAGACGTTTGGGCGAAGCGGGAGTTAAGTGCATATGCTATAACTTTATGCCCGTTTTTGACTGGACGAGGACGCAGCTTGACCATGTGAACCCCGACGGCTCGACATCTCTTGTATATTATCAGGAGCAGGTCGATAAGGTAGACCCTCTCAAAAGCGATTCCGACCTTACGCTACCCGGCTGGGACGCGAGCTATACGCGCGCCGAGCTTGCCGACGTGGTGGCGGAATACAACTCGATGACGGAGGACGAGCTATGGGACAACGTAAAATATTTTCTTGAAAGAGTTATCCCTGTCGCCGCCGAGTACGACGTTAACATGGCGATTCACGAGGACGACCCGTGCTGGAGCATTTTCGGTCTGCCGAGGATAATCACGGACGAAAAAAATCTTGATAAATTTTTAAGCCTTGTGGACGACACTCACAACGGAATTACTCTCTGCGTTGGTTCTCTCGGCTGTTCTCCAAAAAACGACGTTGTAAAAATGGCGGCAAAATACGCGAAAATGGGCAGAATACATTTCGCGCATATGAGAAACGTCGCCATACTCGAAAACGGCTTTGAGGAAAGAGCGCATCTTTCCTCGTGCGGAAGCATAGATATGTACGCCGTTATGAAGGCTCTTTACGATAACGGCTTTGACGGTTATGTGCGTCCCGACCACGGCAGAATGATATGGGGCGAAACGGGCAGACCCGGTTACGGCCTTTATGACAGGGCGCTCGGAGCGGCTTATCTCAACGGTCTTTGGGAAGCGATTGAAAAAGCGGCCCGTAATTCCGCCGCAAAATAGACCAACATAAAGTTACAAGGAGAAAAGCTTATGCTTGAAATTAAAAACCTGAGCTTTACCGTTGAAAACGGAAATACGGAAACGGGAATCGTCAACGATATAAGCATGACCGTGCCGGACGGCAGGCTCATAGTTATAACGGGTCCCAACGGCGGCGGAAAATCAACGCTGGCGCGTCTTATAATGGGAATCGAAAAACCTACGGGCGGACAAATCATTTTCAATAACGAGGATATAACGAATCTGTCTATATCAGAAAGAGCGAAAAAGGGGATAGGTTACGCCTTTCAGCAGCCGCCGAGGTTCAAGGGACTAACTGTGCGCCGTCTTTTAAGCCTTGCTCACGGCAGCGAGCTGCCCGAGGACAGATGCTGTTCCTATCTTACAAAGGTAGGGCTTTGTTCACAGGATTACCTTAACCGCGAGGTCGATTCCTCGCTTTCGGGCGGAGAGGTTAAGAGAATCGAAATCGCCACGCTGATGGCGCGCGAGCTTTTACTCGCGATTTACGACGAGCCGGAGGCGGGAATAGATTTATGGAGCTTTACAATGCTCGTAGACAGCTTTAAAAGCATGATGGCGGACAGAAAAGAAAGCGTGGTTATAATATCGCATCAGGAAAGAATTATGAAATTGGCCGATGAGATAATAATAATCGCGGACGGTAAAATCCGCGCACAGGGCTCTCGGGACGAGATATTCCCCAAGCTTATGGGCGAATTTGACAACGCCTGCAAATTCAGAGAACAGAGCGTGTAAAGCGTGTAATATATTTTAAGGAGAGGAACGGTTGCAATAATGGATAAAACAGATTACTCCATGCTCGGAAAAATTGCCGGTATGAGTTCTATCCCGTCGGTGGGCGCGTATAACATAAGAAAAAACGGCGTAGGAATAGAAAGACGTTCCACGGAGAATATAGAGATAACTCCAAAAAAGGATAATCCCGGAATAGACATAAGGATAAAGCCCGGCACAAAGGCGGAAAAGGTGCATATACCCGTTATAATTACCGAGGAGGGCGTCAACGACCTTGTTTACAACGATTTTTATATCGGAGAGGGCGCGGACGTTGAGATAGTCGCGGGCTGCGGCATACACAATTCGGGCTGCAAGACCAGCGAGCACGACGGTATTCACAGGTTTTTTATAGGCAGAAACGCTAAGGTACGCTATGTAGAAAAGCATTACGGCGAGGGCGAGGGTACGGGAAAACGCATTTTGAACCCGACGACGCAGGTATATATGCAGGAAAATTCCTACTGCGAAATGGAAACGGTGCAGATAAAGGGCGTTGATTCCACGGTACGCGAAACGACGGCCGAGCTTGCCGAGGGCGCGAAATTCGTGGTATTGGAAAAGCTTATGACACACGGCAGTCAGAAGGCGCAGTCGAATATGACGGTAAATCTTAACGGGAGCGATTCTTCGGCGCAGATAGTATCGCGCTCCGTTGCGAAGGATACGTCCGAGCAGGTATTTAAGCCGACGGCGGTCGGCAACGCTTACTGCAAGGCTCACGTTCAATGCGATTCGATTATAATGGACGGCGCGAAAATAAGCTCCGTTCCGGCGATAACCGCGAACAACGCCGACGCGCATATAGTTCACGAAGCCGCCATAGGCAGAATAAACAATGACCAGCTTTTAAAGCTTATGACGTTCGGAATGAACGAGCAGGAAGCGGAGGACGTTATTATTCAGGGCTTTTTGTCATAATTTTTATACGGTATATAATTTTTGCGGGGCTGAGAGAATAAATCTCTCGGTCCCGCGTAAATTTTTTTAATGATTACATCTATTTTCCGATATTATTCTACAACTTGCAGAAGCTGCGCCACCGCGTCCATTAAAGCTCTGAATTTCGCAAGCAGATTGTTGAGCCACGCAAGGAAGCTTGAGAAGAAATCGGAATTATTATCGCCCTGATTGCCCTGATTGCCGGGATTCTCCGAGGGAATATCATACACGACTTTTGCTTCCGCAGTCATGTTGAAATCGGGCATTGTGAACGTTATATGTTCGGGGTCGGTCAAATCAAGGTTATCGGGAGTAAATTCCTCGCCTGCATCGTTGAGGAACGTCCATTTGATTTCCTTTATGTCATATACATGAAGAGTAGAAGCAGTTAGATTTACCTTATCTTCGTATAATTTCGATGTTCTTTTAAGCGAGGGAGAACCTGCCGAGAAGCATTCGATAAGGTCAATATTCCAGTATTTGCGTACCGTTACTTCTTTTTCGAGAACCGCATCGTTAAGAGTAAAGGGATCGTCCTCTATGGGTTTATAAACAGCCTTTAAGGTATAAACAAATGTGCCGCTCTTTTCGGGCTTGGGCTCCCATTCAAAATAATCTTCATATTTTATGTTTTCATATAAGAGCGTTCCGTCCACATAAATATCAAAAGTACCCTGCGGTTTATATAAGCCCTCGTTGCCCGTTTTTGTAATACGGTAACGTTTTTCGCCTACTATATCGGGAGTAAATGTTATTTCGGCCGGGTCGATTATAACTTTGGCATATGAATATCCGCTGTCATAATTAGCTCTTCTTCCATCCATACCGGGATTGACTTTAACTCTTACTCTGTATACGCCGGGGTTGGACTGGTTATTTTCAATATTATCCGTTCCGTAAAATCCTGTTCCCAAAACCTCGCCGATTCTGTATTCGCCGCAGTTTGCCGTTTTATTCAGAAGCTCCGTTTTCGCTGCCGTGAGAACGTCGGGAGTTCCCGCAGCTATATGGACCTCCGGCTCGGTGAGTTCGCCGTTTTCGTCAACGAACTGCGAGGGTATTTTTGCCGAAGGATAGGAAGCATTCATTCCTACGTATATGCTTGTTTTCGGCAGCGATTCGTCGGCGGGCTTGAAAACAACCTCTATCGCGTTTGCGCCGTTGCTTGATGCTGTTTTATCGGGATCGCCGATTTTTAAAACCTGTTCGGGATTCGCAATCTCAAACGTTCCGTCAACAACCGCCTTTCCGCCTTTAACGGTAAGCTCGCTTGCCGTAACCTGTTGTCCTCTTTCCACCACAATATCGTCTATTACGGGAAATTCCGTAATTTCGGTATATTCTTCATCTTCAAGACCTGTTACTCCGACATAAATATAGAAAACCGGAGTACTGCCGACCTCACTCATATAAGATTTGCTGGTCGGCGTCGCGATAGCCGGACAATAGCCGCCGTGCTCCGTTAATTGAACAGATGTGGTAAACCATTTTATATCAAAATTACTTGAGGACATTTTGACGCCGCCGTTAACGCCCGTAAAATCGGCCGTGCCTGTGATTTTTGAAAGTCCCAAATATTTTCCGGATTCGATTGACGAAGCGGTAAAATTTTTTGCGCTGCTTCCCTCATAAAACGTCGCGGGCGCGACAACCGCTTTAACAGGGAAATTTATTCCGGTTATTTCGGAATACGCCTCTGCGTCGTCAGGTACAAATTTTATACTTGTACCCCAAGTCTCGGAAGCATACATAGCACTACTTGATTTTACGGTAAATTCAAAATGTCCGGGTATAACCTTACCTGCGGGAGAGCCGTCTGTCGTTACCGTGCCGCCCTCAAGAGTAACTACATCGCCGAACGCTTCACGAACACGGGGCGTGCCGACCTGAACGGGGTATCTTAAAATGTTGTTTTCGGTGAGCTTCATTTGCGTTACTTCCGCTTCCGCAAAGGACATTACCGCGAGTGAGCCCGACAGCATTATGATTGCTAAGATAATGCTTAAAATGCGATTACTTAAACTTTTTGTTTTCATCTTAAAACTCCTTTTATATTATTTGTATAAGGACTTCTCTTTAAGGCAATAAAGTACAAAAAGCGATTAAAACTTTTTGCGGTTATTCCTTAACAAAATAAACGCGGCCGGCGGTTTTTTTGCCGAAGTCCCGAAAACAATTCCTTATCCGTCCGCGATATTATATCTCTATAGGCGTCACCTCTTACCGATTATTTATTAAGGCGTAGGTCGGAGATTAATATTCCGAACCGTTTTTATATATGCGGATAAAATAATCCACGCTTAAATAATAAACTATCAGTAATCATTTGTCAATACTATCAGTAAATTTTTATTACTTTATGTAAGTAATATACTTTTCTTATTATGACTGATTGTTTAAAGCGAGGTACTATTTGTGGATAAAAATACAAACATCGAAATCGGCGAAAGAATAAGGCAGACAAGAACAAGCTTGGGACTTTCACGCGAAAAATTATCTGAAATGCTCGGTATATCATCACTTTTTTTAGGTTTTATAGAGTGCGGACAGAGAGGAATGTCGTTAACCACTCTTATAAATTTATGCACCGTGTTAAATACCTCGACGGATTTTATTCTGCTGGGAAAAATGCCGTCGGAACCCAGACAGGAGCTTATAGACGCGGTAAATTCCATAGACGAAAAATTTATTCCGCTCGCTATAGAAAATATAAACAGCTTTAAGAGACTTGTTTCACTCGTTCAAAAAATAGGAGCGGACAAAAACTCGAATAATATAAAAGCATGAGAAAAGCTGCAACAGAAGAATTTAAAATAGAAAAAATATATATTATCCAATCGGGAATTTCCTTTTCCGTTTAACAACGCTTTTGGTCTATTTTTGTGTTGACACACAGTATAATTTGGTATATAATTAGCCTGATTAAATATATACTGTGTTTTCACGGAGGTTTATCAAAATGTACAATTTTCCTATAGGTGTAATAATAGACAGCTTTAAATGCGATTTAAAGGAAGCGGTCAAAAAAGCCGCCAAGCTCGGCGCCGACGGTATTCAGGTTTACGCTTCGAGAGGAGAAATGGCTCCCGAAAATATTTCTCACGGTCAAAGAAAAGAATTTTTAAAGCTGGTCAAGGATAACGGACTTGTCATATCCGCTCTTTGCGGAGACCTCGGAAGCGGAGGTTTTACAATTCCCGAAAACAATCCCAAAAAAATAGAAAAATCAAAAGAAATCCTCGAAATGGCAAAGGAAATGGAAACCGATATCGTTACTACACATATCGGCGTAGTACCTGCCGACCCGAATCATGACCGTTATAAGATTATGCAGGAGGCCTGCTTCAGTCTTGCCGAGTATGCCGATAAACTCGACGCTCATTTCGCTATTGAAACAGGTCCCGAAACCTCGGCGACGCTCAAAAATTTCCTTGACTCATTGGGCTCCAAGGGCGTAGGCGTAAATCTCGACCCCGCGAACCTCGTAATGGTAACGGGCGACGACCCTGTAGGCGCGGTTCACAATCTTAAGGATTATATAGTTCACACCCACGCGAAGGACGGCAAACAGCTTTTCTACCGCGACCCCGAAATCGTGTACGGAATAAAAAAGGACGTTATCGTAACGGACGAATCTTTCCTTGAGGTGCCCCTCGGAGAGGGCGGAGTGGATTTTCCGAATTACTTAAAGGCGCTTGAGGAAATAGGTTACAGAGGATTCCTTACAATCGAACGTGAGGTTGGCGACGACCCCGCCGCGGATATCGGCAAGGCTGTGGTATTCTTGCGCGATATTATTGCGGCAAACTAAGGCAACACCGCACAATTAACGGCTACCGCCTTTGCCGCGCATCTGTACCGATATTTTCCGTCATTTTTGCCAAAAGCTCCTTGAAATACGTCAGTATTCCTGCGTCACTTTTGTCAATCTGGCGAAAAATATCACGGCACATCTGCACGACAATAATTATGCGGTATTGCCCTAACATTAAATGAAACAGAGGACAGTCAATGAAGCTTTGGACGGGACGCTTTTCCAAGGAAGCGGATAAAATTACAAATGATTTCAATTCCTCCATAGGCACAGATAAAAGAATGTACCGCGAGGATATAGAGGGCAGTATCGCTCACGCCGAGATGCTCGGGATTCAGGGCATTATTTCGCCCGAGGACGCGGACGCTATAATCGGCGGTTTAAAGCAGATTAAAAGCGAAATTGATTCGGGAACGCTCGAAATAGATATGACGGCCGAGGATATACATACGTTTGTCGAGGGCGAGCTGACTAAACGCATAGGCGACGCGGGCAAGAGACTGCACACCGCAAGAAGCCGCAACGACCAGGTCGCGCTTGACATAAGGCTGAATCTTATGAAAGAGTGCGATGAAGTTGACGGACTTCTCCGCCGTCTTATAGGAGTGCTTGCCGATATGGGCGAAAAATACGCCGACGCAGTAATGTCGGGATATACTCATTTACAGCGCGCTCAGCCCGTAACGTTCGGTCACTATATGCTGGCTTACGCCGAGATGTTTTTAAGGGATATCGAGCGCCTTGCCGACTGCAAAAAAAGAACGGCGCGTTCGCCGCTCGGCTGCTGCGCCCTTGCCGGCACCACCTATAATACGGACAGATACAAAACGGCCGAGCTTCTCGGTTTTTCCGATATATGCCATAATTCGCTCGACGGCGTTTCGGACAGAGATTTCATTATCGAATTTTCATCGTGTCTTTCGATTATATCCGTTCATCTTTCAAGGTTTTCGGAGGAAATAATACTTTGGTGCTCTCATGAATTTAAATACATCGAGCTTGACGACGCTTTTTCAACAGGTTCAAGCATTATGCCCCAAAAGAAAAATCCCGATATCGCCGAGCTTGTAAGAGGAAAATCGGGCAGAGTATTCGGCGACAATATGAATATCCTTACCGTTATGAAAGGTATACCGCTTGCGTATAATAAGGATATGCAGGAGGATAAGGACTGCATTTTTGACGCGTCCGACACCGTAAAGGCGTGTCTTACGGCGTTTATCCCCATGATAGAAACGATGAACGTAAAAACGGAGAATTTAAGAAAAGCGGCGGCCGGAGGATTTATAAACGCTACCGACTGCGCCGATTATCTTGTTTCAAAGGGCATACCGTTCCGCGACGCTTATAAAATAACCGGTGCGCTCGTGGCTCTTTGCATTGAAAAAAACACTACTCTTGAGGAGCTTCCTCTTGATGAGTACAAAAAGCTCTCGGAAAAATTTGACGAAGGCGTTTATGAGGCTGTAAACCTTGACCGCTGTGTAAACAGCAGAACTTCCGCAGGAGGTCCCGCGCCTGAAAACGTCAGAGCCGAGGCGAAAAGAGTAAAATCTCTTATATAAATCATATTGATAATGAAAAATATAAAAAGCAACGATTCCGATAAATCACGGAAAACAATAAAAAAACGGTTTTTTGCCGTATCATTTACAAAGACGGTCGCGCTGGGGTACTTTATACTTTTGCTTCTCGGCACATTTCTGCTTATGCTGCCTGTATCGTCAAAGAGCGGCGGCGTTACGTCGTTTTTCGACGCTCTGACTACGGCGACGTCGGCGTCGTGCGTAACGGGACTTATAGTATTTGACACCTTTTCTCATTGGTCGCTTTTCGGACAGCTTGTGCTTCTTGTCCTTATACAAATTGGCGGCTTGGGTTATATGACAATTATAACGTTTTGTTCCGTAATTCTCGGCAGAAGAATAGGTCTGCGCGAACGCGGTCTTTTAAAGGAAAGCACAAATTCGCTTTATCTCGGCGGACTTATAGCCCTTACCAAAAAGATATTTATAGGAACGCTGATTTTTGAGCTTGGCGGAGCGGTTCTGCTTTCCACCCGTTTTATAGGAATATTCGGAATAAAACGCGGAATTTATTACAGTATTTTTCACTCTGTTTCGGCTTTCTGCAACGCGGGGTTCGATTTAATGGGCGTTCTGGAGCCATACAGCTCGCTTACTGATTTCAAATCCGACCCGATTGTACTTTTGACGGTGTGTTTTTTGATATTTGTCGGCGGTATAGGCTTTATAGTATGGGACGATTTTACGCGCCATAAATTCAAAATAAAAAAATACAGACTTCATTCCAAAATCGCGCTTGCCGTCAGCGCGGCTCTTACCGTTCTCGGCGCGGCGGCAGTATTTGTTCTCGAATACGGCAACGAATTAAAGGATATGCCGCTTTACGAAAAGGCTCTTAACGCTTTATTCGCGTCCGTTACCGCGAGGACGGCGGGTTTTAATTCGATAGATTCTTCAAATATGACTTCCGGAACGGTCGCTGTAAATATTCTTTTAATGCTTACGGGAGGAAGTCCCGGTTCCACGGCAGGCGGAATGAAAACCACAACTTTAGCGGTTCTTCTTCTCGCCGCTCGCGCCGATATAAAAAACTCAAAGCATATAAACGTTTACGGCAGAAGAATCGAGGAGGACGTTGTAAGAAAAGCGCTTACGGTCGCTATGATTTACTTTACCTTTGTTTTTATATCATGCGTTCTTCTCGGTATTACAAATAAATCGTTAAGCCTTTCGGAAATGATGTTTGAGGTGTCCTCCGCCATTGGGACAGTAGGAATATCCTGCGGGGCGATGGCTAAACTGAATCTGTTCGGTCAGATGCTCATAACCTTGCTTATGTACTGCGGCAGAGTGGGAAGTATGTCTTTCGCGCTGATTTTTACGCGCAGCAAAACGCCCTCTGCGGTCATGATGCCGGAAGAAAAAATAATTATCGGGTAAAGCTTGTTCAATTGACAATTGACAATTGACAATTGACAATGTACAATTGACAATTACCCTTTGCCGTACTTTTGATAATAACAGAAAGTATCTAAGGAAGATGTAAAAAAATGAAAAATATACTTATAATAGGTCTTGGGCGGTTCGGACGGCATCTCGCCGAAAAATTTATAGAGCTCGGCGACGAGGTCATGGTCGTCGATAAAGATGAGGAAGCCGTTCAGACAATTATGAATACTGTTACGTTCGCTCAGGTCGGCGATTGCAGAAAGGAAGAAGTTCTGCGTTCTCTTGGAATCAATAATTTCGATATTTGCTTTGTGTGCATAGGCGGAGATTTCGGCAGCAGTCTGGAAATTACCGATTTGCTTAAATCGCTCGGCGCAAGGTACGTCGTGAGCAAGGCGGGACGGGATATACACGCGAAATTCCTATTGAAGAACGGAGCCGATGAGATAGTTTATCCCGAAAAGGATATGGCGGCTAAGGTCGCGGTGAAATTCAGCTCGAATCATCTTATAGACTACTTTGAGATATCAAAGGACGTAGCTATATATGAGATTTTTGTGCCCGATTCATGGGGCGGAAAAAGCATAGGCTCCTTAAACGTCCGCGCGAAGCACGATATAAATATTCTCGCTGTAAGAACGCTTTCGGGAGAGCTTAACTCAAATCCCGGGTCCGATTATGTGTTTACGAGCGGAGAACAGATGATAGTGCTCGGAACGCAGAGCAGCGTGAAGAAGTTTATCAGATAGATAAATTTTCAACTGTAAGAACATTAATTGTCAATTGTCAATTGTACATTGTCAATTGGACATTGTACATTGTCAATTATCGAAAATACAAAGGATTAAAGTTATGGCTAAAACCGTTTCCATATTAAATCAGAAAGGCGGAGTGGGAAAGACGACTACCGCCGTCAATCTTGCCGCCGCGATAGGCGCGAGAGGAAAAAAAGTTCTGCTCGCGGATATCGACCCTCAGGGAAACTCGACAAGCGGCTTCGGCGTGAACAAGCGCGAAATAAAAATCTCGTCTTATGAGATTCTTATCGGCGAGGCGAAAGCCTCGGAGGCTGTGATTCATACAGAGTTTGAGGGCGTTGACCTCATTCCGGCAAACATGAATTTAGCCGGAGCGGAGCTTGAAATCATAGATATGAAAAAGCGCGAGAGCATATTGAAAAAAGCTCTTGCCGAGGTGTGGGAAAATTACGATTACATATTTCTCGATTGTCCCCCGTCGCTCGGACTTATAACGCTTAATGCCCTGACGGCCTCCGACACGTTTTTAGTGCCGATACAGTGCGAATATTACGCGCTCGAGGGACTTTCGCAGCTTATGAGTACGGCGAGAAAAATAAAGCAGATGTATAACCCGTATCTTGATATAGAGGGCGTGCTGCTTACAATGTACGACGGCAGGCTGAATCTTACCCAGCAGGTCGTGACGGAAGTCAAGCGGTTTTTCCCGAAAAAGGTATATTCGACGACAATTCCGCGTAACGTAAGGCTTTCCGAGGCTCCGAGCTTTGGTCAGCCCGTGATATATTTCGATAAAAATTCAAAGGGCGCACTCGCTTATACCGCTCTGTGCGACGAATTTTTATCGCAGCAGAAATGAAAGGAGAGGTCATTTTGAAAGTTTTATTTGCAGTCAGCGAGGCAAGGCCGTTTATAGCAAGCGGCGGTTTGGGCGACGTCGCGGGTTCTCTGCCGCAGGCTTTGAGAAAGAGAATGGTGGGCTGCCGCGTTGTTCTTCCGCTTTACGACGGAATCAAACAGGAGTACAGGGAGCAGATGCGTTTTATAACGAACATTACCGTTCCCGTAGCGTGGCGCAGACAGTATTGCGGAATTTTTGAGCTTCGCAAGGACGGAGTTATATATTATTTTATCGACAATGAGTATTATTTCAAGCGAGGTTCAATCTACGGGCATTATGATGACGCCGAAAGATTCGCTTTTTTCTCAAGAGCGGTGCTTGAGATAATTCCGGCTGTCGATTTTAAGCCCGATATAATCCATTGCAACGACTGGCAGACTGCGCTTGTGCCGGTTTATTACAGCACTATTTATTCGCATATGCCCGGCTATGAGAACATAAAGACGGTTTTCACAATTCATAACATTCAGTATCAGGGACAGTACGGCGAAGACATTCTTGAAAACGTGGTAGGTCTTTCGTGGTACGATAAGGGTATAATAGAATACGACGGCTGTATAAACTTTATGAAAGGCGCTATAGAGTGCGCAAACAAGATAACGACCGTCAGTCCGACATACGCCAATGAGATTCTCGACCCATGGTATTCCCACGGTCTTGACCGTGTGCTTATAGATAAATCGTGGAAGCTGCAGGGTATACTTAACGGCATAAGCTGCGATATGTATAATCCCGAAACAGATAAGGATATATACTTTAATTTCTCCGCCGAAAACCCCGAAAACAAGAAAAAGAACAAGACGGAAATACAGAAATACTTTAATCTCCCCGAAAAAGCCGACGTTCCCGTATTCGCGATGGTTTCAAGACTTGTCGCGCACAAAGGCTTCGATTTGGTGAAAGCCGTTATTGAGGAGTTCATATGCACTTCGGACGCACAGATAATTATACTCGGCTCGGGCGAATGGCAGTACGAGAGCTTTTTCACATATCTTGCGGAAAAATATCCCGACAGAGTAGGACTTAAACTCGGTTTCTTCGCAGACCTTGCGAGCAAAATTTACGCCGGCTCCGATATATTCCTTATGCCGTCAAAGAGCGAGCCATGCGGTCTTTCGCAGATGATAGCGCTTCGCTACGGCTCGATTCCGATTGTAAGGGAAACGGGCGGACTTAAAGATTCCATAACCGACAGCGGTCTGGGCGAGGGCAACGGCTTTACGTTCGCGAACTACAATGCTCATGATATGCTCCACGCTATGAGGAGAGCTTGCGAAGGCTTCAGGGATTCCGAGGGCTGGGCCATACTTATGAAGCGCGCCATGGAGTGCGATTTCAGTTGGGGTCGCTCGGCAAATGAATATATTAAAATGTACAAGACAATAATAAATAATTGACAATTGACAATTGACAATTGACAATGTACAATTGATAATTTTATCTTAAGGCAATACCGCATAATTATTGTCGTGCAGATGTGCCATGAGATTTTTCGTCAGATTGACAAAAGTGACGCAGGAATACTGACGTATTTCAAGGAGCTTTTGGCAAAAATGACGGAAAATATCGGTGCAGATGCGCGGCAAAGGCGGCAGCCGCTAATTGTGCGGTATTGCCTTAAAACAGATTATTCGACGATGACAGTTATTCGTATTATTAAAAGATTCGGTCTTTTACGAAATTGTCAATTGTCAATTGTACATTGTACATTAATAAAGGGTGGTATAGGGTTTTGGCTCGGTTTATTCTATCCGCTTTCGCCGACGAGGGCGGAAAAACTCTCGATGAGCAGATTTCGGCTCTTAAATCAAACAACATAACTCATATTGAGCCAAGAGGCATAAACGGCGTAAATATTTCCGACTTTACCGAGGATATGGCGAAGGCTCTAAGGAAAACGCTTGATGAAAACGGAATAGGCGTTTCGGCGCTCGGTTCGCCTTTCGGAAAAATAATGATAACCGATTCTTTTGAGCCTCATTTTGAGAAATTCAAAAGGGGAGTTGAAAACGCGTGTATTCTCGGAACGGAAAGAATCCGTATGTTCAGCTTCTATATGGTAAATGGCGAACCGTATAGTGTTTACCGCGACGAAGTTATGGAGCGGCTCGAAAAAATGTGCGATTATTCGCTTAAAAGCGGAGTATGGTGCTGTCACGAGAACGAAAAGGGGATTTACGGAGATACAGATGTGAAATGTCTTGATATATTCAAGTCACTCGGTGATAAAATAAAGGGTGTTTTTGACCCCGCAAACTTTATCCAGTGCGGCGTGGATATCCTGCCGGCTTATGAAAAGCTCGGAAAATATATAGATTATCTTCATATAAAGGACGCTCTGTCCTCCGACGGCTCTGTGGTTCCGGCAGGAAAGGGAGACGGACATATATCCGAGCTGTTAAGACTTTTTGCAGAAAAAGACGGCGACAGGTTTTTAACTCTCGAACCGCATCTCAAGGTATTTGACGGACTTGCCGCTCTCGAGCAAAAGGGCGGCGCCGCCGATAAGCTTAAAAACGTATTTACATATAGCACAAATGCGGAGGCGTTCGCCGCCGCCGCTTCGGCTCTGCACGGACTTCTTAAGCAGTAAAATTATTCAGGGGTGAGAAAATGGAGTACACTCCGGGCGGTTATCAGCAGCCGCCTGAAAACAATTATTCGGATAAAAACCGCGAAACATCTCGGAACACATATCAAAACGGTTCCGACGGCGGATACAATAACAGCGGATACGGCAATAACGGATGCAACAATAATCCGCAATACAATAACTCGGGATATTCATATAACGGCTATCCCTATAATCATCAAAACGACAGTCCGAACGGAGAGTATCGCCGGTTTTTCGGCAAAAGGGTACCTCCCTTTATTCCGCAGGAGGTCTGGCTCAGGGAAAGGCGCAATATACGAAAACTGAGCATGATTGCAGGTTTGGGGATTATATTGTATATCGTTCTCTCATCTGCTGTTGTCGGCATTTTTCAGGGCATATCCGTGACGCTGAAAATGTTTTTCGAGGATTCTTACGCAAAATTTTCGGCGGCGGTATCCTCGACGGAATTTTCATACCTGTTCCAGACGCTGTATTCGATTTTCCTTGTCGGCGGTCCGTTCTTCCTTTTGGGACTGATAGCAAATAAAAAGGGACATGGAATCGTAGGCTCTATGCCTATGGGCAAGCCGAGATACGCAAAATATCTGCCGGTTATAATAATCGGCGCGTTCGGAATATGCCTTTTGGGAAATATAATAACGTCATATATTGATTTCATTATTGAAAAAATAATCGGCATGGAGCTTGTAATGCCCGAAATGCCGCCTACTCCGAAAACGCCTATGGGAATATTCCTGAACATTTTAAGCACCGCGGCGGTTCCGGCTCTTATTGAGGAAATGGCTTTGCGCGGAATAGTAATGCAGCCGTTAAGACGTTACGGGGATTGGTACGCAATTATATGCTCCTCGCTGATTTTCGGTCTTATGCACTGTAATCTTGTGCAAATACCTTTCGCGTTTATAGCGGGAATCGCGATAGGCTATGCCGTCATTGTTACCGAGTCCCTCTGGACCGGCGTTATCATACATTTCTGCAACAACGCTTTTTCCGTAGTGGTTTCTATGATTTATGAGTTTTACGGCGAAAACTCGCCGCAGTATATGCTTTGCAACTCAATTTTCTATATTATTATAGTTCTCGGCGTTTTATGCGCGTTCATATATTTAAAAAAGCTGAATCATGTAAAAATGCATACCTCGCCGCTTATAAATTCGGGAAAGAATTTTATTTATCAGCCGGATCCGTTTTCCGTAAAAATATCAAACAAAACTCTTTTTAAGACGTATATAGTTACGGTTCCTATGATAATTGCATTTATCGCTGTAACATATGAAACGGTCGTCGCGCTGTTCCTGACAGCTTAGTGTGAACAGTGCCGGCTCTTTATGTAACAAAATTGACGGGTATATGCGCCCGTCAATTTTTTATCTTAAATTAAATATATTATGATTAAGCCGCCGGATTTTTCGTTAGATTGCCGGAAAATGCAAGCAAAATGCGAAATCAGCCCGCAGGGCGTGATTATTTAGTGTTTCCTTTATTCTTTAATTTGTTTTTTATAAAACCAACGGGATATTTTCGCCGCCGATTCTTGCTGCTATACGCTTTATCGCTTTTACGAACTTGCTTTTTTTATCGGGATAAACGCCTGTTACTGAGCTGTACGGGATTTTTTTATCCTCGGGAGCTATTCCGATAAGTCTTACTCCCGATTTATCTATTACGCCGTCGATATTGAGCAGTCTGCTTTTTACCGCTGCTTTTTTTATAAATCGGTTTATAATAAGACGCATATCTTCCCTTTTTATGTCGTATTTCTCTGTTTCAAACGACGCGCAGGCGGCGGCTTTTACGGATATTTCATCGGCGGTCGCCGCGAAAATCGCCTTATCGCAGGCGGCGGCAGCATTTGGCAGACAACCGTCTACTCCTGCCGGAGCGTCTATGAAAATCAAATCGAAATCGCTTTCACACTCCGAAATGATTTTTACAAATACATCGTCGGGAATATCGTCGCTGTAAAATCGGGGCGCGGGCAAAAGCTTTAAATTCGGGGATACCGCCGTAATGGCGCTTTTTAAATCACAGTTTCCGCATTGCACGTCGAACCATGTGTTCATTGTTTTATCAGCCGCGCCGAGCATTGTATCGAGTGCGCCCAGTCCCATATCGGCGTCAATAAGAAGAACCCTTTTACCGCCGGACGCGATTTCCCTGCCGAGAAATACGGTAAGAGTGGATTTGCCGACTCCTCCCTTTCCCGAAGCTATAAGTATTTTATCCGCCATAAAGTATCCCTCCTATCTGAGCAGTTGGTTTGACGGCTGATTATTCGATAACTGATTCTTTGTAGAAAAGTAGTAATTGTATATATCGGCGGCTACAGTAGCGGTAGCGGTACCGCTGTCAACGTTTTCAATAATTACGGCTATCGCGATTTCCGGCTTATCAAACGGAGCGAAGGAAATGTTAAGACCGTTGTTGCCCTCGACGGTTTTTCCGTTCACCACTCTTTTAACCTGAGTTGTACCAGTTTTTGCGCCGACTTTTTCGGTTATAGACGAAAACGCCGCGCGGCACGAACCTGTGGTGGTAACGGCAAGCATACCCTGTTTTACAATATCAATTGAGCTTTTTGATATTCCCGTTTCCTCGGCGACCTCTGGCTTTGCCTCATAAACCACGTTTTTGCCGTCTGACGACATAATATATTTTACATAATGGCATTTATACCTTGTGCCGTTATTGGCGACGGTCGCACCGTAGTTCGCGAGCTGCATAATAGTGAAAAGGTTGTCCGACTGTCCTATACCTGCCTGAATCGTATCGCCCATCTGCCACGCGGAACCTATTGATTCTCTGTAAGCCCGTCCCGCAAGAATACCCGACGCCTCCGAAAGCTCCACTCCCGTTTTCTGACCGAGTCCGAGGCGCGTGCTGTATTCGTTCATAACATCAATACCAAGCTTTTCGCTGACATTATAAAAGAAGATGTTGCACGATTTTTCAAGAGCGGACACCACATTTAATGTGCCGTGAGCGTCAAGACAGGAGAAAGTAACGTCGTAATACTGGAAAACGCTTGTGCATCTGAATTTAGTTTCGACGTCTATAACTCCTTCCTCAAGTCCGGCGAGAGCGGTTGAAAGCTTCATGGTGGAGCCGGGCTCGTAGGTGCTTTGAAGAACACGGTTTATAAGGGGCGACCCCTTTGCTTTAAGAAGCTCGTTGTATTTGCTGTAATATTCGTTAAGGTCATAGGACGGATATGAAGCGCTCGCGAGTACCTCGCCCGTCGATACGTTTATAACCGCCGCCGCGCCTGCCGCGTCAAGTCCCGAGGACGCTGTAAGCTCCAAAATTCTGTTCCTGAGAGCATTCTGTGTTACTCTTTGAAGTCCAGAATCAAGCGTAAGAACAACGGTATCGCCCTGCTTCGGTTTTACCGTAAACTCGGAGGAAACGTTTCCATCGCTGTCAATGCTTATGGTTTTTATTCCCTTTTCGCCGCGCAGATTTTCCTCCATCGCGCTCTCTATTCCGAATTTTCCGACGAAATCCGTCAGAGAATACGCGTTAAGGTCAAGCTTTTCGATTTCCTCATCGGTGTAATTACCCGAGTTTTTGTTTTCTTCAAGCTCTTTCCGCTTTTTATCGTATTCGTCGCTGCTTATTATACCGGTCACGCCTATCACGTGGGGAGCTATAAGACCGTCGGTAAATTCGCGGTATGTATCTACAGAGGCGTCAACGCCCTTAAAAAAATCACTCTTTTCCTTAATTATTGATACGGTTTCGTTTGAAACGTCCTGCGCGAAGGTGTAGGGCGTTGTCAGAGAGTAACCCGTTCGCCACATCTCGTAACAAACCGACGCGATTTTTCTTGCCGTTACTCTGTCATATTCCTCAAGAGAATACATATCTATAAGAGCGTCAAGGCAGTTTTCGGCTGTGGCGTACTGATTAAGGTTTAGCATATTCGCCTTTTTTATGTTTTTAATATCTGTTTCTCTGCCCTCGGAAAAAACAAGCTCTCCCGATTCGTTAAATTCTATCGGGAGGTTGTCCGTCCATTTCTCGTTTTTGGACTCGCAAAGCTCTATAAGAGCGGCTATTATCTCGTTTCGCTCTTTCTGCTTTGACTGCGACGGAAACAGCGCGGCGTTAAACTCAATGCTGTTGCCCTGTCTGTTGGAAACGAGCGTGGCTCCGTTTCTGTCAAGGATTTCTCCTCTCGGGGGCTCAACAACAACATTGTAGCGCGATACCGAAAGTCCCTCGGCTCCGCCGTTCTGCCGTCCGTTTACGATAAAAGCCCTCGTAAGGACTATAATATATATGAGTATTACCGCCGTAAAAAACGCCAGCGTGTATTTAATTCTTTTATATGTCAATGCCTGCATAACGCCGTCACCACACTTTTTCAAACTCCGACTGTTTAATTTTTTGTTCATATTATTTTAAGCGTTTCATTTTTTGCCTATTATTCCGTCTGCTCATCTTTTAACCTGGCGCTGATAAATCTCACAAAATAATACGGTATAAACGAGAAAACTGTCGTTAAAACGGCGGTCGGCATATAAAAACCGAGCAATAACTCGTTTCTGCTGTCGCCTATGGGAATATATACCGTAAAAAGCCAATACAGCGCACAGAAGCATACCGTAAAAACCGATGTAAGAAGATACTGTGTGAGAAGCTTTCCGCGCATAAAAAAGCGCACAAGAATACCCGAAACACAGCCAGCAAAAGCGAGATAAAGAGCGCACATACCCTCGGGCGACGCGCTGCAAATATCCCAAAAAGCGCCGGCGGCGGCTCCGTATAATAATCCCGATATTTCACCCTCACACATTCCGATGCATATAGTAAGAGGAATAAGCGGAAACAGACGCGCGCCGAAAAAATCGGGCAGAAGTCCCCGGGTATTTTGAAGCGCGGCGGTGGCTATGACCGCCGCGAAAAACAATATTCTTTTTGATAAAAGAGGAAGCCCCTCCGAACGGAACACAAAACCACCCTTTTAATTGACAATTGACAATGTACAATTGACAATTATTTGTAAATTCAATTTTGAGAACAGCAGGAAAATAATTTGTAATTTGTAATTAATTATAGGGAAAATTCGGCTGTTGTTATCGCCGAAAATCTTTGTTTGATTCCAAAACGGTTTAATCCGAAACGGTTCAAAAATTTATTAATTGTCAATTGTCAATTGTTAATTGTACATTGTCAATTGTCAATTGTTTCGTCCTCGTAGCTAAGAAACGACGTTATAACGAAAACGTCGTTAACCGTACGGACGTCCACGCCCGGCTCTATTATACCGTAGACCGAAACATCGGTATCTTCATTTTTAACCGAAGTTACCGTTCCCACTATAAGGTCGCGCGGAAAAATTCCTCCCAGACCCGATGTGCATACTATTCCTCCCGGCGCAACGGCCGTATCCTTGGAAAGCCCCGATATTCTGCAAAGTCCGTCGTACGAAAGCGCGGCGGTGGTGTTGGAATAACCGTTTTCCCTCGCCTTTATCTCGTATACGCTTATATTGAGCGACGGGTCAAGTATAGTCTTTACCGTACAGGTCGTAAGACCCGTTTCCTGAACTATTCCGACTACGTTAGCGCCGTAAATAACGGGGTCGCCTGTTTTTATGCCGTTTGCCGAGCCCTTGTCAAGCGTGAACGAATCGTACGCATCTGACGTGTTTCTCGTTATTACGGCCGCAGGACAAAATTCGTAATCGGGATTATTTTCCTTTACTTCAAGAAATTCCTCATATGAAGCGAGCTTTTGTTTCGTTCGCTCATAATCTACAAGCTGTTCACTGTAAACATCGGCCTGCGATTCGAGTTCTTCCACTCTTTTTTTATATTGTGCGGACGATACAAACGAGCTTTTCCAATCGGCTGTTTTTTCGGCGACGTAAGCCGCAGCTTTCTGAAACGGTCTGTATATTATGCCCGCCGCGCTTGTAAACGGCGACACGGCGTCGTTTGTTACTGCGGCGGTGAGCATTCCTCCGAGAAGAGCCGCGAAAACGCATATTATTACTTTGAATCTTGTACTTTTAAAAAAGTTTTTCATTTTTTGTACCCGTACCCGTTTAATCCGCCGCGCTCATAGTCCCAGTATGTTCTTTTCAAGACATCTTCCGGTGCCTATTGCCACGCAGTCGAGAGGTTCCGAGCAAACCTTTACGGGCATTTTCGCGGCATGAGAAATCAACTTGTCTATGCCTCTGAGCAACGCCGTACCGCCCGAGAGGGTTATGCCTCTGTCGAGTATATCCGCCGCAAGCTCGGGCGGCGTTTTCTCCAGCGTATCGCAAATCATGTCAACTATCTGATTTACGCAGTCCGCAATTGCCTCGCGTACCTGCGCCGACGTTATTTCAACGTTTTTCGGCAGACCGTCGGTAAGGTTTCTGCCCTTTATGTTTATCGCGGCCTCGCCGTCGTAAGGATACGCGGAGCCTATCTTGATTTTTATATCCTCGGCGGTTCTTGCGCCTATAAGAAGATTGTGTCTTCTTCTTATATATGATATTATCGCTTCGTCCATATCGTCGCCGCCTATGCGTATGGAATTGGAAGCCACAATATCACCCAGAGAGATTACCGCGACTTCGCACGTTCCGGCTCCGAGGTCGGCTATCATGCTCCCTACAGGCTCTCCGATAGGAAGCGCCGCGCCTATAGCCGCCGCCATGGGTACTTCTATAAGGCTTACGTATCTTGCGCCCGCATTCCTCGCGGCGTCGTGAACGGCGCGCCTTTCAACCTCGGTAACGCCCGACGGAATACTTAGCATGACCCTCGCCCTGTTAAACGGGGAAATACCCTGCGCCTTTTTTATTAAGGCCCTGAGCATATCCGCAGTCATTTCATAATCGGCGATAACTCCGTTTTTGAGCGGACTTTCGGCCGTGATTGAGCCGGGAGTTCTGCCTATCATATTTTTTGCTTCCGTGCCGACCGCCACGACTTTCGAGGGAGTTTCCCTTACGTCCATAGCGACTACGGAGGGTTCTCTTACCGTAATACCTTTTCCCTTAGCGTATATGAGTGTGTTCGACGTGCCTAAATCTATTCCTATATCCTGTGAAAACAGCATAATTTTCTCACCTGTATAAAATTTATCATTTTAATTATAACTTTTAAAATCCGATAATACAATAGGATAAAATAATTTTTTGCATAAAAAATAAAATATTTTCGTACCGCCGATTTTACTTGCAATAGGCCGTATAAAAAGCGTATAATTAAGGGGGTGATATTATGAATAATAATGAAATTCTTCAAAAAATTATTGACAAATCAAAAAGAATCGTGTTTTTCGGAGGAGCGGGAGTAAGCACGGAATCGGGCATTCCCGATTTCAGGAGCGCCGACGGACTTTACAATCAAAAATACGACGTTCCTCCCGAAACTATACTCAGTCATACATATTTTGTCAGGCATACAGAGAAATTTTTCGATTTTTACCGCGATAAAATGCTGTGTCTTGACGCTAAGCCCAATAAGGCGCATTTAAAGCTTGCGGAGCTTGAAAGAAAGGGAAAGCTATCCGCCGTGGTAACGCAGAATATAGACGGTCTGCACACAGCGGCGGGCAGTAAAAAGGTTTACGAGCTGCATGGAAGCGTTCACAGAAATTATTGCGTAAAATGCGGAAAATTTTACGGAGCGGATTACATACTTAATTCGCGCGGCGTGCCGAAATGCTCCTGTTCGGGCATAATAAAGCCCGACGTGGTGCTGTATGAGGAGGGACTTGACGGCGAAACCGTGACAAATGCCGTAACAGCTATATCGGAAGCCGATACGCTTATAATCGCCGGTACTTCTCTTACGGTCTATCCGGCGGCTGGAATGGTAAGGTATTTCGGCGGTGACAATCTTGTTCTTATAAACCGTGACGAAACGTCCGTGGACAGCAGCGCGACGCTTGTGATGCATGAAAAAATAGGCGAAACGCTCGATAAGATAATTGTCAGAGAGTGTTCGAACAGGTATAACATATCCTAAACGGCTTTTTCGACATAATGCTTGAAAAATGCACAATTGTCAACAATTATAGACTGTAAATCTATTTACAACGCGTGTTTTTTGTGCTATATTATAAAGGGGTGATAAGCATGATGGTATATATATGGCTCGGAGTGATGGCGTTCATGGTGATTATCGAGCTTTCCACAACTCAGCTCGTTTCCATATGGTTCGCGGTCGGCGCACTCGCGTCATTTTTTGCCGCCATGGCAGGAGCAGGTCTGCCGCTTCAAATAATTTTATTCGCTGCGGTATCGGCGGTCGCGCTTGCGCTTACCCGTCCTCTCGTTAAAAAGATGGTTAACCGTAAGGCCGAACCGACAAATGCCGATATGGTTATAGGAAAAACGGGCATAGTAACTGAAGATATAGATAATCTCGCCGAAACGGGAACAGTAAAGGTCGGGGGAGCCGTATGGAGCGCGCGTTCCGACGACGGTTCAATCATTGAAAAGGGTGAAAAGGTCAAAATTCTGGAAATAAAAGGCGTAAAGCTTTTTGTTATAAAAACAATATAAAACGGAGGCAGTATTATGGGTTTTATTATCATTTTCGCGGTTCTTATTTTGTTCTTGCTTGTATTAATCATTGCAAATATCAAAATCGTACCGCAGTCAAAAGCGTATGTAGTTGAAAGACTCGGTGCGTATAAATGTACGTGGCAGACGGGACTTCACGTTAAAATTCCTTTTATTGAAAAAATTTCAAAGGTGGTTTCTCTAAAAGAAAAGGTTGCGGATTTTCCTCCTCAGCCCGTTATAACCAAGGATAACGTAACAATGCAGATAGATACGGTTGTGTTCTATCAGATTACGGACCCCAAGCTTTTCACATACGGAGTTGAACACCCCGTAGCCGCTATAGAAAATCTTACGGCTACAACGCTAAGAAACATCATAGGCGAAATGGAGCTTGACCATACTCTGACGTCGAGAGATGTAATTAACGCCAAAATAAGAGGAATCCTCGATGAGGCGACCGACCCGTGGGGAATAAAGGTAAACCGCGTAGAGCTTAAAAATATTTTCCCGCCCAAGGAAATACAGGACGCTATGGAAAAACAGATGAAAGCCGAGCGCGAACGCAGAGAGGCTATACTGAGAGCCGAGGGCGAAAAGGCAAGTAAAATACTTGTAGCCGAAGGTCAGAAAGAATCTCAGATACTTGCCGCCGAGGGTGAAAAACAGGCGGCGATACTCCACGCCGAGGCTATTAAGGAAGCTAAAATACGCGAGGCGGAGGGCGAAGCGGAAGCAATTGTAGCCGTTCAGAGAGCAAAGAGCGAGGGTATTAAGCTGCTTAATGAATCCGCTCCCACAAAGGAAGTGCTTACGATTAAGAGCCTTGACGCTTTTACGGCGGCCGCCGACGGCAAAGCTACAAAAATCATCATTCCGTCGGAGATTCAGGGACTTGCATCTCTCGCCACTACGACTGCGGAGCTTTTTGACAAGGAATCAAAGAAATAAAGGAACCACTGAATAAATCACGCCTGACGGCTGAACGCACATCTTGCGCCGAGATTTCCCGTCATTTTTGCCAAAAGCTCCTTGAAATACGTCAGTATTCCTGCGTCACTTTTGTCAATCTGACGAAAAATCTCATGACGCAATCTGCACGTTCGATTTAATCAGTGCTTCCTAAAATAAGTAAAGGCAGTACCGCGCAATCTTTGTGCGGTACTGCTTGTCGAAAAACTTGATGCAAAGAGTATAAAAGTTTCGGTCAAGCCTTTACAAAGGCTTGCAGGGGTCACGGGAACAGCGTCACCGTGTCGCGCTCCGCAGAGCGCGAAATCTCCTTTTGCCTTAAATATTTTATTTTTCTATTAATAATTGGATTTTTTTCTTGACAAATTTCATTTTCGGATTATAATTATTTCTGTCAATTTATTATTGAGGCATTACCGCACAGTTAGTGGATAACGTCTTTGTCGCGCGTATGTACGGCAAAATTCAGGCGGTATTGTCTTGATTTTATGGAGGGAACAGAATGAAAAAATTTATTTCTTTGATGTTAAGCGTTCTTTTGATTTTATGCGCGGCAATGCCTTTAGCTTCGGCGGCAACTCCCGCGGAGGAAGCAAAATTACAGTTTAACGAGGACGGCACGTTTAAAATACTGAATATTTCCGATATCCAGGACGGAGCCAAGCTTTTGGGCATAACGGCAAAATTCATGAAAGCCGCTATAGAGAAAGAACAGCCCGATCTTATCATACTTACGGGTGATAATATTTCGGGTTACCGCACTCTTTCAGCCGCAAAAACGGAAAAGGGCATAAGGGCGTATATGGATATTCTCGAAGGATACGGCATTCCCGTAGCTATTGTTTTCGGCAACCACGACGAATACGAAAGCGGTCTTACTAAGGAAGAACAGATGGCTATTTACAACAGCTATGAATGTGATATTTCTTACGACGACGGCGAAGATATCTGGGGCTGCGGCACATACAATGTACCGATTTACGCGTCCGACGACGATACGAAAGTGGTTTTCAACTGCTGGCTGTTTGATACAGGCGACAGAGACGACAACGGCGATTACGACCACGTTAAAGAGAGCCAGCTCAACTGGTATAAGGCAAAATCAGACGAACTCAAAGCCGCGAACGGCGGTAAGGTTGTTCCCTCGATAGCGTTCCAGCATATAATCGTTCCCGAGATTTACGATGCCCTCAAGGAAACCGATATGTCAACGAAAGGCGCGGTATTTAAATACGGCAAAGCTTACGTTCTTCCCGATAATGCAAAGGAAGGCAGCAAGCTCGGCGAATCGCCCTGTCCTTCCGGAACAAACGGCGGCGAATTTGACGCGTTCAAAGCTCAGGGAGACGTTCTCGCTGTAGTATCCGGTCACGACCACTGCAATTCATTCATTATCCCCTATGAAGGCATTGATATTATAAATACTCCCACCTGCGGCTTCAGATCCTATGGCAGCAACGACTCAAGAGGAATCAGAGTTATCACTCTTAACGAAGCGAATCCCAATACATATGAAACAAGCATAGTATCGGTTCCCGAAGTTCTCGGCAATGACACGGGCGCAATGATAAGCTATAAATTCTATGGCTTCTTCGGTGAAGTTTATAATTTCTTCTACGGTCTTTGGACAAAAATCTCGAGCATTTTGGGTATAGACTGATTTTATACTGCGAAATTAAGGCAATACCGCATAATTATTGTCGTGCAGATGTGCCAAGAGATTTTTCGTCAGATTGACAAAAATGACGCAGGAATACTGACGTATTTCAAGGAGTTTTTGGCAAAGATGACGGGAAATCTCGGTGCAGATGCGCGGCAAAGGCGATAGCCGTTAATTGTGTGGTATTGCCTTAAAGTACAAAGCGCGCCGCTCATTATGAACGGCGCGTCAACGTCTTTAGATGCAGTCTCACAACCAAACGGGAGGTGCTGTGTACGTATATGAGAAAAGCAAAAGCATTCTTTGCGGCGGCGGTTATTATTATAGTTGCCGGAGCGTCCGCCGCTGTGTGGTATATGAACGAAAAGGGATATATCGGCAAAAACAGCAATCAAATATCAAGTGAGGCGTTTGAAAATTCAATTGATTACAGCGCCGATACGGACATAAAATCCGACGACGCGGAACGTACCGATAAAGTACCCGCGAATAAAACCGACGAAAATATAACGGCAAAACCGAACGAAAACTACACAGAGAATAAACAAAAGGATAACCGGGATACACAGAATATCAACGAATCGGACATCAACGAATTTTTAAGCGTTTTTTCCCGAGTTTATTTTGCCGAAAACAAAGATTATTCATGCGATAAATACAGCGATTACGAGGTTATACGCTTTGCTTATTCGCATATTTTCAGGACAGAGCGCAGTTCCGTGATAACAAGACAGACCGATGATAACATCGGAAGTTATTTCGGAGTTCCGTATGATAAGGTAAACGAGGTACTTGAAGAATATCTCGGAATAACGGCGGATAGGGAAGGCGTTTATACCGAAAAGCCGTACGAATTTTTTAATTATGACAACGGATATTTTTATACTCCGGCGGCGGAGGGGCTCGGTTTTCAAAATCTCGCAATTGCCGATTCCGTAATAAAAAAGGACGAATCGGATAATCTGTATGAAGTATCGTTTACCGTTTACTCATCGTCCGTAAACTGCGATATGAGTTCGGAGGAAGCAAAGGAAAAAGGAGAAAAATACGCGGCAGGAAAAGCGGAAATCGAAATAACAGACGGTAATTATATTTTAAAGTCATATGCGATTAAATGACAATGAATTTTCGTCTGATTATAAAAAGAGCTTTTATTTTTATGAAAAAATATCCATTAACAAACTACCGCTTTTATAGAGAACCATTTTTGTTAATTTTAACGGATAAAAAAATCAAAAAAAGTATTGATTTGTTAATTGAAATATGATATTATACATATGTTCTTGTATAATCGTTTCACAAGACAAGTTATTTTACAGTGATTTTAAATTCCCGGAATTTGCCGGGATATGGTCACGCAAAAAAAATCAAGGAGGAATTTTTATCATGAGCAAAAATCTTAAGACACTTATTTGCTGCATACTCGCTCTCGTTTTTGTTGCGGGTACCGTTGTTGCCGTTTTTGCCGACAGTACAGGAGCTCTTACAGAAGTAGCATCTAATGAAGCAAACACAGATATTGATGAGCCCGCGACCGGATCGGACGAACCTGCATCTGAGCCCGCAAAAGAGTTAAAACTCGGTGACGTTAACTTTGACGGCATTATCAATGCGGCCGACGCGCGTCTTACTCTTCGTATTTCCGCGAAACTTGAAGTACCCACGGCAGAGCAGCTTATCGTTGCCAATGTTATTACTGACAACGAGATTCTTGCAAACGACGCAAGACTTATACTTAGAGTATCGGCAAAGCTTCAGCCCGAATCCGATTTTGGTAAGGCTGTTGTTGAAATGCCCTCTGAAGAAGCTTAATAAGTAAGAACATAAAACGGCGTCTGTATCAAACAGCCGCCGTTTTTTTCTTTTGTATTTTAGTTTTTTTTGCCAAAAGTTGGGTAATAAAAAGGAAAAGTCAAGAACAGCAGTCGATGTTAAGCGGCAGTTTGTTGTCGTTTTCAGTCATATCCAGCTTACACAAAATTTTCTGTCATGCTGGCGCCGTTTTTTGAAAAACTTTGAAGTGGAGCTTAGCGGGGAACGGAAAATGCTTTCAAAATATTATACCTCTTCAAGTTTTTTTAGGTTCATTGTCAATAGTTGGGGTAATAAAAGGAAAAAGTCAAGATCAATCAAATGAGTTAAGCTGCTGTTTGTTGTCGTTTTAAAGATTGATGAGAAAAAATATGTAAGATACGGTTACGAAAACGTTTGAAATTCTTATAGCCGTAAGCATTTCTTTTCAGCACTTTAATCTTGTTGTTGCAGCCTTCGGTAAAGCCGTTTGTTATAGGTAATGACAGCGAGTTGGCAATACCTGTATACCAATTGCGCATTGTTTTTGCGCACTTTTCGAATTGCGGAATACCGCAACATTCGGCATTTTCAATCCATTCATTCAAAGCAATTTTAGCCGATTCGCTATCTTTATGATAGATGATTTTCAAAAATTCTTCTTTGTACCAATACGCTCTGCTTATATTTACC
>CANRNI010000007.1 GCA_947631945.1 uncultured Clostridia bacterium
GAAAGCCCTTGATTTCAAGCCATTCTGCCGCTCTGACAACAGCATTTCTTTGTATCAATTCTTGGGTTTACATTTCTGCAAATATATGCATCAAATTCCAATTTGGATGCGTTAATGCGAGCTTTCTGTAATGCTCCTGCTGAAGTTCAAAAGAAGAAAGCTGTCCATCGCTTCCTGTTGAAACACGGCAATATGCACATACGGAAAATATATGCTCCCTGCCGAATATATCGGCTTTGTCCTTTGCCGGAATATATACCGCCGTATTTTTATCGCTGTTTATCTGACCGCTTTCGGTATTATTACGATTTTTATTATAGCATTCGTTCTTTTCATAGCTGTCTAAAGTATTTTTCATGATAATTGTATATGATACTTTTTAATGCGTTTTAAGACCATTTTTTTGTATCGCCCTTTGCTTTAATTTTTATTTATTTTAGGGCATATTGATACTAACGTAATATGCGTATTTTCGAGCATAAATTTATGCAGACAAGGCAAAAATCTGCGGGGCGTAACGCTGGCAAGTGTTTTTAATTTTGCCTTAAACCGCGCATTGGATTTGGTATCAACACGCCATAGAACGGATGCTAAACTATTATATCATTAACGCTGTTCATACATAATAAAATATTCCACCCCAATTTAACCTATAATGTAAAAAGTTCTACCCCATTTTGTGCTTTGTTAATCAGCCTTTACGGAGGTGCATTTTTTTGAATAAAAATCAGGGCGATTTGCTGCGGATTAATGAATTGGTGGATAGAATTGATAAACTGAGGGTAGAACATAACTATTCTATCTATGAGCTTGCGCTCAAATCAGATGTTTCAATCAATACAATAAAATACATATATAAAAAGAAAGGGTATCCCAATATTCGTACATTGTACAACATCTGCGAAGCCTTTGAAATTCCTATCTGGTTTTTGTTTTTTAAAGATAATACTGATTTGTATTTGTCGAAAACCGAATATGAATTAGTCACTAACTTTAAAAATCTCTCACCTACAAGCAAACGGTTAGTGCTGGAAATATCAAAAAATATGAAATAGTACAGCTCGTGTTTACAAAAAAATACAAGACGCTCTGATTATAAAATACTCTGCGCTCTTGGATTTTTATCCGGTATAATACACAAGAAGGTTGATTTTCAAGGCGGAGATACTTTAAGGCAATCCAAGAGCGCAAAAATTAAAAACGTATAGCACAAGACTTACCAGAAAATTTTGTGTACACGAAATATGACCGAAAACGGCAAAGCCAAGGTATTAGGCGAGCTAAACGCTATCAAACTGAATTTTCTTATTGTTAATTTCCTTTTCTTCTGTCCGCTTTATTGACTATATGCTTTAAGTTATTTTTTACTGAAAATGGGTCATTCTGTTTACATCGCAGAAATACTGTATGCTTTTTATGCGTTTTTAATTGATTTTTTACGTCAATCATGATATAATTTTAAAATGTATAAATTTATTTAAGAGGTAATATAATGGCGGACCTAAAACAGGAAATAAACAGACGGCGAACTTTCGCGATAATATCCCACCCCGACGCGGGAAAAACGACGCTTACCGAAAAATTTCTGCTTTACGGCGGCGCGATTCAGTCGGCCGGTTCGGTAAAGGGCAAAGCGAGCGACAAGCACGCCGTTTCGGACTGGATGGAGCTTGAAAAGCAGAGAGGTATTTCCATAACTTCGTCCGTACTCCAGTTTGAATATGACGGATTCTGCATAAATATCCTCGACACACCGGGACATCAAGATTTCTCGGAGGACACCTATCGAACGCTTATGGCAGCCGACAGCGCCGTTATGGTTATAGACGCGGCGAAGGGCATAGAGCCGCAGACAAGAAAGCTTTTTAAGGTCTGTGCGATGAGGAATATTCCGATTTTCACATTTATAAATAAAATGGACAGGGAAGCGCGGGACCCTTACGAGCTTCTTGATGAGCTTGAAACGGAATTCGGTATAAGCACCTACGCCATGAACTGGCCGATAAGCTGCGGCAGTGATTTCAGGGGCGTTTACGACAGAGAAAAACGCCATATTCTCGCCTTTAACGAATTTCACAGCGGCAGAAAAAGAATCGAAGGTATAGAGTGCGATATTTCCGATACCGAAAAGCTCGATTCCCTTATAGGCGAGGATTTAAGAAAAATTCTTACAGATAATATAGAGCTTCTCGATATAGCGAGCGACGAATTTGATACAGAAAAGGTCAGAAACGGAAAATTAACTCCTGTTTTCTTTGGTTCGGCTCTTAACAATTTCGGAATAGAGCCGTTTTTGCAGAGCTTTTTAAAGCTTACGTCCGCTCCTCTCGCGCACAAAACGAACGACTGCGTTGTTGACCCGTTTGACGAGAGATTTTCGGCGTTTGTATTCAAGATTCAGGCTAATATGAATAAGGCTCACAGGGACAGGATTGCTTTTATGCGTATCTGCTCAGGAAAATTTGAGCGCGGCAAGGATTATCTTCACGTTCAGGAAAACAAGCTTATAAAGCTTTCGCAGCCGCAGCAGCTTATGGCGCAGGAAAGGGAAATAATCAACGAAGCGTACGCCGGAGATATAATCGGAGTTTTCGACCCCGGAATTTTCTCTATAGGCGACACCGTCTGCGACCGAGATATGAAAATCAAATATAAAGGCATCATGACCTTCGCTCCCGAGCATTTTGCGGAAGTGGAGCAGATAGATTCCATGAAGCGCAAGCAGTTCGCGAAGGGAATGAATCAGATAGCGCAGGAGGGCGCAATTCAGATATTTTTCCTGCCCGAAACAGGTATGGAGCGTGTTATTGTAGGCGTTGTGGGAATGTTGCAATACGAGGTTCTCGAATACAGAATGGAAAGCGAATACGGCGTAAAATTCCGAAGAAGGAATCTCAATTATCAGGTTATAAAAAGAATAGTTTCAACTCCCGCCGAGCCTAAGAATCTTGATTTGACGAATTCCGTATGGGTCCGCGACGTAAAGGGCAGGGATCTCCTGATTTTTGCGGGTCAATGGTGCGTTGACTGGGCTCTTTCCCATAACAAGGGGCTTGAGCTTGACGATTTTGAAGAACTGGAAATACTTGAATAATTGACAATTGAAAATTTACAATTGTCGCCCGATAAAAAACGGAGGGGCGCTTATGAGCGATAAACAGAATAATCGTGAACAGGATATTATCCTCGATAACGCGGAAATGTCCGATTTTACCGTTCATGACAGACGCTATGTCGGTCAAAGGGAAACTTTTGCGTATCTTCTTAACGATATGTCAAACGTTTTCAACATCGACGGCTATAAGGACAGATTTATTTGGGACGTAGTAAAAATTGATTTTAAAATCAATGCATTCGTAAGTATTTTTACGGGCGCGTGGGACGTTATCAACGACCCCCTTATAGGCACTCTTGTTGATAAAACGAGAACGCGCTGGGGCAAATTCAGACCCTATATGCTGTTTTTCCAGATACCTCTTACTCTTATAGGCACTCTTTACTGGTTCATGCCTTATATTTTTCCGAACTCCGCCGGTACATATATACCAAAGCTCATATTCTTTTTCGCGTTCAACGCCATAACGGAAACAGCGGGGACTTTCACAAGCATAGCGAAAACCGGCTACATGACGACAATAACTCCTCACCCGAATGACCGAGCGCGTCTTATAACGATGGCGGAGCTTCTTACGGGATACATGGGCGAGGACCTGCCTGCAACGATAATGGGCGTAGTTATAGACCTCATAAACAATAAAATTCTGCCGTGGAAGCTGCGTTCCGCATTTCTCGGAATGGGATTGTTCACGAATATCATGTCGTGCATTTTTACTTTTTATTTTTTCCTTGTCTCAAGGGAACGCGTTCCGCAGACCATTGAAACGCCAAATATAAAACAGGGTATAAAAGCGGTTTTCAACAACTACCCGATACTTCTCATTACTCTTTCAAGCTTTCTCGGCGGCTTCAGCATAAGCACAAGCGCGACTAACTATTTTATAGACGTTTTAGGCTCCGCCACATTGCAAACAATACTTAATCTTCCGTCGAGTATGATTGGAAGCATCAGCTATGCGTTTGTCAAGCCGATGAGAAACAGATTTTCGTCAAAGGCGTTATGGGTAGGAGAGGATTTGTACACAAGAGCATGGTGGATTCTGTTATGGATTATCGGCTCGATAAACGGCAACTACAAAAGGCGGCTGTTTATGTGCATAATGTTCGGTATACAGGCATTCTTTGATAAATGGGCGTTCGGTATAAGAAAAGTAGTGGCGGCGGAGCTTTATAACGAAGCGATGGACTACTGCGAATGGAAAAACGGTTACAGAATGGAAGCCACAATAGGCGTTGCGAGAGACCTTATACTTAAAATTCAGAATATACTCAAAAGCTCGATACAGAACCTCATGATGAGCCGTATAGGCTATATTCAGGGCAGAACAATAGGCACACAGAAGGACTCCACAAAATGGTGGCTGTTCTCAATGTGTACTGGCATTCCGCAGATAACGGGCATTCTCGCCGTTATCCCCAAATTCCTGTATCCCCTTACAAAAGAAAAAAGAGAAAGAATGTATAACGAGCTTATAGCAAGACGCCACGAAGCTTATGCGTCAATAAATCGGGAAAACGCGGAATAAGCGGCATATAACAATAATAAGAAGGACAGATATATTTTGAGCAATAAAAAAACAGTTACCGTAACGGCACATTCGGGATGTATGAACACAAAACCCAACTCTATAGAGTCAATTTCGGCGGGATTTGATATGGGAGCGGACATAACCGAAATCGACATAAGATTTACTTCGGATGGCGTGCCGGTACTGTCTCATGACGACGTTAATAATAAAAATGCGAAAAACCTTGTCACACTGTCGGAAGCATTCGACTGTATAAAGCAATATTCGGACAGAAAAGTAAATCTCGATATAAAAGAACAAAGCAATATGCCCTCGATACAAAGGCTCGCATATGAAAAGGGCGTTATAAACCAATTGTTTTTTACGGGAGTTTTCGACAGCTTTGTCTGCGACGTAAAGATGGGCTGTCCCGACATTCCCTATTATCTCAACAAAAATTTTCTGCCTTATCTTAAAAACATTCCGGCGTATATAAGATATCTTGTATACCTTACGAAAAAATACGGCGCGATAGGCATAAACTTAAATAAGTCCTGTTGCTCCGAAGCGCTTGTCAACGCGTTTCACAAGGAAAATCTGCTTGTTTCGGTATGGACGGTAACTGACGTAGAAGGCGCTAAAAAGTGCCTGTCAATGAACGTGGATAACATAACGTGCAAAAATCCCGATGAGGTTCTCGCGCTCATTGGTAAACTTTAACTGTTTATAAAATAAAATATAGGCAATAATAAAATTGATAATTAACAACTGTACATTGTCGATTCAATAATTACTTATCTCTCCACCCCCCCCCTCCCGCTTCAAACGGCGTACATATTCTTGTATTCGGAGGATTGTACTGTCATGCAGTGGGGAAAAGTTGAGATATGCGGTATAAATACGGCAGAGCTTAAGGTTTTAAAGGAGAGCGAAAAAACCGAGCTTCTGAAAAAGGTCAAAAGCGGAGATAAAAAAGCGAGAGAGGACTTAATAAACGGAAATCTTCGGCTTGTACTGTCAGTCATTCAGCGTTTTACCAACAGAGGAGAAAACCTTGACGATTTATTTCAGGTCGGCTGCATAGGTCTTATAAAATCAATAGATAATTTTGACATATCACAGCAGGTAAAATTTTCCACATACGCCGTACCTATGATTATCGGAGAGGTAAGAAGATATTTAAGAGACAATAACAGCGTGAGAGTAAGCCGCTCTATGAGAGATACGGCATATCACGCCATGCAGATAAGAGAAGATATTCAGAACAAGCTCGGCAGGGACGCGACTGTTGAGGAAATCGCGGAACAGCTCGAGCTGCCGAGAGAGCAGGTGGTATTGGCTCTCGAGGCAATCGTTGACCCCGTATCTCTTTATGAGCCGGTATACTCCGACGGCGGTGACACCATTTACGTTATGGATCAAATAGGCGACAACGCGTCGGACAATGACTGGATAGATGAAATTCTTATAAAAGAATCAATTAAAAATCTTAATCCGAGAGAGAAAAAAATACTCTCCATGCGTTTTATGCAGGGCATGACTCAAATGGAGGTCGCGAACGAGGTCGGAATATCTCAGGCGCAGGTATCCCGGCTTGAAAAAGGCGCGATAAAGAAAATCAAAGAGCATGAATGATAAAAATTTAAGGCAATACCGCATAATTATTGTCGTGCAGATGTACCATGAGATTTTTCGTTAGAAAGCCATAGGGAACCCCGAAAATCCGTTAGGATTTTTGGGGAAAGGAGGAGCAACGGAGCGAGTGAACTTTTCGCCGTTAGGCGAAAACGAACGATGCGCAGTTTGCGACGACGCGGACGCAGGAATACTGACGTATTGGGGGAGCTTTTGGCAAAAATGACGGAAAATATCGGTGCAGATGCGCGGCAAAGGCGGCAGCCGCTAATTGTGCGGTATTGCCTTAAGGCGTATCAGAAAACGGAAAAACGCCTTGATACATACACCGCTTAATAAAGAAGTGACACCTTGATGGACAAATACATAAGGACTTTTGCGCAGATAAATCTTGACGCTGTCGAGCATAATTTCAATGAGCTTAAAAACTGCGTCGGCGGTAAAGTAAAGCTTTGCGCCGTTATAAAGGCGGACGGCTACGGTCACGGAGCGGTTGCCATAGCCGAGCTTCTTAGGGACAAGACTGATTATTTCGCCGTCGCTACCGCCGACGAGGCTGTCGAACTCAGAAACGCCGGGATAAAAAATCCCATTCTTATTTTGTCATATTCTCATATGGACGATTTTGAAGCGCTTATATCCAACGGAATCTCGCTGACTGTTTTTACTCTCGGCGACGCTCAAAAAATAAATGAATCGGCGGAGAAACTCAATAAAAAAGCTCTCGTTCATATAGCGGTCGATACGGGAATGACGCGCATAGGCTTCGCCCTTACCGACAAATCGGTTCAGGATATTAAGGCGATATCCGATATGAAAAATATAGAGCTTCAGGGCATTTTTTCCCATTACGCGTGCGCCGATATGACCGATAAATCCATCTCAGAAACTCAGACCGAGCGGTATATTGACTTTATAAAAAAATGCGGGGACAAAGGTGTAAAATTCCCGATAAGGCATATTTGCAACAGCGCCGGAATTTCGGAATTTACGGAGCATTTCGATATGGTACGCATGGGTATATCACTTTACGGACTTTATCCGTCCGAGGAAGTAGATAAAACAAAAATAAATCTTATTCCCGCCATGACTTACAAAAGCCACGTCATATATGTTAAGGACGTACCGTCGGGAGAGGGCGTAAGCTACGGACATACATATATAACGGCGGAGACGCGCCGTATAGCGACTGTTTCGGCGGGCTACGCGGACGGCTATCCGAGAGCGCTCTCAAACCGAGGCAGAGTTATAATAAGGGGAAAATACGCGCCTATCGTGGGCAGAATCTGTATGGACCAGTTTATGATAGACGTTACGGATATTCCCGGCGTGTCGGTCGATGATGAAGTCATACTTTGGGGAAGCGAAAACGGACTTACCGTTTCTGCCGAGGAAATCGGCGCAAACAGCATGAGCTTCAATTACGAGGTAGTCTGCGGCGTTTCAAGAAGGATTCCGAGAGTTTACAAAAAAAACGGCAAAACAGTAAAAATCGTAAACTATTTAAGGTTATAAACGGTGTTTTTTGGATTTTTTCGGATACGCCATAGGGAGAAAATATGGATAAAGAAAAAAAATTAAGTATTATAAGTCCTCTGCTGCTCGTCCTCGCCGCTTTGATATGGGGTATCTCATTTGTGGCGCAGAGCGAGGGCGACGATATAGGCTCGTTCACATTCCAGGGAATAAGGTGTCTGCTCGCGTGTCTTTCCGTCCTTGCTGTAATTCTCATAAGGGATAACACGGGCAATAACAGGCGGACAAAGAAAAAATACAAAAGCGCAGGGGAATGGTATTCCGATAACAAAACGCTCGTAAAAGCGGGAATAATATGCGGTCTTGCTCTTACTCTCGCGAATAATTTACAGCAGTTCGGAATAGGTATGCAGGGAAAGGAAACATCAACGGGCAAAGCGGCGTTTTTAACAGCTCTTTACATAGTGCTTGTGCCGATTTTCGGTATTTTTTTTAAAAAGAAAGTAAATCTCACAGCATGGTTAAGCGTTGCGGTAGCTGTCGCCGGACTTTATCTTATCTCGGTAAATCCGAACGAAGGCTTTGGCATATCTTCCGCCGATATTCTTCTTATACTCTGCGCATTGTTTTTCGCCGTTCAGATAATAACCGTAGACAGATTCTCTTCTGAAATTGACGGAATAAAGCTATCCTGCATACAGTTTTTTATCGCCGGAGTTCTGTCGTCGGTATTAATGTTCATATTTGAAAAGCCCGATATTAACGCTATACTCGCTCAGTCAATACCTTTGCTTTATTCGGGAATACTTTCGGGCGGAGGAGCGTTCACCTTACAGATAATAGGCCAGAAACGCTGCAATCATGTGCTCGCAAGCCTTCTGATGAGCCTTGAATCGGTATTCTCCGCGCTCGCCGATTGGATTATAAGAGGAAATACGCTCAGCGCGAGAGAATTTGCAGGCTGCGCCGTTATGTTCGCGGCTATAATCCTTGTTCAGCTTCCGTTTAAAAAAGCGGCTAAATAAAACATAGAGTGTGAATAAACTCTAAATTAAAATGCTCATATAACGGGACTTTTTCCGTCATACCTCGTTGATTTTTTTTAAGGCAATACCGCACAATTATTGTCGTGCAGATGTGCCAAGAAATTTTTCGTCAGATTGACAAAAGTGACGCAGGAATAATGACGTATGGGGGGAGCTTTTGGCAAAAATGACGGGAAATCTCGGTGCAGATGCGCGGCAAAGGCGGTAGCCGTTAATTGTGCGGTATTGCCTTAAATACACAATTTAACGCGGTCATAAGGAAATTTGCCAAAAAAGACGTGTGCAGGGCTTGTGTAGATACCGCTCTAATACGTCAAAAAATTTTTTATTAACACTTTATAAAAATAAATTCAAACATTTTTTCACATTATATAAAAAAAACCTTGAAACATATGTCAAAATAATGTATAATGAAAATCAATTATATGTTAAGAAAGAGAAATACTGTATGTTGGGAAAAAATGTAAGAGTAAGGATAACAAAGCCCTTCAATTCCTTTGACAGTAAAACAAATACCCGTTATCGGTTAAATTTCGGCATAGCCGAAATAAAGTCTGAAAAAAGGTCGTTTATTTATTCCGCCTGTGTTATGGGCATTAACCACCCGGTCAATATTTTTGAGGGACGGATAATTGCCGTTATACGCCATCAGGATAAACGCCCTAACTACGTCATCGCCGCTCCGAAAAAATCGAGATATATTAATTTTGAAATAGAGGACGCGATAAGATTTCTTGAAAAAAACAGACAGTTTTCGCTTGAATGTCTTTATGAAAGCTCCTGCGGCGCAGTTGTTTTCAGAAACACGGAAAGAGAACGCGAATATTTGCTTATAAAAAATAAAAGGAGCAATCACTGGGGCTTTCCGAAAGGTCATATAGAGCGCGGAGAAACGGAAACCGCAACCGCAAAACGGGAGGTTCTTGAAGAAACAGGGCTGCATATAAATATAATCGAAGGCTTTAAGCTCGCGTCCGAATATAAAATTGCCGGCAAGGTTGAAAAAAGAGTTTCTATTTTTTTGGCTTCAACACATGACTCGCAGACTAAAATACAGCCGGAAGAAATTGACGACTACACATGGCTGGGCTACACGGCCGCGCTTGACATTTTAAAATTTGATAACGACAAAACGATTTTACAATCGGCGGAATCCTTTTTAAAAGACAGAATCAATTAAGGCAGTATCGCCTTAGAGGCCGATTATTTAGGCATATCGCCAATAACATTAAAATAACGCAAAAATACGGAGTTGATTAAACTGGCTGAAACATTGGCTAACTTTTTCGTGGATTTATTCGGGAATAAAATTCCGGGAGAGCTTACTATATTTTTAATCTCATTGCTCCCGATACTTGAATTAAGAGGCGGGCTTATAGCCGCCGTACTGCTTCATATACCGCTTTGGAAGGCTTTTATAATCTGCTACATAGCAAATATGATACCCGTTCCGTTTATCATATTGTTTATCAAAAAGATTTTCGAGTTTTTAAGAAGATTCAAGGTGTTCGCGAAATTCATAGATAAGCTCGAAGCGAAAACAGAAAAGAATAAGGATAAGGTAATGAGATATAAACAATGGGGGCTGCTTATTTTCGTTGCGATTCCGCTGCCCGGAACAGGCGCGTGGACAGGCGCGTTGTTTGCGGCTCTTCTCGATATAGATTTAAAAAAGGCCGTACCTATCATAGCTCTCGGCGTTCTTATAGCGGGGGTAATAGTTTCCGTTCTTTCCTATGGAACGGCGGCTCTCCTCGGCGGCGAACCCGAAACGGCAGGAGCAATAATATCACAGCTTATATCGTCAATAAAGATATAAAAACATTACAAAAAATGCGGCGCGAAGCCGCATATAGTTAAGGACAAGCAGTCGCGCTATCAAACGACTGCTTGTTGTCGTTTGATAGGCTTATGAGAAAAAATATATAAAATGAGGTTATAAAAACGCTTCCTGTGCCGGAAAAAACCGGCACAGCTTTTTTAAATCATTTCCGGCTTAGGGTAACGCACCCTATTTTATTCCAAGTCCGTTTGCCCACGCAAGTACATCGTCTGCGGAAGCACCGGCGGAAAAGCGGTGTCCGTCAAGCCACGTGGCTTCGTCGGCGGCTGCTTTCAAAGCCGAATCGCTGCTGCCGAATCCGCTGCTGCCCGAGGTACAAAATGGAACAATCGTCTTGCCGGAGAAATCGTAGCTTTCGATAAAGGTACTCATAATTCGCGGTGCTTCACCCCACCAGATGGGATAGCCGATAAACACAACGTCGTACCGATCCATATTTTCAACAGAGCCTGAAATTGCGGGACGGGCGACGGGATCGTTCATTTCTATTGTTGAGCGGCTACCGGAATTGCCGTAATCAAGATCTTCGTCCGTATAGGGCTGCTCCGGCGTTATTTCATAGAGGTCAGCGCCAAGCCCGTCCGCTAACTTCTGAGCTACGCCCTCGGTATTGTTCGTCGCGGAGAAATAGGCCACAAGGATTTTACTGCTATTTGGTTCGGCTGAGGAACTGTCAGAATCGGATTCCGGCGTTTTGGATTCTTTCGTGTACATTTGTGACGGTTCGGTATTACCGCTGTTTTCCGCACCGTCATTTTCTCCTGCGCAGGCGGCAAGGAACAGTACCATAATGACCGTCAATAAAATCGCCGTAAGCTTTTTAATATTCATTTCAATCCTCCGTACTGTTTATCATCGACAGGTTCAAGCCATTCGTTAGAGCTGTTTTCTCCGGGGACTTCAATAGCCAGATGTGAAAACCAGCTATCCGGCGCGGCGCCGTGCCAATGCTTGACGCCTGCGGGGATATTAATGCAGTCGCCGGGATTCACTTCAACCGCTTCTTTTCCCCATTCTTGGTAATACCCGCGCCCGCCGATGCAGATAAGAATTTGTCCGCCGCCCTTGTCGGCATGATGGATATGCCAGTTATTCCGGCAGCTTGGCTCAAAGGTCACATTGAAAATGCCGACTTGTTCTTTTGATACGGGAGCAAGGTAGCTCTGACCGATAAAATACTGCTTAAAACCGTCATTTGGCGCACCTATCGGAAAAAGGATTGTATTCTGATATTTATCTTTTTCCGTCCGTTTCGGCTCCGGTTCGTTCCACACGTCCTTTGCCATACGGAACACCGCCCATGCTTTCGGCCAGCCTACATAAAATCCGACGTGGGTCACGATAGCGGCAATCTCCGCACGGGTTACACCATGGGATTTAGCGTTTTCCAGGTGGTAAACAAGCGACGAATCCGTAATTCCGGAGGACATCAGCGCCACTACCGTGATTATGCACCGAGTTTTTAAGTCAATGTCTCGGTTGTTCCAGTTCTCGCCAAAGAGAACGTCATCGTTGAAATGAGCGAAATCCGGCGCGAAATTGCCAAGCTGATTTCTGCCCGCTGTCTGTGTGATTTTTTCCATGGTAAAATCCTCCTTAAAATTTATCGGGTTATACTACATTTCCTGCTTTCTGCTTTCCGTTCTGTGCCATAACTCCAACTAACGCGTGCGGAATATAAAGTTCTTCCAGATAGTCGAGTTCGCTCTGAGAAAGCCCCAGCTCTACGGCCTTTGCCGCGCCCTCCAAATGGGATAGCTTTGTTGCGCCCACCACCGGCGCGGTCACTTTTGTCAGCAGCCATGCGAGGGAAATTTCTGTCATTGAAACGCCGTGCCGCTCCGACAGTTCCGCTACGCGGGCGATGATTCTGCCGTCCGCCTCCGCTGTAGAGTCGTATTTAAATTTAGCGTAGGCGTCCTCCCAAAGCCGCTTTGACTTTTCGCCGGGGCGCTTGGAGAGCCGTCCTCCGGCAAGAGCGCTGTACGGCGTCATGGCGATGTTCTGGTCGGCGCAAAAAGGAGCCATCTCCCGCTCCTCCTCACGGGCAATCAAGTTGTAATGTCCCTGCACGGAAATAAATTCCGTCAGACCGTTTTCCCTCGCGTAGAAATTTGCCTTGGCAAGCTGCCATGCAAAGCAGTTGGAGATACCGATGTATCGGGTTTTGCCCGCCTTGACCGCATTATGCAGTCCCTCCATAATTTCCTCCATCGGAGTGTGGTAATCCCACATATGGTAAATGTAAAGGTCAACATAGTCCATGCCGAGATTTTTAAGGCTTCGGTTCAGATAATTTTCGATGTGCTTCTGACCGCTTATCCCGGCGTCGATTTCGTCCTGCGTCCGTGGTGTAAATTTTGTGGCAATTACAAAATCATCGCGTCCGGCAAAATCCCTCAACGCCTTGCCTACATATTGCTCGCTTGTTCCGTTCTGATAGGCGATGGCGGTGTCGTAGAAATTTATACCAAGCTCAAGGCCGCGTTTGATAATTTCTCTTGTTTGTGTTTCGTCTACCGTCCAACTGTGCTGACCCGTGGCAGCGTTGCCGAAGCCCATACAGCCCATACATATACGGGAAACGGTCAAATCGGATTTGCCGAGTTTTGCGTACTTCATCGTCCGCGCCTCCTAATTAAATAACTGTTTCAGCCCATGCTTTGAGACTTGCCGTTGTCTGTCTGCCGTTCAGCACTTTTCCTTCGGTGATAACGGTATCCGCCGCCACGGACGGTTTCAGTCCTGCCACGGTTTTTCCGAGCCCACTGCCGCCGGAGGTGGCGAACAGCACAATTTTTTTGCCGGAGAAATCATAGCTCTCCAAAAAACTGTTAATGATTGTCGGCGCTACATACCACCAGATTGGAAAACCCAGCAGTATTGTATCATACTCCGCAATGTTTGCGCCCCGATCTGCCAGCACTGGACGGCTGCTCTTGTCGTTCATCTCCACGGAACTGCGGGATTTCTTATCCATCCAGTTAAGGTCAGCCTTTGTGTACGGCACAGCGGGTCTGATTTCATAGAGATTTGCTCCCGCTGCCTGCGCCAGTTCCTTTGCGACACGCGCCGTCGTTCCGCCGGCGCTGAAATAAGCTACTAATGTTTTGCTCATGTTACTTCACTCCTTAAATTATAAACTGTTTCTGAAAATATCCACGATTTCATCGTGGTCAAGCGCTTTGTAACCGTCTGTCAGAACAATGGTACTCTGCGCCAGTCCTTCCAACATTTCCTCATTAGCTCCAAGCTATGTGATGTTCATAACATAGTAAAGTCTCCTTATAAAGATTTTTCAATCCGATAGGCTTCTTTCATGTGTCAGCTGCTTCTTGTCATAGACGGGGTTCCGCAGCCTGTTCTTAAGGCAATACCGCACAATTAACGGCTACCGCCTTTGCCGCGCATCTGCACCGAGATTTCCCGTCATTTTTGCCAAAAACTCCTTGAAATACGTCAGTATTCCTGCGTCATTTTTTGTCAATCTGACGAAAAATCTCTTGGCACATCTGCACGACAATAATTATGCGGTATTGCCTTAAAATTTGTCCGCAGTCGGTAAAGTTCATATGTTCATGTGTGCCGCGTCCGTCTCAATGACAGTATGCCCGATTTTCTGTGCGCCTTTCGCAAATCGTTCCGCCGGAAGATTTGAGGAGCCCTTTTTGTGCGGACTGCCTTTGATAATCACGATTTTCATTTTCAGTCTCCTAACAACTTTCTCACGCAGTTATAAGTAATTTCATAAATCGACATAAACACATAATTGACGCCCGCTTGTTCCATCGCCGTCCGCTGCTTTTCGGTAACGTATGTGTAGGGATAGATACCGAACATAAACGGGAAAAAGGTGTAGATAAAATCCTGTTTATGCTCTACTGTCATATCGGGGAAATATTTATGGAGACAAGTCATGACTGTGCGAATGGATTCGCCATACGCGACCTTAAACTCTTTCAAATGCTCCGGGCGGCTGCCGGTTTCCATGTCGTAGTGGTTCATGGATAGGATTTTCAAAAGCTGTGCGCGTTCCTCCAAAGAGTACGCCAGCATGGACGCGAACTCGTCCTTTGTCATTGTTTTTACCTGTCCCATTGTCTGCTTGAGTGAGTCGCTCCACAACTCATACTCGCGTTTCAGCAGGGCAAGAAATATTTCCTCTTTCGTCTGAAAGTAGTTGTAAATAGAGGTGCGTGTGAAGCTGGTTGCGTTCCCGATGTCCTTTATGGTGATTTCTTTGAAGCTTTTGGTCTTATAGAGTTTTTCACAGGCATTAATGATTTCTTCTCTGCGTGCCTCCGTCAGCTCCGGCGATCCTTTCGGCATTTTGCGTCCTCCTTATTTTTACGGCGTCTTTTTGAAAGACAGGCATTTTCCAATCACGTCGCCGGTTTTCAGATACTGATAGGTGGGGAACTCAAACAGCACCGGCTTCAAGGTATCATAATCAACCTTGCCTTTTTCATTCAGGTGTTCTTCCGCAACGTAGGTGTTGTCTATTGCGCAGATGAAGCTCTCAAACCCGGGGGTATTGTAGACATCTGTTACTCTGCACTCTATCGTCAGAGGAGATTTGCGTATGACCGGCGTTCCCGCGTCTCCAAGGTCATATTCAAATACGGCGGACTTGTCTGCTTTTGCACCGCTGACCGAGCCTACATAGTCGGCCTCCGGCAGCATGGCCTCGCTGACAAGGTTGATAGAGAGCTTTTTCGTTTCCTTGATGCACCCGTTGATAAAGTGCGGCGCGGCGAGACTGACCAATACCCGGTCATGGCCGATAATGCCAATATGGGCGACCAGAGTCCATGTAGGCTTTTCTCCGTTCATAGCTCCAATTACCGTTACCGGCGTTGGATAAAGCGCAAGTAACGCTCCGACATTTTTCTTCATGGTTACGTTACCTCCTGACCTGTAAAAATGTTCTGACATGATGTCAGCATGATTAGTATAGCACTATTCTGACATCATGTCAATACAATTTTGAAAAAAATTCAAATTTATGTTTAGTTAATCATCGGATTGCGTAGGAGCCTCAATAACGTTCGCGTCGCTGATAAATGAAAATGAAAAAGTCAAATCGGGCGAACCGAAAGTCTCATTGTATGTTATGAAGCTGTCGAAAGCGTTTTGCGTTTTAATAAACGCCGCGTAGTCATCCATTGATGAATTTGTCAGTAAAATCGGGAATTTCTGCGTTATATAATATAAACCGCTGCAACTCCACGAATCGCCGCTGTTATAATGACTGCTGACCGAAAAATATATTACGGGATTATTTGCTTGGCTGAATTTAAAAAGCTCCGTGTTTCGGAAATCATCGTCATAGCTCTTTTTAATGAAGCCGGTTACGTTGGTTTTATTGGCATAAAGCTTTCCGTTTTTCCTGTAGAGCGCGGAAATGTAGTAGTCCGGCTCATCAAGTGGCAACAGGTATGAACCGTCGGTATAATAGTATACCGCGCCCCGATATTTATTGATGTTCTTGCCGTTTTTCGGTTCAAGTCTGTAAATCGACCTTACTGTTGTGCCGCCGTGTACTCTGTCATGTGAGCAGAAATCGTATATATGGCATACAAAACCTTCGTCTACAAGCGCCGTCCATTGCAGCCATTCGGTATTCTTCAGCTTTAAAATCTCGCTGTCAGGCAGTTCGTCAAGAAAATCGCCCTCGAGTCTGCTGTCGGGTTCACATTCCATTTTAAGGTCTTTTCTTATGTACTCTCTTACTTCTTCCGCTTCGGCGCTGTTTTCTGTATCATGAATGACAAGCTCACTAAGCTCGGGAGGCTTTGTCGAGGACGCATACATAAGTCCGATGGGGATTATTATGCAGACGAGAACGAAAGATACCGCCGAGGTAACGGCTTTCGCGTTTGGCGGTAATATTCCGTATTCTTTGTCGGCATCCCAAAGTCTGCCTATGAGCCTGATAATCTGTATTATGACAAAAATATAAAAAATCAGAAGTATAGCGGAAAGAATAAAGCTTTGAATATTTATTGGGCCTACGGATACGGTAACAATACCGCCGATAACCGCGCCGAGCGGCAGCAGAATCATTGGAAGCTCAAATCGGATTTTCTTTTTGCCGTCATCGCAGAATTTTATGTACATTTCGCGAAGTCCCGAGAAAAAGCAGTAAAACGAAACGGCGGTCAGAACCGACAGCGCAAGAGTGAATAACGTATCGGCAATTTTCGCGTATATAAACGTTTTCAGGCATTTAAAGACCGACAGCACAGCAAAACCCGCCGCGGAGGAGTAAAACGCTCGGTTCAATTTTTTGTTCACCGTTCTCAGAATAAAAAGTGAAACAAACTCGATTATAGCGGCAATAAAAATTCTTATTTCGGATAGTCCGAAATAATCAAAAACGGATATTTTTAAGAACAAAAAACAAATTATATACATCCACAAGGAAACGCTAACCGCTCGGGCGTTTGAAAAGGAGTGTACCGCGCCGAGCCTTTGCCGCATGGAGTCAAGGTCGCCGAGCGCGGCAACGGCCTCGTTTTTTGCGTCCTCATCACTCCTGCCCATAGCTTTAAAGCGTTGAAAGGTGTCCTCGAGATGTCCCTCGATTTCTGCTTCAACTTCTCCGCGTTTTTCCTTTCCCGAAATATTACGGCAAACATTTTTGACTATATCGGCAAATTTGTTATCCTCCAAAAAACGTCCCTCCTTTCATGTCCGAATGTTTATGAGCTTCGTAACGGCTCGCGAATAGGTGTTCCACTCCTGTTTTTGGATTTCAAACTCTTTTAAGCCCTTCTGTGTGATTTTATAGTATTTTCTTCTGCGGCCTGTTTCCGCCGCGTCGCTCCAATATGAAGTCAGAAAACCTTCCTTTTCAAGTGAATGGAGGATAGGATATAGCGTCCCCTCGTTCATTTGAAACACATTTTCGCTCATTATTTCCACTGTGCGTATAATCTGATATCCGTACAAATCTTCCTTTGCCAAGACGCTTAAAACCAGCAGCGCGGTGCTGCCTTTTGCAAGCTCTTTGCTTATTTTCATGCTGTTCACCTGCCTTTTTACTCAATGCATTGAGTATCTATGTATAATATACAACATAAACCGACGCTTGTCAAGCGTCGGCGGCGATTTTTATCGTTAATATACAATATGGGCAATTATCGGATAATTATTTTACGTCGCTTTCAAAGCAATGTTTTGCAAAATCGGCTACTATCGGAGCAATCGCCTTGATTTCAAGGTTAGACGTATTTATACAAAGATTGTATCCTGCCTTATCGCCCCATTTTTTATCACTCAAAAAACGCTGATGCCTTGCTCTGCCGGCGTCTATCTGTCTTATTTTTCTTTTTAGCTGATTATCGGTATAAGTTTCGCCCTCGGCCGCGCGCGAACGGCACCGCTTCATTTTTGATTCCATATCGGCATAAACAAATATATTAAGAGGGTTCATATCCTCAAGTATAATGTTAGCGCTCCTCCCCACTATAACGCAGTTATTCTTTTCGGCTGCTTCCTTTAAAAATGAGCATTGCGAGGTGAGCAGCTCGAGAGCCTGCTGACCCGTGGCATCGGCATATGAAAACGTTTTGCCGTAGGATATCGGGACGCTTATGGGAAACGCGCTTTCAAGAACCTGCTCAACGTAGCGCTCGTCAAAGTCATGCTTATCGGCCACGGCTGAAATTATCTCCCTGTCGTAATAGGAGTAACCGAGTATATCGGAAATTCTCTTGCCTAATTCTCTGCCCCCGCTGCCAAATTCGCGGCTTATTGTAATTATGTTCACAATATTTCCTCCCTATTTTTTCTTCTTTGTTACTTTATATGACGTTCCGTCGGGACGTATTACCGTCGTGTGCTCAAGAGTACCTACAAGCGACGCCTTAAAAGCGGCGACATATTCGGCCCTTAAAATTTTTTGTTCCTCTTTTTCCGCGTCGGTAAGACCTACGGTCTTTGATTTTCTCGCAAGAACGTTGATTCTGTCTATTTTGCTCTGCTCCATAATGTTTTTTCAATAACCGATTTCGGGCGTGTCTGCACAAGTTTGGCGCACGTCTTTTTTTGCTAAATTAGTGCCATACTCTTTAATATGCCTGCGGATTTTGCTTTGTCCGACGAAAATTTTTCTCAAAATCTGCATACTGTCTTGTAAAGATACGCTATATAGTCCGATATCGTCCTTCCATAAGCCGTATTTTTTTTGGAAGCACCGATTAAATTGAACGTGCAGACTTCGCGTCAGAGTTTTTGTCAAAAATTACGGGAAATTTCGGCGCAAAATGTGCGTTCAGTCCGTAGGGCGTGATTTATTCGGCGGTTCTTTTATATTATTATAAATGGATTTAAAAAAATTTTCAATATTTTTTAATATTTACTTGCAGAAATCCTTACGATTGTATAATATATATTTTGAGGATAAACGGTCGGTTTGACGCGTTATGGTGTGCCTTTTCATAATACCGATTTGTGCGGATACACCGAAAAATATCCCAAGGCTAAAGATTTGAGGCGATATCATATGAATATTTACGGCGCGATTGAAAAGCTTCTTGATTACGGGGAGCAAAATCGCCTTTTTGAAAAAGATGACAGAATTTATACGAGAAATCTTTTGCTTGACGTTTTAAAGCTGGACTCTATGGAAACAGCCGAAACGGACGGCGGAAACGAATTGCGGGATATACTAAAGGTTATGCTTGATTACGCCTGTGAAAAGGGGCTTACGGAAAACAGCGTAACATACAGGGACTTATTTGATACGAGGATTATGAATTGCCTTATGCCAAGGCCCTCGGAGGTTATAAAAAAATTCAGAGAATATTACAGCAAAAGCCCCGAGGACGCGACAAATTATTATTATAATCTCAGCAGAGCTTCCGATTATATACGCACATACCGTGTCAAAAACGATATGAAGTGGCTCGCTCCAACGCCATACGGCGATATGGACATTACCATAAACCTTTCAAAGCCCGAGAAAGACCCCAAAGCTATCGCGGCCGCGGCGAAGATGAAAGCCGCGTCTTATCCCAAATGTATGCTCTGTAAGGAAAACGAGGGGTATTCGGGCAGAATAAATCACCCCGCGAGGGAAAATCACAGGATAATTCCCATTACCGTAGATTCGCGGGAATGGTACTTGCAATATTCGCCTTACGTTTACTATAACGAGCATTGTATAGTTTTCAACGGCGAGCATACCCCGATGAAAATAGACCGCGCGGCGTTCGTAAAATTATTCGATATTATAAAATATCTTCCTCATTACTTTGTAGGCTCGAATGCGGATTTGCCTATCGTGGGCGGCTCAATACTCTCACACGAGCATTTTCAGGGCGGTCATTATGAATTTGCCATGGCAAAAGCTCCCGTCGAGGAAGAATTAAGCTTTGACGGTTATAACGACGTTACTGCGGGAGTGGTAAAATGGCCGATGACGGTTATACGTCTTTCGTGCGTAAACACCGAAAGAATAGTTGACCTTGCCGATAAAATACTTACCGCGTGGAGAAAATACACGGACGGGGACGCGTTTATTTTTGCCGAAACGGACGGCGTCCCTCACAACACAATAACTCCCATCGCGAGAAAGAGAGGGAATAATTTTGAGCTTGACCTCGTGTTAAGGAATAATATCACGACCGAGCAATATCCCGACGGAGTTTATCATCCTCACCCGGAGCATCATCACATTAAAAAGGAAAATATCGGACTTATAGAAGTAATGGGACTTGCCGTACTGCCTGCAAGACTTAAAACGGAAATAGAGGACCTCTCCGACGCTATTGTAAACGGAAAGAACATAAGAGAAATTGAAAATCTTAAAAAGCACGCCGATTGGATAGACAGAATCAAAGAGAAATATGACCGAATTGACAGAGCTAACGTAACCGAAATTTTGAAAAAGGAAATAGGAATAGTATATTCGGAAATCCTTGAACAATGCGGAGTGTTCGCTCGTACACGGGAGGGCAGGGAACATCTCCACAAATTTATAAATTCGGTAAATTTAAAATAGAAAATAAATAAAGGCAGCATTGCCTCCAATAAAAAATAATCAAAACAAGGAGAATAAATATGAAAAGATATTTTAAGGACGGAGATACCGTACTTTTTCAGGGCGACAGCGTTACTGATTGGTACCGTGAAAGAGATATCGAATGTAAAACTATAGAAAATATGGGACAAGGTTATCCTCGTCTGTTTAAGCTGATTTACGATACGCTTTTTCCCGGTAATAAGGTAAATTTTGTAAACAGGGGCATTTCGGGGGACAGAATAAGAAATCTCCTCGAACGTTACGACGAGGATTTCAAATCCTTAAATCCGGATTTTATATCTGTAATGATAGGCATTAACGACACATGGCACGGAATATGGGACAATACCAATACAACTGTTGAGCAGTTCGAAAAAAGCTACAGGGAGCTTCTGGAAAAGATAAAGAAAGATATGCCGAACGCTAAAATTATGATACTGGAGCAATTCGCTTTTACCGACCACCCGGACAGGCTCGGTTGGGATAAAGACCTTGACAAGAAACGAGCGGTAACAAGAGAGCTTGCCGCTGAATTTGCGGATTATTTTATACCGATATACGATATAATGAACGAAGCGAAAAAAGAGAATTTTACAATGCGCGAGCTGTCAGAGGACGGAGTTCATCCCGTTTCAATAGGTCATTCGCTTATAGCTGTCGAAATAATGAAAAAGCTCGAAATAATTTGACGTATAAATTGCCGATTACGAATTTTGTGTGATATGATTCGTTTTGGCAAACAAAATATTTATCAGGCGTTGGCTGCGGTTAAATAGAGGTTTTTTGATACTTTATTCAAAATGATAAACCGTATTCGATGAAAAGTGTTTTCATAAATGAAATGTAATTAAGGCAATATCGCGCTGAGGTTGTGCGGTACTGCCTTAATTTCTACGTTTTTTTGAAAGGGGGGGGGTGAGACTGTGATTTTTACGTTCCGACAGTCCTTTGCAGGTGGAACATATACTGCTGGGCAATGCCCTCTATGCCTTTTATACATTCGGGCAGACCATTCGGGTACAGGTTTTCCCGAATACGTTTAATATGGCGGTCTACGGGGAACGCTTCCGCATGATTCAGACCGAAAAGAATAGTACAGTCGGCAACTTTTTTTCCTACTCCCGTAAGCTTCATAAGCTCTTTTTCACATTCATCAACAGTTTTGCTTTTAAGCCCTTCGAGGTCGATTTCGCCGCGAGATACAGCTTTTGCCGCCGAGAGTATGTAAGGCGAACGGAAACCGGCTCTGAGAATTTCCAAATCCTCGAGGGACAGCTCGGATATCCTTTCAGCAGACGGAAACGTATATGACGTCATTGTCCTTTCTCCGAAATTAAAGCAAAGTCTTTCAATAATTCCTTTGATTCTGGGAATGTTATTACAAGCGGAAATTATAAATGAGCAGAGAGCTTCCCACGGTTCCTGATTAAGTATTCTTATAGTGCCGTATTCTTCGACGGCATTAACGAGATATTTATCTGTTTTCAGCCTTGAGAGAATTTTTTCATAATCTCTGCCGAGGTCGAAATAATCAAAAAACACATCGTAAAATTGTTTTTCCGTAATTGATGAGAGAAAAATACCTCCGTCGATTTTTTTTACCGAAGTTTCAATTCCTCTTACAACTCCCGTCCATGAGCAGTCGGCGTTTTTTCTCCATCTGAATGCCTGACCGCAGTCAAGCGTTATATCGAGATTTATTTCACCAAAGTCAAATACCTCGACGCCGTTTTCGGCACTTTTAACAAACATTTTTTTACAACTCCGTATCCGATTACTATATTCTTAAAAGGAATTAATAATCACTGTGATGTTATACAAAAAATTGAGAAAAATTTTGTAAAATATTTTTTCCTAAAAGTATAATGAGTAAAACTTGTACAACTTTATGTATACAAATTTTTTTGTCGAATTAGGTTTTGAACATATAAAAAAGGAAATTTTATGAATTAAAACTCCGCGATTTTGGGGAGTTATCAACATTTTGAACAGAGTTTTGAACAGTTTTGAACAAAAAACGCGTTATACAAATCGTATAATAACCTTGCGGGCTTACAGTGTTTTTTGCTGTAAAAATTCATTTTCGGCAAATATAACAATATTGACGAAAGCGTTTGAATAATTAACCTTTTATGTGAAAAAAATATAGCGGAGGAATTTTTAAAGCTTATTGTTGCATTGAAAAAAAGATATGGGAGATGTGGCGTTATGATAAAAGGAGTAAACAGACAGGTTGTGGAGGTTGCCGAAACAGGCAGCGATTATTTTGAACGCGCTTTATTTTTTGTCAATCCGAAATATTACGGACTTACCGACGGAAAACTGCGTGAGAAAGCACAGACTCTTATGTCGGTGGCAGGAGCGCCGCCAAAGAGCAAACAGAAAACGAAAAAAAGCAAGATGAAAACTGCTTTGGAAATAATAGTTTCGGCCGCCGCCGGTTCGCTGATTACTCTGATTTCAAGTATGGTTTTTTAGACGTAATTCGATATTATGCGTAAAACTTTATGCTGTCAACTGTTTTTTCTGATTTTTTCAAAAAAGTCGGTCATCAGCTTTTTACATTCATTTTCCATAAAGCCCGCGTGAATTTCGGGTTTGTGGTTGTACGGGAGAGAAAAAAGATTTATTACCGAGTCTACAGAGCCTGCCTTTAAATCGTACGCTCCGTAGACGATTTTTTTTATTCTCGAGTTTATCACGGCTCCGGCGCACATCGGACAAGGTTCAAGAGTTACATACAACACGCAATCGTCAAGACGCCATCTGCCGAGAACCTCGCACGCGTTGTTTATCGCCTCTGCTTCCGCGTGATAAAGGGCGTTTCCCGCCTTTTCGCGGCGGTTCCTTCCTTTCGCGATTATTTCCCCGTCCTTCGCTATAACGGCTCCTACGGGTACTTCGCCGTCGTTGTAGGCTTCCTTTGCAAGTTCAATGGCGACATTCATTAATTCTCTGTGAGTCATAAAATCATAATCCTTAATATAATTGACAATTGACAATGTACAATTGACAATTATTTAATTTGAAAAAGGCTTGAATTTTATAGAAATAACGTCCGAAAACCAACCTATAATCGCCGGATAATTACACTTAAAATTTCCGTCTGTCGTAAAAGTTGATTATACAATAATTGTCAATTGTACATTGTCAATTGTCAATTGTAATTTATTTTCCCACGCAGAATTTGGAAAAGACCTCGTTTACAACCGCGTCGCGCGCGGTTTTTCCCGTAAGCTCAAGGAGCTTTTCAATCGCGTAGTCTATCCCGGCGTTTACAGCGTCGAGCGTTATTCCCGCGTTAAGTCCTTCGGCGGCCTCTTTAAGCGAAGATACCGCCGAAACGCAGCAGGCATACTGCCTTTCGCCCGAGAGTATTCCCGCCGAGGAATCCAGGTCGGACGTCCCGAGCATATTTTCGAGAACGGATTTTATTTCGTCCAAGCCCTCTCCGCTTGCAGCCGAAACGCGTACCGTGTTTTCTATATATTCCTTAATTTTATTTATATCAATTTTCATTTCAAGGTCGGATTTGTTTATTACCGCCAAAGCGCGTTTGCCCCTGCATTTTTCAAGAAGAGTTATATCGTCGTCCCCGAGCGGCTGCGAACCGTCGAACACGGCTAAAACAAGCTGTGAGGAGCTTATTCTTTTCAGACTTTTTTCGATTCCGATTGCTTCTACTGTATCATCGCTTTTATGGATACCGGCGGTATCGGCAAGTCTTAAAACTATATCTCCGAGTATTACCGTATCTTCCACAATATCACGTGTCGTTCCGGCTATTTCCGTTACTATTGAGCGGTCGCACCCTGCGAGAAGATTCATCAGCGTTGATTTTCCGACATTAGGACGACCGCATATTACAGTTTCCAAGCCCTCGGTTACCGCTCTGCCCGAATCAAAATCGCCTATAAGCTTTTCGAGCTCCGACAGCGACGAAGCTATGACGGAGCGGACGTTGTCCTCGTGAGCAAGAGGAACGTCCTCGTCGGGGTCGTCGGTCCATACGGCTATGGCGGCTGAAATATTTGTAAGCGAATCGGCAATATTGTTAATGCGTTTGCTAAGCTTTCCGTCAAGCACCGCGGCCGCGGCGTTTAAAGCCTGCCGCCCGTGAGCCGAGATTATATTCATGACCGATTCCGCTTCCGCGAGGTCAATTTTGCCGTTCAAAAAGGCTCGTTTTGTAAATTCTCCCGCTTGGGCAGGCTCCGCTCCGTTTGAGAGTACCGCCCTGAGAACTCTTTTTGCAACGTAAGCGCCGCCGTGACAGGATAATTCGGCAACGTCTTCGCCCGTATAGCTTTTTGGGGAGCGAAAAACGAGCGCGACACACTCGTCAATAAGAGTATCGCCGTCGTAAACATGACCGAAAAGAGCGGAGTATCCCTTTAATTCGGAAAGCCTTTTGCCGGACGCGGATTTGAAAACTCTGTCGGCAATGTCAATCGCGCCCTCTCCCGATATTCTTATAACCCCTATTCCGCCGACGGCGTTAGGCGTTGAAATTGCGGCAATCACCGACATAAATAACAGTTCCTTTCTTAGAAAGCACTAAGCCCTAAATTATTTATTCGTCTTACCGAGATATATCAGCAATACGGAAATATCCGCCGGACTTACTCCCGATATTCTCGATGCCTGTCCTATGTTCACAGGGCGTATTTTCATAAGCTTTTCTGAGGCCTCAAGTCTCAAACCGATAACGTCGTTGTAATCAATATTTTCCGGCAGGAGTTTTACCTCGAGACGGCGCATTTCGGCAATCTGCGATTTCTGACGTTTTATATATCCCTCATATTTTAGCTCTGTTTCCACCTGTTCAAAGATATCGGACGAAAGAGCCGGTCTTGTTTTATCTATTTCTGTGAGCTTTTCATAGCACAACTGCGGGCGCTTTATAAGCTCGGCGAGCTTACAGCCCGTTGTAAGCGGCGCGGTGTTGTTTTTTACAAGAACAGAATTGATTTCCTCCGACGGCGCGATTACCGTGTTTTCGATTCTTTTGCGTTCTTTTTCAATAAGACCGAGCTTGATTTTAAATTTTTCAAACCGCTCGTCGGAAATAAGTCCGATTTTGTGACCTGTTTCGGTCAGTCTTATATCCGCGTTGTCCTGCCTTAAATAAAGGCGGTATTCCGAACGTGACGTCATCATTCTGTAAGGCTCGTTGCAGCCCTTTGTTACAAGATCGTCAATCAAGGTGCCTATGTAAGAGCTTGCCCTGTCAAGAATCAAAGGCTCTTTGCCGAGAATTTTAAGAGCGGCGTTTATTCCCGCGATAAGCCCCTGCGCCGCAGCTTCCTCATATCCGCTCGAGCCGTTGAACTGACCTGCGCCGTAAAGATACGGGATATCTTTAAATTCAAGCGTGGGCTTCATGGCTACGGGGTCTACGCAGTCGTATTCGATAGCGTAAGCGTTGCGCATAACCTCAACATTTTCAAGTCCCTTTATAGTGTGGAGAAATTTAAGCTGAACGTCCTCCGGGAGCGAGGACGACATACCCTGCAAATACATTTCCTCCGTATCAAGTCCGCACGGCTCGATAAAAAGCTGGTGCCGCTCTTTTTCGCCGAAGCGCATTATTTTATCTTCTATACTCGGACAGTATCTCGGGCCTACGCCCTCGATTTTGCCGCCGTAGAGCGGAGAACGGTCAATGTTTTCAAGTATGACCTTTTTTGTTTCCTCGTTTGTGTAAGATATATAGCATACCGCTTTATTTTCGGGCGGTACGTCGGTTTCAAACGAAAACGGGACAGGTTTTTCATCTCCGTTCTGAATTTCAAGTTCGGAAAAGTCTATGCTTCTGCGGTTTACTCTTGACGGCGTGCCGGTTTTGAACCGTCTGAGCGGCAGACCGAGCTTTAATAAAGCGTCCGTAAGTCCTACGGCCGGAAAAATCCCGTCGGGACCGCTCGGATAGCATTTGTCCCCGACATAAACTTTGCCGTTAAGGAACGTACCTGTCGCGAGAATTACCGCTTTCGCTTCGTAAACCGCATCAAGCTTCGTTACAAGCTCCCAGCCGTTTTCTGTCTTTCTGATATCTGTGATTTCAGCCTGCTTTAAATCAAGACCGTCTTGCTTTTCAAGGCAGTGCTTCATATATTCGCTGTACCTTCTGCGGTCTATCTGCGCCCTTAAAGAGTGAACGGCGGGCCCTTTGCCCCTGTTGAGCATTCTCGTTTGAATGGAGGTCTTATCTGCGGCTTTGCCCATTTCACCTCCGAGCGCGTCCGTTTCGCGCACCAGATGTCCTTTCGAGGTGCCTCCGATAGAGGGATTGCACGGCATATTGCCGACAAAATCAAGAGTTATTGTAAAAATAACCGTACTGCACCCGAGACGCGCCGAAGCGAGAGCCGCTTCGATTCCGGCGTGTCCCGCGCCGATAACCGCCGTATCATATTTTCCTGCGAGAAATTCCATGGATAATATCACCCTGATATAATTGACAATTGACAATGTACAATTGACAATGTAGGATTATCAATTGTTGATTGTTAATTATTATACCATACTGTTGTTTCCATTGCAAACCATAATTACAAACAAAGTTTGTTTTTTGTGTATTTCTTTGAATAAAATGACGATTGAAGCATTATGTTGATTGTGATATACTTTATTGTAACTTTTGATTTAAAAAAAGGAAGTATGATATATATGTATAATGATTTTGTTAATTCGGCGGACTATCTTGCGGATTTTGACAGCGAGGTTGCCGCCGCTATGAATCTTGAGCTTAAAAGGCAAAGAGAAAATATTGAGCTTATCGCATCTGAAAATATAGTTTCTCCGGCGGTCATGGCTGCCATGGGCAGCGTACTTACAAATAAATACGCCGAGGGCTACAGCGCGAAGAGATATTACGGCGGCTGCGAATGTGTGGATATAGTTGAAAATATAGCGAACGAGAGAGCAAAGGAGCTTTTCGGAGCGGAATATTCAAACGTTCAGCCACATTCCGGCACACAGGCGAATATAGCTACGTATTTCGCGCTTCTCAATTACGGCGATACTATACTGGGTATGAGCCTTGCTCACGGCGGGCATCTTTCCCACGGCTCTCCCGTAAATATGTCGGGCAAATATTTTAATTTCGTATCCTACGGTGTTAATGACGACGGCTTTATAGATTATGACGAGCTTGAAAAAATCGCTAAGGAAGCGCAGCCGAAAATGATAGTGGCGGGCGCTTCGGCATATCCGAGAATTATTGATTTTGAGCGCATCGGCGCGATTGCAAAATCGGTAGGAGCGCTGTTTATGGTAGATATGGCGCATATCGCCGGACTTATTGCCGCCGGCGTTCACCCCTCGCCGGTGCCTTACGCGGATATCGTAACGTCTACCACTCATAAAACTTTAAGAGGTCCGAGAGGCGGACTTATTCTTGCCAAGTCGGAATTTGAAAAGGCGCTTAATAAGGGAATTTTCCCAGGCTGTCAGGGCGGTCCGTTAATGCATATTATAGCGTCCAAGGCCGTTTGTTTCGGAGAGGCCATGAAGCCCGAATTTAAGACGTATCAGCGGAATGTGGCTGATAATGCCAAGGCTCTTGCAAAGGGGCTTATGTCAAGGGGCATCAATCTTGTTTCGGGAGGAACGGATAACCACCTTATGCTGTGTGATTTGCGCTCGGTCGGTATAACGGGCAAGGAGCTTGAACACAGGCTCGACGAGGTTCATATAACGGTAAATAAAAACGCGATTCCCAACGACCCCGAAAAACCGTTTGTTACAAGCGGCGTAAGACTCGGAACTCCGGCCGTCACCACAAGAGGCTTTACCGCCGGGGATATGGATAAGGTCGCGGAATGTATATCGCTTGCCGCCACCGATTTTGAAAACAAAAAAGATTACATTGCGTCGGAGGTTTTAAAGCTCACGGCCGCGCATCCGCTTTACGAATAAAAACAAATGAAAACGGCTGATTTACGCTTCCGATAAACACAAGTGAGCCGTTGTCACCCAAAATCGCGAAAATGAACGGCAAATGCGATAGCCGGTATTGCCTTAAGAATGAAAAAAGCCTGTTCCCGATATTTTCTGCCGTCGGAAACAGACTTTTTTATATTTTTTCAACGTGATTCGGAGAGCATGGTTATGTTTTTTGTTCGGATTTTTCTTTTATTTGATTTACGATGTCTCTTTCGCTTTCGATATCTGCTATGTACGGATATGTTTTTTCCGTCTTTTCAAAAATTTTCAAAATTTTATCGGCTTTTTCTTTATCATTCTCATAAAGCAGCGCGACGGCGTATTGCGTCCGTATCATTGAGGGCAAATTTTTCATTTGCTTCATAGAGCGGTTAAAATTTTTTGTCATATAAGCTTTTATCCGTTCATTATCGCCGTCCGATAACAGTTCGCAGCAAATCCTGTCCGCGATAAGCAGGTTTTTATACAAACCGAGTATCGCCGCGTCGGAATCAAGCAGCTTGTCGATATACTCCGCCGCTTCGCTGAAATTCAGTCCGTCCATCATTCTGTTTTCTCTGAATACGGCGGTCGCGGCAATCATGTTATTTTGCATACCTTCTTCCGACGGTATTTCAAACATTTCTTCGGGCATATCCTTAAGCCTTGTTCCGTTAAGAGTTTCTTCATTTATAATAAGCTGTGTTCTCAGCGCTTTGAGCGCTTCGGCGTTTTTCCCGAGCGACAGCGTGTTTTTGCCGTCGTTTGCGATTAATCCTATATTCATGGGGATTCCGTTTGTAAGAGCGGTTAAAAATCCGAATATGGCAAGACTGATGAAAAATAACGCCGTAAAAGAGTTTTTATCTTTAATCGCTATGTAAATTTCAAGAAAAACTACCGATGAAATGATATTCATAATCACGCCGCCGAGATTGTAAAGCGCGTAAGGGTATTTCCCGTTCACAGGCTCGGGAGGAGCAAGGAGACACTGACCGACAGCGTTTGCAAGGGAATATTTTTTGATTTTAAATTTTCCGTTCTGTTTTATAAGGTTAATGATCCCTACTCTGAACGAAACAAACCTATAACCCGTTAAAAGTCCGAAAAGCAGATGTCCCGCTTCGTGAAGGATAATCTGAATAAAAAAGACGGCTAAAAAAACGATAATAAATTTCAGTTCTGTAATCGGTAGGCTTTCTCCGTTATTCTTTGCCATCTGCTGAAATGCATATCCCATAAATATTCCGATAATGAAATATGTTGCAGCCGCGCAAATTTGTCCGAAAACGCCTTTTGAAGCTTTCTTTTTCATATTAATCACCATACGATACATGTGCCGCACAAAATGCAACGAAAGGCATACCTACATAAAATCGGCACTCGTATTTTTGACAAAAATGACGAAAACAAGTGAGCATATGCGCGGTAAAGGCGTTAGCCGTTATTTGTGCCGTATTGCCTGAAGCCTTTTGTACCCTGTATCGTTCCTTTCCTAATATTTTTCAATATACACCTTTTATTTTATTTGTTTCGGATACGTCCCGATATAATCGACCTAAAAATTTCGATGTCGTATTTCAGTTTTCCGCAGACGCCGAAAGAGCGTGATATTTTTCCTCTATTTCATCAAGATATGTATAATCGTGCGCCGTTTGAATGAGCTTTTCGGAATCGATATAAGGTTTTATCGCCCTGTTGTAAAGCGACTGCCGCTTGAGTAGCTGTGAGGCACGGCGCTTGTCGGCAAAAATCTGAGTAAATTTTTTGTTCTCGGTCGATTGAAGCTCCTCAAGACCGCTCATGTCCGGTTCTTTAAGGGGTTCGAAAGAAAAGTATTTATCTATTATTTTAGCCGATGATTTCTTTGCCCTCGCAAAGCTTATCGCATCGGAGCGAATCAGCTTTGCCTCTTTATTCGATTTTGGCATTTTCTTTGCAAGCTTTATTTCGCTGTCGGCGTCGCCATAGTAATGTCCTTTGCCGTCCGCAACTGCTTTTTCCGCCAGCAAGAGTTTATGTTTATATCTGTCCGTGGAATATTTTGTAAGCTCCTCCATAACTATCGGAGTGTTTCCTATATCGTCGTTCATTTCGCGAATCTTTCTTAATTCTTCACGGGCTTTCTTTATTTCAGCCTTGCGGACTTCTTTCTCTTCGGGCGTTTTTTTCGGCAGCTTTTTAGCTTTTTTAAGCGCGTCCTTTGAAACGGGGAGCTTCTGCATACCGTCATATTTTCTTGTCATATGTATAATGTTCATCGTGTCCACAAGCTCGTCGTCGCTGAGTTTTCCGTTTCTGTAATCGGCTAACATCGCTCTGATTTTCAGCACCTTGACATAGCCTCTGTGCTTCTCTTCCGTAAGGTCGTAGAACAGATAAGGTATAACGTTGATAACAGCGCCTATTACCGAAGCTACCACAAGCACGCCTATAATGCCGTTTCTGATTTCATCGTTATAGAGAACCGAATAATCGTCTACAAGTCCCATTCTTTCATAAATCGCCGGAACCACAAGTCCGGTTCCGAAGCCTATGATTGTGCCGAGAATACCGACGATTCCGAACATTCCGTCTACTCTTACGCCTGTTTTATACTGGTGATAGTCCCTTATATCGGCGTTGATTCCCGGCATATAAATATTTCCGAAAACCAATACAAAGTTATTCAGATATACTATCGCCACAACGCCTATTATATTTTTATAAACAAAGCAAAGTATTGTCAGAAGAATTATATTGATGATATTCGAGCCTATAAGCAGATTCCGTTTTCCGATTTTCTTAATGGCTATCGGACACAGTATCATTGCGTAAAGAGCGGCGTTGCCTATCAAAGTATTTACAATACCGAGCGTTGCCTCGTATTTTCCGTCGTAGCCGTAAACGAATGTCCACGAAAGGACTATGCCGTAAGAGTTCTCCAAAAAGCCAAGCCAGCCGGCAAGGCTTGTTATCCAGAAATATTTGTTTTTGGCTACCTCGCGTATCGCGTCGGCAAGTCTTATCGTTTCCTGTTTTTCTTTCGGCAGAACGATTCTTTCATGAACGCCTTTGAAAAATATGTAATTGAAAATAAGACCTACAATGGTAAAACCGGGATAGATTATACGGTAGGTATTGATATTTTCAAGACCGTATGTAAGACCCGCTATGGTCGGAATAAGGAAATTTGTGATTGAGGGAGAGAGCGAGTATATGATTTGAGATATACTCATTATATTTACGCGTTCCTGCGTATTCGGAGTTATAATCTGCTGTATAAAAGAAAAAGCGTCGTTATAAAAGCATAGGAAAACGTTAAGAACGAGGTAATATATTTCGATTATAACAGCCTTTGGAATATATTCCATATTCTCAAACGGTATCCATACGAATACAATGGCGAGAACGACTATTGGCAGAGCCGTATGCTTTAAGTAAGGCAGAAATTTTCCGCCTTTAAAATGCACGTTGTCATAAATATAGCTTCTTACGATTCCCAAAGGTATTCCGACTATATTCGCGACTATAAGCATTATTTGCAAATCAATTGGCTTCATATTGAAGCTTGCGCCGAGAATAAAGTTGCCGGCGTTAAGGCCTATGTTGCTCGCGAGCATTATTACCCAGTTTACTCCGAAGCCGCCGAAGCCGAGACATGCTATTTCCTTATACGGCACATAATTCCCCGGCGACGGGTTATGCCAGTACTGCTTGGCGGTTGAAATGATAGGAGCTACTTTTTGTTTGATTTTTTGAGGTATTTTTGCCATAATAATTCTCCGAAAATGAGTTTTTTTGTTATTTTATTATAACATTTTCCGTAGAGTTCGTCAATATATTTTAAAAAGAATAATTTCAATTGAAATCTCCGACCGAGTATGTAGTGAATCCTTTGTTGGGAGTGATATAAATGAGTATTGAAGAAATTATTTTGCGTCATTCAAAGCGCGGCATGGACGTATTAAGACAATATGTAAGGGACGATTTTTGTACCTCGGCGGCAAAAAAGCTTTACGCCCTTGAAAGGAAAAATATTCTTCTGACAACAGGCTTTTACGTTGCCGGCCATGCCGAGACCGACGGGCCTCCCGGCGCCTTTTTCCTTGCCGGAGCGCTTAAAAAGCTCGGTTTTTCGCCCGTTATTCTTACGGACGTATTCTGTAAGGATTTTTTTAATGATTCTTCCATACCCGTAGCATATCTTGAAAAAGGGTTTAGCTGTGAAAAAATACTAAACGAATATTTACCGTCTGCCCTTATATCAATAGAACGCTGCGGGGAAAATATCAACGGCGATTATGCTAATATGAGAGGCGTGAGCATTGCCGAGTTTACCGCGGATATCGACCGCCTTTTTGATACGGCCGCCGAAAAGGGGATTTACACTATAGGCATCGGCGACGGCGGGAATGAAATCGGAATGGGAAATTTAAAAGACGTCATTTTCTCGGAGCTTTCGCTCGTACCCTGCAAAACACGGGTAACAGACCTTATAATCGCTGCTGTTTCCAACTGGGGAGCCTACGCGCTTGCCGCCGCTCTTTCCGTTCTTGAAAATAAAAACCTGTTCGCGCCGTATGACGAGATTTTTCGGTATATCGAGTATATAGTAAGCAAAGGCAGCATTGACGGAGTAAACAGGGAGCATATTCCCACGGTTGACGGCTACCCTAAGGAGATTGAAAAAGAGATAATAGACGAAATAAACGAATACATAGAACAATCCCTTATAAACAAAGGCAGTCCGCCCGTATAGGACAGACTGCCTTTTCACTTATAAATGTTTAAAAAATTTTAAAAAAACGTTCCGTAACTTTTTTGTATACGGGCAAATTCAGACCGTATTTTTCTCCCATTCGTGTTACGGAGTATATTATTCCGTCGATTTCCGATTGCTTTCCCGATTCTATGTCCCTTTGCAATGAGGTTGATGACGTCGGCAGAAGGGAGTCAAGTATGTTAAGGTTTCGTTTTACTATGTCCTCTCCGAAATCTATACCCATAGCGGCGGCTAAAAGACCTATTTCGTGAACGAGAGAGGAAAAGCAATCGCGTATTTCTCCGTCCTTCTGTATTTCTCCGGCGGTAACTCCGTAATAAAGACCGCACGCCGCCTGAGCCGAAACGTAGGAAAATTTTTTAAGCGTGTCGCGCTTAATATTATCGGATAAAACTCCCTCGATACCGCTTTCGTCAAGGTCGTTTTTTATTTCGTAAAGCTTCGGAGTGAAATCGCTTTTGTTTCTGACTCCGAAAACCACTCTGAAAATATCGCCGTGCATTTTTATTTTTCCGTATTCCTCTATATTTGCGGCAACGTAAATACAGCCGTCGGTAACAAGTACGCCATTAAGCTCCTTTTGCAGCCTTTCGCCTGTTCCGTAAACATTAAGAATAGGTATAACGACCGTATTATTATCGGAAACTTTTTTTATAAACGGCAGAACAGAAGCGAGTGAATATTCCTTTACGCAAACAAAAATAACGTCGGGTTTTCCGTTATAATGCTCGGTATCGGTTATTTTTGGGTGTACGGTAAATTTTCCGAGCGCGGTGGTGTCCATTTGCAGACCGTTTCCGCGAATCGCGTCAAGCTGCTTTCCTCTTGCTATAATCGTAACGTCCTTATCGGCTTTCGTCATATACGCGCCTATGCAGCCGCCTGTCCCGCCGGCGCCTATTGTAAGATATTTCATTGCTTTATATTCCTGTATTTCAGTATATTAAATTCTTCCGGCTTGTAAGCGTTCAGATATTCGACTATATCCTCTGTCGTATCGCTGAAATGGACAAGCTCAATTGTTTTGTGCGGCATGAATTTTCCGGCGACGCAGTTTTCAAGCAAATTCAAAAGAGAATCAAAATATCCGTCGATGTTGAAAATTATCAGCGGCTTATCGCTCTGACCGAGCTGTTTTAACGTTATGATTTCAAAAAATTCCTCAAACGTGCCTATTCCTCCCGGGGCTGTTATAAACGCGTCCGCGAGGTCGTCCATTTTCTGCTTTCTCGTACGCATTGTGTCTGTACGTATCATTTCGTCGCAATGAGCGAATAAAATGCCGTCAACATTGAAAAATTTCGGAACAACTCCCGTAATGTGAGCGTTTTCGGAGTAAAAGCCGCGCGCCGCCGCGCCCATAAGTCCCTGAGCGCCTCCGCCGAAAACAAGTGAATGTCCGTTTTTCGCAAGCGTTTTTCCGAGTTTTTCGGTTTCTTCAATATAGTGTGTATCTATATCGTCGCTCGCCGAGCCGTAAATGCATATATTCATAATATCACCTTGCTAATAGATTAAATTTGTAATTGACAATTGACAATTTACAATTGACAATTCGGTCTGTCTGAAAAGACAGTTTTTTTGATAATCAGGAATCAAGAATTAGGAGTGAGGAATTTTCGGTGAACGCTTCGCGTTTCTAAGTTCCTTAGTATACAATATAATCATTATGGGATTAGGAGTTACGCATTATGTTTATGTTCATACTGCCTGTTCGATAGCCTCCGAGGTCGAGAACCGCGTATTGAAAACCGAGACCGCGCAAATATATATCGAGCTTTTCCGCCGTATCGTCCGATAAAATTTTCGGAAATTCCGATGGCTCTATTTCCACGCGCGCAATATTGCCGTGAAGCCTTACCCGTACCTGATGAAAACCCATATCAAGCAATTTTTGCTCGGCAAGGTCAACCAAAGCGATTTTTTCCTTAGTGAGCGTTTCGCCGTAAACAAATCTTGTGGCAAGACAGGCGAACGATTGCTTATTCCACGTGGGAAGTCCCGCTTCCTTTGATAATAGCCGTATTTCCTCTTTTGAAAGACCGATTTCTCTCAAAGGACTTTTTATGCCAAGCTCCTTAACGGCTGTAAGACCGGGACGGTAATCGCCTTCATCGTCGGTATTTGAACCCTCTGCAATATATTTGATATTGTGTCCGTCCGCGATTTCTTTTATTTTTTCAAAGAGACTCCGTTTACAGATATAGCATCTGTTTTCGGGATTACGGCGGAAGCCGTCTATTGAAAATGCGTCGAAATCAAAAATATAATGGCGTATATTTTCTTTTTCGCAGAATTTAACCGATTCGTCCGATTCGCGTTCGGGAAATAAACAGGAACGCGCCGTTACCGCGGCCGCATTTTCCCCTAAAACGTCATGAGCCGTTTTAAGCAGAAATGTGGAATCAACGCCCGATGAAAACGCGACGGCGACGCTGCCGAGGTCTTTGAGGTAATTCTCAAGTTTTTTCTTTTTTTCACGAATTTTCTCCATAAAAATTATCCCTCGTTCATATCGCGATCCTCGATAAGCTTTCTTGCGCCGTCAATGCTTGTATCGTTCTCTTTAGCTATTCGCGCAAGGTCGTCATATTCGTATTTTCGGCGCGTAACTCCGTAACCCGACGACGTTTTTGTTCTTACGCTGCCGAAAGGAGTTTGTATTGTTTCAAGCTTTCTGTCGAGAATATGTCTTGTAACCTCCGTTTCGCGCAGACCGATTGTCGAAGTATATTTAAATAAAGCTTTTATTATATTTTCCTTTTCATTTTCATCGCACAAAACGCTCATAAGAGTTCCCACGCGCGATTTTTTCATGCCTACGGGTACGGTAAAAACTTCCTTCGCGCCGTTTTCAAAAAGACGCTCCGAAGCAAAGCTTATTTCCTCTGCCGTCATATCGTCAACGTTACAGGATATTTCATAAACAGTATCCGAACGGCTCCCGGATTCCCCAAGCATTGCCCGCAGGCTGTTTGCCCTCGGAAAATCCTTTTCGCCCATTCCGTAGCCGATTTTTTCAGTCCGCATTACCGGCATATTTCCGAATTTTGTCACAAAATGTTTAAGCAGAGCCGCGCCCGTGGGAGTACATAGTTCGCCGGTTATTTCGCCGCCGTATATGGGGATATCCTTTAAAATATAAGCCGTTGCCGGAGCGGGTACGGGAAGTATTCCGTGTGCACATTTTACGCTGCCGCTTCCGACGTGTACCGGCGAGGCTATTACTTCGTCGGGAGCAATCATATCCATCAGCATACAAACGGCTGTGATATCCGCGACGGCGTCCATCGTACCTACCTCGTGAAAGTGGATTTCCGAAACGGGTACGCCGTGTACATGGCTCTCGGCGTCGGCAATAATAGTGTAAACGGCGAAAATATCTTCCTTGACCTTTTCGGGAACCGTCAAAGCCGATATTATTTTTTCCGTATCGCGCATACTGCTGTGATGATGGCCGTGAGCTTCTTCCTCATGTCCGTGGTGAAGATGCTCACGGGAATGTTCATGACCGTGTTCGCTATGATAATGTTCATGGGAATGTCCGTGAGCATTGTCATGTATATCCTCGGTCTCTTGAATACCGTTTACATAAACCGAAATATGCGTTCCCACAATACCGCATTTTACGGCTTTTTCTCTTATTATTTTTACGCCGTTAATCCCTGTTTTATTCAGTTTTTCAATAAATTCGCAGGGATTCGGGATAAGCTCCGAAAGAGCCGACGCGAGCATATCTCCCGACGCGCCCATAGAGCAGTCAAGGTATAATATTTTCATTTTTACGGACACTCCTTTCTTCCGTACGGCAAATCACAAATTCGTGATTTTTGCTTCCATATGATTTATCATATTCGCAAGATAGCCCGCGCCGAAGCCGTTGTCGATATTAACAACCGAAACTCCGCTCGCACAGGAGTTGAGCATCGACAAAAGCGCCGCAAGCCCTCCGAACGACGCGCCGTAGCCGACGCTTGTCGGTACGGCTATAACGGGACAGTCCGCAAGACCTCCCACAACGCTTGCGAGAGCGCCTTCCATTCCCGCTATCGCTATAATAACGCTCGCGCTCATAATATCTTCCTTATGAGATAAAAGACGGTGCAGCCCCGCTACTCCCGCGTCGTAAATTCTTATGACCTCGCTGCCTAAGAATTGAGCGGTAACGGCGGCTTCCTCAGCTACGGGCATATCGCTCGTGCCGCCCGTCACCACGGCGATTTTACCTATGCCGTCGGGTTCGGGAAAACCTCCTATAATGCCGAGCTTCGCCTGTTCAAAATATGAAAGAGAGTGTACGGCGTTTATTTTATCGGCTTTATCGGGTGAAAGACGCGTCATTAAAATTCTGTTCTGACCGTTTCTTTTCATAGAATCGGCGATGCTTATTATCTGTTCAGGAGTTTTTCTCTCGCCGTAGATGACCTCCGCCGCTCCCTGACGCGCTTTTCGGTGCAAATCCACCTTGGCGAAACCGATATCCTCGTAAGGCTTGGTCTTTATTTTAAGCAGCGCTTCATCTACCGTCATTTCGCCGCTTTTTACTTTTTCAAGAATTTGTTTCGTTTCGCTTTTCATTCAATGCTTCCAACTTCCGAAAAAACGCATTATAGTATTGATATCTATTATATTATATATATTCGGCGGATATTTGTCAATATAATAAGAACATCGTTAGAACGTCGTTTGGGGCTTGCTATTTTTTGCCGCGTATTGTATAATCTGAAAGAGCGGGGTGCAGTTATTTTGCGGAAAGTTAATTATCAGTTAATGCTCGATAAAGAGATTGAAAATATATTGGCAGAGTATAATGGAAATAATAAGCGCAACAAGAAAAAAACTTTGCTGCTGCACGCCTGCTGCGCTCCGTGTTCAAGCTATGTTCTCGAGTATCTTAGCTCTGTTTTTGATATAACGGTATTTTATTACAACCCGAACATAACCTCCGAAAACGAGTACCGTTACCGAACGGAGGAGGTAAAGCGTCTTATAGATGAAATGAAGCTCGGAAACAGCGTGAAATTTACCGAAGGCAAATATGATACCGAAAGTTTTTTTGATTTGGCTGAAGGTCATGAGAAAGAGCCCGAGGGCGGCGGGAGATGCTTTGCCTGTTACCGTCTGAGGCTCGGAGAAACTGCGGAATACGCGAAAAAGAATAATTTTGACTACTTTACGACTACACTTTCAATTAGTCCGTACAAAAATGCCGAAAAGCTGAATTTGATAGGAAAAGAACTCGGCGAAAAATACGGCGTTCGGTATCTCTTTTCTGATTTCAAAAAGAAAAACGGATATAAACGGTCTTTGGAGCTTAGCGAAAAATATAATCTGTACCGTCAGAATTACTGCGGATGCATTTATTCGTATGAGGATATGAAAAGGAGAAAAAATTTATGTTCAGATTCATAATCGCTTTTATAGCCGGCAAGGCGGCGAAAACCGTACTGAGGCTCCTCGGCAGACGCGCGACGCATTTTCCCGGAAAACTCGCCGTAAAAATTTGTCCCGATTTTCTTAAGTATATAGGCAAGCCCGAAAACATAATATGCGTAACCGGTACGAACGGAAAGACAAGCACCTGCAATATGATTGAGGATTCTCTGCGTCAGGACGGTCTTAAAGTGCTTGACAACAGCTTCGGCTCGAATACTCTCGCGGGTATAAGCGCGACTCTTACGGACGGCGTTAATATCTTCAACAGACCGAAATATAAAAACCTTGTTTTGGAGGTTGACGAGCGCAGTTCTCTGCATATCTATAAATACATCACTCCAACTTGGTTTATATGCACCAATCTTTTCAGGGATTCCGTTATGAGAAACGCCCACGCGGAGTACATTTTCTCTATGATAAACGATTATCTGCCAAAGGAAACAAAGCTTATTCTGAACGCGGACGATATTATAAGCTCAAGGCTCGGTTCGGGCAAAAACGAAAAAAGAGTGTTTTTCGGCGTGGACAAGCTTGAGGGAGAACAAACGGAGGATTACAACATAATAAACGACGGACGTTCATGTCCCGAATGCGGCGCGGAAATGATTTTTGATTTCAAGCGGTACCATCATATCGGCAGAGCCCACTGCTCCGAGTGTTCCGTGAAAACTCCCGAACCCGATTACAGAGTGGTAAGAGCGGACGGTGAAAATATGACAGTCGTTTACGGCGGAAATGAGCATACTTTCCCCGTAATCAACTCCGCTATTTTCAATATTTACAATGAAGCCGCCGTTATAGCGCTCCTCGACCAATGCGGTTATGATGATAAAAAAATAGCGGACTTTATGAGTAATATCCATATAACCTCCACAAGATATAACGAGATAAAGGTCGGAGACACAGACGTTGTCTGCACAATGCTCAAGGGATATAATCCGATAGCCTGCTCAAGAAACTGCCATACGGCTAAAATACGTCCGGGAAACAAATCGGTGTTCTTTATGGTTGACGATATCCATAACGAGCAGGACGACAGCGAAAGCGTGACATGGCACTATGAGGCGGATTATGAGGCCTTGTGCGACGAATCCGTAAAGCATATCTACATTTCGGGACCGAGAGCCGTTGACGTAAAATACAGAATGTTGCTTGCCGATATTCCGGAAGATAAAATAACTGTCGGCAGATATGAAAAGGATATAGTTGAAAAGCTTGATTTTTCCGATATAGATACGCTTATGATTTTTTACGATATGCACAGATATGACAGGCTCGTAAATGAAGTAGAGCCATCAATAGCAGCGAAATTTGCGAGCTGAGACAGAAGCGGGGATAACCATGAAAACTGAAATACTTTACGGCGATTATTTTCTTTTCGGCGATGAATTTAATGTAAAATATATAAAAAAGTGTTTGCCCGAATGCGAATTGATTTATACGGGAATACACGACAAGCCTTTTTTCGCCGATAACGTTCCTGATTTAATATATATGGGCGCGATGTCGGAAAGCAATCAGGCGAGAGCGATAAACGCCCTTTTGCCTTATGCCGAAAGACTGAACGAGCTTACGGAGCGGGGAGTACACATTCTTTTCACATCGAACGCCTGCGATATTCTCGGGAAATATATAACCGATTCGGGTGAAAAAACAGAATGTCTCGGTCTTTTTGATTTTTACGTAGAGCGCAAAATGCTCAGCCGTTTTAACGGTATGACGCTCGGAGTATATAAAAATATGGAAATCGTGGGATTTAAGAGCCAGTTCGGGCTTGCTTACCCTGAATCGGAAAACGAAAAGTTTTTCGACGTTACAAGGGGCTCGGGGCTTAATCCCGACTGTAAATGGGAGGGCTTCAAGCGCAATAATCTTATCGCGACTTATCTCATAGGACCTTTCCTTATTTTGAATCCTCCGTTTACAAAGTATTGGCTGTCTGAAATCTCGGGGAAAAACATAGAGCTTCCGTTTGAGGAGGTTTCTATTCAGGCATACAACAACCGCCTTGCCGAATTTAAAGACCCCGACAGGAAAATCGTGTAATGTTTATCAATTGACAATTGACAATGTACAATTGACAATTATTGATTTTTACAGCATATTCCATCAACACGAAAATATTTTTTAAGGCAATACCGCATAATTATTGTCGTGCAGATGTGCCGTGAAATTTTTCGTCAGATTGACAAAAGTGACGCAGGAATACTGACGTATTTCAAGGAGCTTTTGGCAAAAATGACGGAAAATATCGGTACAGATGCGCGGCAAAGGCGGTAGCCGTTAATTGTGCGGTGTTGCCTTAATGTAAATTGTTATTTTACAATGAACAAACAGAGGTTACCGCCAACACTCTCTGTCAATCTCGGAAGTTCGTTTTTATTGAAAATTATTAATTGTCAATTGTCAATTGTACATTGTCAATTCGTTTTAAGTTTATGTAAATTAACTATTGCATTTATAAAAAAGTTATGATAAAATCATTATAATATTTTAAAGGCTGAGATGAAGACAGTAGTTTCCTTTCACGATTTTCAGCGAGTCCGTGACGGTGAAAGACGGGCAATACGGCGGGAAATAAATATCACTTCGGAGCCGAGCGCCGAAATCTTATGTAAAATACGGTACAATCCGTTGAACTTTGAGAAATTAAGCTTCTACGGCAGCCGCCCGTTACAGCGGTCACATATGACAGTATGGAGTAATTCAGGTGGTTTAGCAAAGTATCGGTCTTTGTCCTGTTTACGGGGCAAGGGCTTTATTTTTTTTAAAGGAGAAATACAAAATGTATGAACCTATCTCACCAAACGTGGATTTCGTCGGGCAGGAAAAGAAAATTGAAAAATTCTGGCGCGATGAAAAAATCTTTGAAAAAAGCATAAAGGATAAGGAACACGGAACTCCTTATGTTTTCTATGACGGCCCTCCCACGGCAAACGGCAAGCCGCATATCGGCCATGTCCTGACGCGTGTAATAAAGGATATGATTCCGCGTTACCGCACAATGAAAGGCTGTATGGTTCCGAGAAAAGCGGGCTGGGATACTCACGGTCTGCCCGTGGAGCTTGAAGTTGAAAAAATGCTCGGTCTTGACGGCAAGGAGCAAATTGAGGAATACGGTCTTGAGCCGTTCATAAAGCACTGTAAGGAGAGCGTATGGAAATATAAGGGAATGTGGGAGGATTTCTCACGCACCGTAGGCTTCTGGGCGGATATGGACGACCCTTACGTTACCTATCACAATGATTTTATCGAATCCGAATGGTGGGCTTTAAAGCAGATTTACGATAAAGGCCTGCTTTACAAGGGCTTTAAGATAGTGCCTTACTGCCCAAGATGCGGCACTCCTCTTTCGTCGCACGAGGTCGCGCAGGGCTACAAGCTCGTCAAAGAGCGTTCGGCGGTAGTTCGCTTCAAGGTAAAGGACGAGGACGCTTATTTCCTCGCATGGACCACAACTCCGTGGACTTTGCCCTCGAACGTCGCGCTGTGCGTAAACCCAAAGGACGTCTACTGCAAGGTAAAGGCGGCGGACGGATACACCTACTATATGGCGGAGGCGCTTCTCGATAAGGTTCTCGGAAAGCTCGGAACGGAGGATACTCCCGCTTATGAAATTCTTGAAAGTTTCCCGGGGCAGAGCCTTGAATATAAAGAATATGAACCGCTGTTCGATTTTATAAAGCCGGTATGCGACAAACAGCATAAAAAAGCGTTCTTCGTTATGTGCGACAGCTACGTTACGATGACCGACGGCACAGGTATAGTCCACTGCGCTCCTGCGTTCGGCGAGGACGACGCGAGAGTAGGCAAAAGATACGATTTACCTTTCGTTCAATTTGTGGACGGAAAGGGCAATCTCACGGAGGAAACGCCTTACGCGGGCATATTCGTCAAAAAAGCCGATCCGATGGTGCTTGTTGACCTCGATAAAATGGGTATGCTGTTTGACGCTCCCAAATTTGAGCATGATTATCCCCATTGCTGGAGATGCTCAACTCCGCTTATATATTACGCGAGAGAATCGTGGTTCATCAAAATGACCGCCGTTCGCGACGACCTTATAAGGAACAATAACACCGTAAACTGGATTCCCGAGAGCATTGGAAAGGGCAGATTCGGCGATTGGCTCGAGAATGTTCAGGACTGGGGCATAAGCCGTAACAGGTACTGGGGTACGCCGCTCAACATTTGGGAATGTGAGTGCGGAGAAAGACATTCGATAGGCTCTATCGAGGAGCTTAAAAAAATGAGCGGCAACTGTCCCGATGATATCGAGCTTCACAGACCGTATATAGACGCTGTTACAATAAAATGTCCCAAGTGCGGCAAGCAGATGAAGCGAGTCCCCGAGGTTATAGACTGCTGGTTCGACAGCGGCTCAATGCCGTTTGCTCAGCATCACTATCCGTTTGAGAATAAGGAACTGTTTGAATCGCAGTTCCCCGCCGATTTTATTTCGGAAGCCGTCGATCAGACACGAGGCTGGTTCTATTCGCTTCTCGCGATATCGACGCTTATTTTCAATAAAGCGCCGTATAAAAATGTAATAGTCCTCGGACACGTTCAGGACAAGGACGGGCAGAAGATGAGCAAATCAAAGGGCAATGCGGTAGACCCGTTTAATGCTCTTGAAACGCTCGGAGCGGACGCGATAAGATGGTATTTCTATACAAACTCCGCGCCATGGCTCCCCAACCGTTTCCATGATAAAGCCGTAACGGAGGGACAGCGGAAGTTCATGGGTACGCTTTGGAACACATACGCTTTCTATGTTCTCTATGCCAATATTGACGAGTTTGACCCGACAAAATACGAGATAAACGGCTGCAAGCTCAACGTAATGGATAAATGGCTGCTCTCGAAACTCAATTCAATGGTGAAAGCGGTCGATGAAAACCTTGAAAATTACCGTATACCGGAGGCGGCGAAGGCTCTCCAGAGCTTTGTTGACGAAATGAGCAACTGGTACGTCCGCAGAGGACGCGAGCGTTACTGGGTACAGGGTATGACGGACGATAAAGCCGCGGCTTATATGACGCTCTATACGGCTCTTGTAACGACAGCCAAGGCGGCCGCTCCCATGATACCGTTTATGGCGGAATCCATTTATCTTAATTTGGTGCGCAGCGTTGATAAATCCGCGCCCGAAAGCGTTCATCTGTGCGATTTCCCGAAAGCCGATGAAAAATTTATCGACAAAAAGTTAGAAAGCGATATGGACGAGGTCGTTGATATTGTCGTACTCGGCAGAGCGGCGAGAAACGGCTCGAACGTCAAGAACCGTCAGCCGCTTAACACTATGTACGTCCAATGCGATAAAAAGCTCCCCGATTTTTATGTAGATATAATAAAAGACGAGCTTAACGTAAAAAAGGTCGATTTCGATTCCGACGCCGAATCCTTTGTATCGTATACCTTTAAGCCGCAGCTTAAAACGCTCGGTCCGAAATACGGTAAGAAGCTCGGTGAAATAAGGACCGCCCTCGCGTCGCTCCCGTCGTCGGCAAAACAGACGCTTGACAAAGACGGAAAATTGATTCTTGAGCTTTCCGACGGAGCGATAGAGCTTTCGGCGGACGACGTTCTTATCGACACAAAGCAGAAAGAGGGCGTGTTCACCGTTTCCGACAAAGGCGTTACAGTAGCTCTCGATACGGAGCTTACCGACGAGCTTATTGAGGAAGGCTTTGTAAAAGAGCTTATAAGCAAGATACAGACTATGCGCAAGGATTCGGGCTTTAACGTTACCGACAGAATCAGCGTTTCTCTTTCGGGAAACGAAAAGATATACTCCATAGCCAAGAAAAATGAAGCCGCGATTTCCTCCGTGGTTCTTTCGGACAGCATTTCAGACTCCGCCCCGGACGGCAAGGAATGGGACATCAACGGTGAAAAAGTTATAATTTCGGTTTCTAAAATTTAACCGCCGACAATTGTGCTTAATACGGAAGGATTACGCGTGATAAAGCGCGTAATCCTTTATAATAATCCCGCTTTTGTTGTTTTACAAAAACTGCCTTATATCTATAGCTAATTTTTCTTCAAGATTTATAAGACGCTTTGTTATATCTTTTGACACCTCGTCGGCCGCCTCATATTTGTTAAGATATTTGTTCAGCGATTTTACGCCCATGTTGCAGCCGTCGGTCATCAAATCGGCTATGGTTTCATCGGATTCGTTAACAGCGAGCTTAACATTCGTTTTCATCCAGGACATACTTTTCGCAACGGGATTCGGGTTCTTTCCGTCGTCGTGATATTTTATCAATAGCTCCTGAATCTCCGTGTTCAGCTTTTCATGCTCGTTCCGGCAGTCCGAGAGATATTTTTTAAACTCCTCGTTTTTTACATAATTTAAAACGTCGTCTATTGAGGCCACGCCCATTTTTACTCCTGCATCGCATTCTCTCAGCAGTCTTACAGTATCCTGTTCTATCATAGTTTTTTTATCCTTTCAAATTTTACGTTTTGTATTTTTTATGATTCTTTAAAAAGTGTTCCCCAGTTTTGTAAAAAGATTCTGCATAATATTGACGTTTTTTGACGCGGCGGCACGGTTATCGGCAGCCGAGTTCGGTTTTTATACTCATTTTTCTTAACCGTGTTTAATCGGAACTCAGTTTTTATGTTTTATATATAAATATGATTGACAATTTGATTTTTTTATGTGATAATGTTTTTACCTGATTGATACCCGACGGAGGCAAATTTATGAAGTATTCAAAGAAAATTACAGCTTTTTTACTTTCCGTATTAATTGTTTTCACCTGTTTCTGCGCGTATACCTCGGCTGAGGATTCCTCTGCGCCGGATATTGTCCGTTCAGATAATATTTACGGCAACACATATTATTACGGAAGATTCGGCAGTACGGTAAAATCTTACTTTAACGCTATGCCGGACGGAACGTATTTGAGGACCGAATATGTTGACGGTTCGGTTTACTGTGAACGGTATAATTCTTCTTTCAATCTTTTATCGTCCGTGAAAATTAAGACGGAACTGCCTGTTTACGGCGGTATACATTTCGGTGAAAATTATAATTACGTCGTTACGGGACAGAACAATGAAAGCGACGACCCCAAGCTCGAGGTTATAAGGATAACCAGATATTCAAAATCATGGGAAAAAATTGATTCCGCAAGCATATACGGCGCAAACACTTATATGCCCTTTGACGTAAGCGCGGTAAGATTTACCGAAAAAGGTGATTACCTGTATATATACACCGCGCATGAGATGTTTATGACGCATGACGGAAAGCATCATCAGGCAAATATGCTTATAGTTCTTGATACAAGAAATATGTCCGTTACGGACAATAACTGTGAAATAATGAATAACAGCACAGGATATGTCAGCCATTCCTTTAATCAGTTTATCGCTTTTGACGAGGACACAAACAGCATAATAACGGCAGACCACGGCGATTCCCTGCCCAGAAGTATAGTTATGTTCAGATATAATAATCAGGCGGGCGGCAGCGAGCTTAACTTTCCCGAAAAGGCAGAGGTTTTCCGCATTTCGGGCGTGAACGGCGATAACGACACCTATGTGTCTATGGGCGGAATCGCCGTTACCGATAACAATTATCTTACGGCTTTCAGCAGCGCGGACCAGTCCGCGAGCGACCCCTCCTCGCTTCCGAGGAACGTCTATGTTACGGCAGTACCAAAGAAAAGCTTTAATGACGGCGCCGTTAAAACCGTTATGCTGACAAATTATAGGAAAACGGACGCTCAAAGCGCGGATACCCCTTATATAATAGCGATAAACGATTCAAAATATCTTGTAATGTGGAATAATATGGTTTCGGGAAGTTTTAATAATACGGTTTCTTATGTGTTTACAGACGAAAACGGCAATAAGCTTTCGGACATTTATACATCGGACGCGGCGCTTTCCGACTGCGAACCGATTCTCTGCGGCGAAAAGGTGATGTGGTACGTTACAAAGAAATCCGCTCCGGCATTTTTCTCTCTTGATATAAATAATCCCGAAAAAATAAAGATTGAGAAATGTTATCATCCGTGTGAATCAAAGGATATCCTCTATACAACGTGTGATATTAACGGAATTGTGCAATATTCGTGTCTGTTTTGTGATTATGAGTATAAAGAAGCGGTTCCCTCTACAGGCCACAAGGATACAAACGGCGACGGCGTATGCGATGTGTGCCTCAACTATATCCCAACGAAAAACAGCACCGCGAGAGCGGAGTTTGATAAAAAAGCATATGTTCTCGGTACGGGAAAAGCTTATTTGACCGTGTATGCCGACAGGGGAGTAAGAATTACCGGAATTACCGTGAGCAATACATTTAGCGGTTATCTCAGAGGAGGCAATGTGTTTGAATTGTCCCTTTCCGATTTCGATTTGGGAATGTATCGTTTTTATGTAAAGCTGTCTGATAAACAGGTCATTACGGCTGACCTTATTATTTCGGAGGACGGTAAAGTACCCGATATTTACGAAAACCCGCCCGAACCTGTCACCGTTCCCTCCTCGCAGGGAACCACCGCGAAGGACGAAACGAGTACCTTGACCGAAACAACTACAGCCGATACTCAATCGGAAACCACGACAAATGCTCCCGTTGAACCAACAACAAAAGCTCCCGATGAACCTACAACAAATGCTCCTGTTGAACCGACTTCGGAGACTCCCGAATACACTACAAAAGACGACGCCGCCACAACTCAAAGCGTCTCGGAGCAGCCAACGACTGCCGAAGCTCCGACGCACGACAAGTATATTATGGGCGATTTGGACGGCGATGGGAATATTTCCGCGGCGGACGCGAGAATTGCCTTGAGAATATCGGCGAAGCTCCATAACGCGACCGAAATCCAGTTGATTTGCGCGGACGTTATTCATGACGAAGTAATTAACGCGTCCGACGCGAGAAAAATTTTAAGGGTAGCCGCAAAGATAGATTCTTTTAAGGCAATACCGCATAATTATTGTCGTGCAGATGTGCCATGAGATTTTTCGTCAGATTGACAAAAGTGACGCAGGAATACTGGCGTATTTCAAGGAGCTCTTGGCAAAAATGACGGAAAATATCGGTACAGATGCGCGGCAAAGGCGGCAGCCGCTAATTGTGCGGTGTTGCCTTAACTGAACCCGCAAAAAGATGATGAATTCGTTATTACGCGGTATAGCCAAAAATAAATAGGAGAGATTTTTATGTTCAGACCCGAATATCCGAGACCGTCATTTGTCAGGGATAACTGGCTCAATCTTAACGGACTGTGGGATTTTGAAATCGACTGCAAGAAAAATTACCTTGAAAACGGAATATCCTACGATATGAAAATAGAAGTGCCTTTCTGCCCGGAAAGCAAACTTTCCGGCATTGAACACAAGGACTTTATGAGTTCCGTATGGTACAGGAGAAGTTTCGACGTTACGTCCGAGCAATTGTCGGGCAGAGTGTTAATACACTTCGGCGCGGTCGATTATGAGACCGTTCTGTATGTAAACGGCAAAAAAGCGGGAACGCACAGGGGCGGATATGTTTCTTTTTCATTCGATATAACCGATTATCTGTTTGAGGGTGAAAACACAGTAGTTGTAAACGCTCTCGACAACACAAAGGATATTACATATCCCTCGGGCAAGCAGTCAAAATGTCTCGAAAGCTACGGCTGCTCGTATACGAGAACTACGGGTATATGGCAGACGGTTTGGCTTGAGTTTGTATCGCGGACTTATATTTCCGAAAGAAAAATAACGGCCGATCCCGAAACAAAAACGATAAATATATCGGGGCGCGTTGAAAACGGCGATAACGCCGTTGTATCGGCTGAAATATACTATGGAAATGAAAAGGTATCGTGCGCGGAGGGAAATGTAAAAAAGGGAGTATTTTCGTTCGACGTGAAAGCGGACGGCGAAATTAAGCTCTGGAACGTGCTGTCGCCCGAAATTTACGATATTGTTCTCACTGTTAAAAAGGACGGCGAAGCTGTAGATAACGTTAAAACTTATACGGGCTTCAGAAAAATCGAGCTTAAAGACGGAAAATTCCTGCTCAACGGCAAATCTGTTTTTCTAAGGCAGATACTCGATCAGGGCTTCCACCCGGACGGAATTTACACATTCCCCGACGTTAAAGACATTGAAAACGATATAGATATTGCCATAGATTTCGGCTTTAACGGCGCAAGACCGCATCAGAAGGTATTCGAGGAGCAGTATTTGTATATCGCGGATATGAAAGGCTATCTTGTATGGGGAGAATTTCCCAACTGGGGCTGCCGTCTTGATTCAAAGAAAAATCCAAAAGCTCTCAAAAACTTTGTTTCGGAGTGGAAAGAAACGCTTGTAAGAGACTATAATCATCCCTCGATTATAGGCTGGTGCCCTCTTAACGAAACTTGGGAAAACGAAAATTACTGCGATTCGTACTGTCAGAGAGTCATTTATTCCGAGACGAAGAAATACGATTCGTTAAGACCGTTTATCGGCTCGAGCGGCGGATTCCATTACGTTACCGATATAGACGATTATCACGATTATTCGCATACGGCCGAGGAAATAACGGCTCATGTACACGACCATAAAAACGGTACAAAAGAGGATAAAAAGATCTTTGTGCTTAATAAGCTGGAAAACGCCGGGTTCCTTACAAAGCGCGATTTAAACGGACTTCCGATTTTTCTTTCGGAGTACGGCGGGATTTCCTTTAAAAACGACGATTCCGTAAGCTGGGGCTACGTTAAGGAGAACAGCGAGGAGGATTTTGCCGCGCATTATATTTCCGATACGGAGGCGATACTCGGAAGCGGCTGCATGGGAATGTGCTATACTCAGCTTACAGACGTCGAGCAGGAGCAGAACGGGCTTGTAACATATAAAAGAGAGCATAAATTTTCCGAAAGCACGCGTGAAAAAATCAGAGCGTGCAATATGAAGAAAGCAAAAGCGGAAGAATAAATATTTAAAACCGCACATTAAGACATATTTTTTACAAAGCAGGCTGTATTATATATGCAGACTGCTTTTTTTGTTGTATCGGAGGGAAATCTATGCAGGTTTTGTTTAAAAAGGACAAGGATACGCTTACGGCGTATCTGAACGGCGATATAGACCACCACACCGCCAAAAGTATAAGGGAAACTATAGATTCGGAAATGCAGCGGCTTATGCCGGGAAAACTCAGACTTGATTTTAAAAACGTGCATTTTATGGATTCCTCCGGCGTAGGTCTTGTAATGGGCAGATATAAGACGGCGTCCGTCTACGGCTGTGCCGTAAGCGTGTGCGAAATGCCGTCAAGCGTTGAAAAAATCATGAAAATGTCGGGACTCGGCAAAATAATTGAATTTGAAAAGGATTGATAAAGATGAAAACCGTTAATGAGATAAAATTGACTGTCGATGCGAAATCCGTAAACGAAGCGTATTGCAGGGTCGCGGTCGCGTCCTTCGCTTCACAGCTCGACCCTACGGTTGAGGAAATCTCGGATATAAAAACAGCGGTAAGCGAGGCCGTTACAAACTGCATAGTCCACGCGTACAGGGCAAAAAAGGGAAAAATTTACATAACCGTTTCCGTAACGGACGACAGCACCGTAATAGTAAAAATAAGAGACAACGGAATAGGTATCCAAGACGTGAAAAAGGCAAGGGAACCGCTGTTTACCACAGGCGGCGACGACCGCAGCGGTCTGGGATTTTCCGTTATGGAGTGCTTTTCGGACAAGCTTAGGGTTTATTCAAAAGAGGGCAGGGGAACCACGGTTACAATTTATAAAAAGATTCGGGGAAAGTGTGACGATGATTCGTGACAAAGATGAAAGAAACAGACTTGTTTCGGAAAATCTGGGGCTTGTATATGCTTGCGCAAACAGATTCAAAGGGAGGGGAGTCGAGTTTGAGGACCTTGTGCAGTCGGGCTGCATAGGACTTATGAAAGCAGCGGAGGGCTTTGACGAAACGAGAGGTTTTATGTTTTCGACCTATGCCGTTCCTGCTATAATAGGCGAAATTAAAAGGATTTTCCGCGACGGCGGAGCGGTAAAGGTAAGCAGAAGCGATAAAGAAAAAGCGAGAAATCTTTTAAAGCTTCGGGAAGAGCTTATGTCAAAGCTCGGACGGGAACCTACAATAAGCGAGCTGTCGGAGGAATCGGGCTACTGCTTTTATGAAACGTCGCAGCTTTTGTGCGCGTCTCTGCCTGTTTTTTCTCTTACCGTTGACGACGATGGAGGAGAAATATCCGAGCTTGATTTAACAGTCGGGGACACTACCGAGGAAATGGGGGACAGCATAGCGCTTAAAGCCGCCGTTGAAGACCTTCCCGAGCGCGATAAAAAAATAGTTGAATTTCGATATTTTTCGGGACTTACGCAAACGGTAACAGCTCAAAAATTAGGCATGACGCAGGTTCAGGTTTCAAGGCGTGAAAAGGCGATTTTGCAGGAGCTGAGAAAAAAGCTGAGCTAAAAACTGAGCTAAAAACAGCCTATCGGGGCTGTTTTTTCGCAACATTACGTTGCGCAACCGATTTTGTATTGATTGCAACGGACATTTGCGTTATATTGTTATTGACGTAATTTAGCCGGTTCGGTCTGTCGGAAAGCGAGCTTAAGGCAACACCGCACAATTAACGGCTACCGCCTTTGCCGCGCATCTGCACCGAGATTTCCCGTCATTTTTGCCAAAAGCTCCCCCAATACGTCAGTATTCCTTCTTCACTTTTGGCAATCTGACGAAAAATCTCACGGTACATCTGCACGACAATAATTATGCGGTATTGCCTTAAAAATTATTACAAATTATTTGATTATATTGCATTTTATGTCAAAAAGTTGTATCATATTTGTATATAATTCATGAATTTTTATAAGGGCGTTGTTTTACCGACGACGGACAATTATATATTATTTTGAACGGAGTGTTTGCTATGGTATAAGTAAATCTAACAAAAAATGAGGATAAATATGGATTTTATTATTGTGAAAGGGGATAATTATGAATTTTATTGTTTTAATAATTGAAAAAATTTTATCCGTTTATTTTTCTATTTTGATGATTATTTCGCCTACGTACGTTACTTACAGTCGGCAGATGCAGGAGAATGACTTTAACCTATGGGCTCCGAAAATCGCTGCGGCTTTCAGCGAAAAAGATGTTGACGCGCTTGAAGGTATGCTTTGTGATGATATAAAGGAGGAAACGGAAAATCTGCCCGAAATAATCCAAGAAATGTTTGACAAGGTTGACGGTGAATTTACAGAAGTGACATGGAAAATACCCGAAACCCCTTTTTATGGTGATATGCACACATTTTCAGCGAGCATTGTAAATTTATATTTAACGGCCGACGGGCAAACGTACAGAATTGAAATGCTATGGGCAGCCGCTTGCACGTATGCTCCCGAGGAAACAAAGATACGCGCAATCGTTATTCATATGCCTGATTTTTCAGATAATATCGAACTTATGGCGCAATATGATATTCCGTCGTCAAAAATTTTGAACAATAATTAATTTTATAATGCGGTATGCATTAAAGAAGGAGTGTTTGTAAATGCAAAGAATTACGGCTATTTTTACGGCAATAATCACATTTTTTCTCTCGATTTTCGGGTATCTTACGCCTACGGAGGATTTCGGCGTCAAAACGTTATCCGCGTCCTCATGGAACGGCAAGACGGTAATGTTCATGGGCAAGGAAATCGACGCGGAAGCGGACTGCGAAACAGTGCCGGGCGGAAAAAGTCCGGTATACCGCTTTGATACCGCCGCGACGCTTACTCTTAAAGCTAAGGCAAAGGGCTTTACATATTACGGAATTACGTACGAGAGCACGAACGACTTAAAATGTGAAATGAAATATTCCGAGGGGACAAAATCTCATACCGAGGTTTTCTTTCTTGAAAAAACGACATCTGCAAAGACGTTTTATTCTTATACCGAAGAATATGAAAAGGGAAAGAATATAACCTCGCTTAAATTTACAAACCTGAACGACGGTACGGCGGAATTAAAACTGCTCGGCTTCTCGGTATTCAACAGAAATCAGCCGTCGGACGAAATTTATATTGAAAACGACAGCTATAAAATAGGCGTTTCAATGATTTACGGCGGTGCGCTCGGTTACATGGAGTATCTTGCGGATAATGTGCAGGCTGTAAAGCTCGCTGACGGTACCGTAAAGGTGGATAAAGACGCAAAAGCAAAATACGGCGGCGAGCTTTTGACTTCCCATGTAAACCTTATCAACCGCTATGATTCGGGACGTTATATTCAGCAGTCATATTACGGAACAAACGGCAAAAACGACGGCTACGTCTGCGGCGATTACAACGGAACAAAATGGCCTTATAATCCCGTACAGGGAGGAAATCTCGCCGGCAGCCGTTCAAGGATTATAGATTACAGAGTTACCGACGAAAGCATATATGTAAAATGCCGTCCGATGGACTGGGCAAAGTCCGCGGACGATATAACAAGCTCGTATATGGAGGCAACCTACACGCTTATCAATGACGTGGTTAAGTGTGACTGTTCGTTTACCGATTTTTCGGGTTACGCGGCGAGAAAAGCGACTCAGGAAATGCCCGCCGTATACTTTATAGAGCCGCTTAACAGCTTTGCCTATCTGAATGACGGCGGCTTTGTATACGAAAATAATTTGGCGTTCTGGGGAGACCATCCGGAACAGGTGTACGATTCGGACGCGTCTGTCGGAGGATTTTTCAGCGGTGAAAACGGCTTTGGCGCGGGTATTTACGCTCCCGGTACGACAACTTTGAAAGCGGGCGTTTTTCTCCGCGATAAAGAAAGCTCACTCGGCAGCGACCCGTCAAAGGGCAATCCCGCGTCGTATATAGCGCCTGTAAAGGATATACGTTTTGAGAGCTTCAAGCCGATAAACTATAGTTTTCTTCTCGCCGCCGGAAACGCGCAGGACATCGCCGCCGCTTTTGAAAACTGCGACGCGATATGATATGATGAGAAACCGCTTTGAGGAATCTCCGATTTATTCAGTACAAAAAACAGAACCGCTCGGGGAAAAATTTTCCCTGAGCGGTCAGTCTGTCGAAAAAGTAGTTTTTTGTCAAAGAAAACTATGGGGAACCCCATACGTGGGTTCCCCACGAAAAAACAGTCACACAGGACTGTTTTTTCTCCCCTCCTGCGTTTTTTAAGGCAAAAGGAGATTTCGCGCTCTGCGGAGCGCGACACGGTGACGCTGTCCCCGTGACCCCTGCAAGCCTTTGTAAAGGCTTGACCGAAACTTTTATACTCTTTGCAACAAGTTTTTTGAATTTTCAGCTATAAAGTATCGGAGCGCGGTTATCGGAATTACACAAGAGAGCTACCGATTTAATCGGTATTGCCTTTATACATCAGATTAGAGCTTCCCAAGATTTTTCTTAAAAAACTCTTCAATTTTATCAAAGGGAATTATATTTTTATCATCATAAAGGTCTGTGTGAACCGCGTTCGGAATAATCATCAATTCCTTATTATCGGCGTAAGGATTATCCTTTACCATTGCCGCGAAAGCGTCCTTGCTGAAATAGCATGAATGAGCCTTTTCTCCGTGAATCATAAGAACGGCGCTGCGTATTTCATTGCTGTAGCAAAGTATGGGCTGATTTAAAAACGACATACAGCCGATTTTGTTCCAGCCTCCGTTTGAATTGAGCGAACGCACATGATAGCCTCTCGGCGTTTTATAATAATCGTAATAATCTTTTACAAAAAACGGCGCGTCATCGGGCAGAGGACTTACTACGCCGCCTCCGAGTTCATATTCTCCGCTCTTAAAATCTTTGATTCGCTGTTCGTTCAGAGCTTTGCGCGCTTCATATCTTGCGTTGGAGCTGTTTTGAGCGTCAAAGTAGCCGTTTGCGTTCACTCGGCTCATGTCGTACATTGTGGAGGTAACCGTCGCTTTTATTCTCGTATCGAGGGCCGCCGTGTTCAGAGCCATGCCGCCCCAGCCGCATATGCCTATTATTCCTATCTTTTCGGCGTCCGCGTTTTCATAAACAGAAAGAAAATCCACAGCCGCCTGAAAATCCTCCGTATTGATATCGGGTGAGGCCATATATCTCGGAGTTCCGCCGCTTTCGCCGGTAAAAGAGGGGTCGAAAGCCATAGCGATAAATCCTCTCTCCGCCATAGTCTGCGCATAAAGTCCCGACGATTGTTCTTTTACCGCTCCAAACGGACCGCACACCGCAATTGCCGCCGTTTTTTCGCATATTTCCTTTGGTTCGTACAAATCCGCCGCCAGCGTAATGCCGTAACGGTTGCGGAACGTCACTTTGCGGTGATTTACCCTTTCGCTTTTCGAAAAAGTTTTGTCCCACTCCGTTGTAAGTTCAAGATTGTCTGATTTTGTCATTCTTGCCGCCGTCCTTTCATAATATTATTATAGCATTATAGTTTTTCCAATAATCAAAAGCGTATCATTATTTCTAACGATACGCTTTATAAAGGAATGAAAAATGTTATTTGCTCTTAATAGCCGCCTGTGCCGCCGCAAGTCTTGCGATAGGTACTCTGTAGGGTGAGCAGGAAACGTAGTCAAGACCGATGTTGTGGCAGAATTCGATTGACGAGGGATCGCCGCCATGTTCGCCGCAGATGCCGCAGTGCAATTCGGGACGAACCTTTTTGCCGAGCACAACAGCCATATCCATAAGCTTGCCAACGCCTGTCGTGTCAAGACGTGCGAACGGGTCGGACTCGTAAATCTTGTTCTGGTAGTATGCGGGAAGGAACTTGCCCGCGTCGTCACGGCTGAATCCGAATGTCATCTGAGTAAGGTCATTCGTGCCGAAGCAGAAGAACTCGGCCTCTGTAGCTATCTCGTCCGCAGTAAGAGCGGCTCTCGGAATTTCAATCATTGTGCCTACTTCGTATTTAAGCTCAACGCCTGCCGCCGCGATTTCGGCGTCCGCAGTTTTAACAACGATGTCCTTAACGAATTTAAGCTCTTTTATTTCGCCTACAAGAGGAATCATGATTTCGGGAACGATGTTCCAGTCTGCGTGTCTTGCCTTAACCGCGATAGCGGCCTTAATAACGGCTTTCGTCTGCATCGCTGCGATTTCGGGATAAGTTACGGTAAGACGGCAGCCACGGTGACCCATCATGGGGTTGAACTCGTGGAGGTCTGAAATAACCTGTTTGATATATTCAACAGTCTTGCCCTGAGCTTCCGCGAGAGCCTTGATGTCGGCTTCCTCGGTGGGAACGAATTCATGAAGGGGAGGATCAAGGAAACGGATAGTTACGGGATAGCCGCCGAGAGCTTCGAAAAGTCCCTCGAAATCGGCCTGCTGCATGGGTTCGATTTTAGCGAGAGCTGCTTCTCTCTCCTGAACCGTTTCGGAGCAAATCATTTCTCTGAAAGCGCCGATTCTTGCGGGGTCAAAGAACATATGCTCTGTACGGCAAAGACCGATGCCCTGCGCGCCGAAAGCCGCGGCCTGTTTCGCGTCTTCGGGAGTGTCGGCGTTAGTTCTTACGCCGAGCTTCTTATATTTATCGGCAAGCTCCATGATTCTGCCGAAGTAACCGCTGTTGGGGTCGGCGGGAACTGTCGGGATAATGCAGTCGTAAATCTTGCCTGTTGAACCGTCGAGTGAAAGTCCGTCGCCCTCTTTGAATACCTTGCCTGCGAGAGTGAACTGCTTGTTTTCCTCGTCCATCTTAATGTCGCCGCAGCCCGAAACACAGCAAGTACCCATGCCTCTGGCAACAACAGCCGCGTGAGAAGTCTGGCCGCCGCGTACGGTAAGGATACCCTGAGCGTACTTCATTCCCTCGATATCCTCGGGAGAAGTTTCAAGTCTTACAAGAACAACCTTTTCGCCCTTTTTGCCCTCAATAACTGCGTCCTCCGCTGTAAATACAATCTTGCCTGCGGCCGCGCCGGGAGAAGCGGCGATACCCTTTCCGACTACATTGTTCTTGTCCGCCTCTTTGAGAGCCTTTGGGTCGAACGTCGGGTGAAGAAGCATATCAAGGCTCTTCGCGTCAATCTGCATAAGAGCTTCTTCTTCCGTAATCATGCCCTCGTCAATAAGGTCGCACGCAATTTTGATAGCGGCGGCGGCTGTACGCTTGCCGTTACGGGTCTGGAGCATATAGAGTTTCTTGTCTTCGATTGTGAACTCCATATCCTGCATATCTCTGTAGTGATTTTCAAGAGTATTGCATATACCGAGGAACTGCTCGTAAACTTCGGGAAGAACCTCCTGCATTTTTGAAATGGGCATGGGAGTACGGACACCGGCGACAACGTCCTCGCCCTGAGCGTTCATAAGAAATTCGCCCATAAGACCTTTTTCGCCTGTAGCGGGGTTACGTGTGAACGCAACGCCTGTACCCGATGTATCGCCCATGTTGCCGAACGCCATCATCTGAACGTTAACGGCTGTACCCCATGAATAGGGAATATCGTGGTCCATACGGTAAACGTTGGCTCTCGGATTGTCCCAAGAACGGAAAACAGCCTTGATAGCCTCGAAAAGCTGTTCCTTCGGGTCGTCCGGGAAGTCCTTGCCGAGCTGCTTCTTATATTCGGCCTTGAACTGGTCGGCAAGCTCGTGGAGATCGTCAGCTGTAAGGTCAACGTCGTATTCAACGCCCTTCTTTGCCTTCATTTCATCTATGAGTTTTTCAAAATATTTCTTGCCGACTTCCATAACAACGTCGGAGAACATCTGAATAAAACGTCTGTAGCAGTCCCAAGCCCAGCGAGGATTGCCGGACTTCGCCGCGATAACATTAACGACCTGCTCGTTAAGACCGAGGTTAAGGATAGTATCCATCATGCCGGGCATTGAAGCTCTTGCGCCGGAACGAACGGAAACAAGCAGAGGATTTTCTGTATCGCCGAATTTTTTGCCGGTGATTTCCTCCATTTTGGTGATGTATTCCATTATTTCGGCCTGGATTTCATCGTTGATTTTTCTGCCGTCCTCATAGTACTGAGTGCAGGCTTCGGTTGAAATGGTGAAGCCCTGAGGAACGGGAAGCCCGATTTTGGTCATTTCGGCAAGGTTAGCGCCCTTACCGCCGAGAAGCTCACGCATCTGAGCGTTGCCTTCGGAGAATAAATAAACATACTTTTTGCTCATTGAATTTCCTCCAAATTCATATTCTTTTTAGATTAAAACGGTGTTTGGGAGATAAATCTCCGCATGAAGGTATACTTTACCACAGGTTATTATAACAGACATTGTAAAAAAAATCCATAGTTTTACGAAAAAAACTTAATAAAATTACTGATTAATTGACAATTGACAATTGACAATGTACAATTGACAATTACGCGGCGTTGCTTTAAGGCAATACCGCATAATTATTGTCGTGCAGATGTGCCATGAGATTTTTCGTCAGATTGACAAAAGTGACGCAGGAATACTGACGTATTTCAAGGAACTTTTGGCAAAAATGACGGAAAATATCGGTACAGATGCGCGGCAAAGGCGTCAGCCGCTAATTGTGCGGTATTGCCTTAATCGAATATAATAACCTTTTTATCCATTTTTTCGCAATTGTCAATTACGTGCTTTGTACCTTTTGATTTTCCGTCCCAAAACGCAATGACAATATCGGAATATTCTATTATTTTTAAATTACGCTTCAGCGGCGCGCCTTTTTTATATCTGTTATATTCGGGAAGAAATTCCGTAAATTTTATATGATTCTCGGCGGCGTATTTTTTTGCGCAGGCGTCAATTCCTTTAGCGCCTCCCGATACTATTTCCGTTGTGCCTTCCGGCAGATATTTTTCAAAATTACTGATAACAAGATTTCTTGAACCTACGACAGCTACTTTCAATTTCTATCGCCTCTGTATTTATAATATAGTGTAGTATTATATATTATTTTATGTCGTTTTATATTATTTGTCAATATTTTATCGCTTTTATTAGTATAATAATTATGGTGATAGCATGAAACCGTTAAAAGAAAGAGTAAGTATAACTATTGACAGCGATATTTTGGAGCGTGCGAAGATTGAAGCGGAATATGACGACCGTTCCCTTTCTCAGTATATAAATATTATTCTGAGAAAGCATTTTAAGGAATTGGACGACAGAAAAAATTCATAGCTTTTTTGTTTTCGGATAAGTCATAGCTTCAATTTATAAGGAAACGGAGACAGATTTTGAAATCCGTCTCCGTTTTTATATTCTGTTCTGTCTTTATACGGACTCTATAAGTTCCGCAAAGTCTTTTACCATTGACGAGGCTGTGGAATTTCCTGTTGAAACGAGTTCAAGGCTTTTATTCGCAGGCTCTATGAGCGCCATATAATCGTTATCGGGAATAATATATCCTATCTGGTCGTTGGTTATACCAAAAACTATAAGCGTTTTATTTCCTACATAATCCTTAACGGGAGCGAGAGTCCACTCGTCTCCTGTCCATGATTTATCCGCTCCCAAGCAACCGCCGTAGAACAGTTCCGCTGCGCCTTCGCCCGGCACAAGTACCGCCGCGATATTTTCACCTATCTCCATATAGCCTATTTCGGTCGCGATTTCATAGTTACCCTTTCCGTCTTTAATTACGGTGTTTGTGAAAAGTCCCATCTTACCTGCGAAAACAAGTATCTGATTTTTTATTTTATATGTGACTTCTTCCGATTTTATGTTAAGAAGCGGTTCAACCTCTGTTTCATTATCTATCGAAGCGAATCTGTCTGCAATTGCCGTTCCGTATGCGTCAAGATACTCGGCGGTCGTCATGCCCTCTGTTCTTACGGAATCGCCGTCCTGCGTCGTACCCTGTTCGGCTGTGAGCATCATTATAAAGTTTGCGCCGTATTTCTCATTTATGGCTTTCTCCGCATAATACGGATAATCGCCTGTGATATCGGTTTTCGACGCGCCGTTTCCGACGCAGTGGATACAGCTCGTTGTGAACCACGTCTCACGGGAACCGTCGTCCGGCTCAAAACGGAAACGGTCAAAATCTGTAATAAGCATCTGAGGGTCGCGCTTATCGGTAACATATTCGGAAAAATCAGCCGTTCCGTAATAAAGTTTGCCGCTTGTCATTGACTCAACAGCCTTTTTGACTGTTTCCGCAACCTTTTTATGAAGATTTTTATTATATTCTTTATTAACGCCGTTTACGGGTTCCGTTCTGAACGGGTTTGAAAGAGCTTTAAATATACTGCCGTTCATGCCGAAAGTATCTACCGCGCTGTGCTGATGAAGCACAGAGATATTAAGGCTTACGATGTTGTGCTGTTCGCAGTAATCGGCCATTTCCTCGCGCATGGCTCTTATCTCGGAGCTTGAAAGGCCGTAGGAATCGACAACGGCAAAAACTACCGTTCCTCTGCCGCTGTTATCGCTCATCGCGATAGTTCTTACTTTAAGGTCATCTATAACAGATGTGGCGGTCTTATCGGAAACGGATATAGAGCCGCCTACAAAATGTTTTCCGTCAAGCTCATTGCCCATAAGTATAGAAGCGCTGCCGTAGCCTATTGACCAGTGCGCTCCTTCGGCGGGCGAATCGAGAAATTCTTCCATTCCCGGCATTAAGCCTTCGGACTTATAATCAGCCTTTTTAAACCATGAATCCGGGGTCGGTATAAGCTGATTAATATAGCCTACGACCTTATCAATTACCACGTCGAGAACGTCATAGAGCTTCTTGACTATCGGCTTTTCCTCCTCGTTTACGGAGGTTCCCGGAGTGTAAGCCGCCGAAACAGCCGGCGCGGTCACGCCGCAAATAAGCATAATGCAAAGTATTACGGCGGTCAGCTTTCTGCCAAAATTTTTACCTGATTTACCCATAAAAATCGCCATACGATACAGGTGCCGCACAAAACGTTATGAAAATAAGCTTTTCGTACCCGATACCGTTCCTTCCTACATATTTTTTAACGGATATTCTTTTACAGAAAAATACAGAAATATTATACAGTTTTACACAAAAAAAGTCAATAGCCGGAAGAAATTTTGGTAAAGCTTTTTAATGCGCCGGCGCTCTATCGAGCCATTTGGTAAAGCTTTTTAATGCGCCGGCGCTCTTTCGAGCCATTTGGTAAAGATTTTTAATGCGCCAACGCTCTTTCGAGCCATATCGACGCTATGTCCATAGCCTGATAAAGCCCCTGTTTTTCGCTCTTTTTAACTATTTTGTCCCTTGGTCTTACATCCGGATCGGTGTTAAGAAGCTGGACTGTCACTCTGCTCGCGACGTCAAGCTCGCCTACTTTTTTTGTGGAGCATATCTGAAGCATTATTACGAACGGTTCGCACATATTGCCGTAATAAATAGTTTTGCCGCAGCGAACGAGCGGTTTTCCCTTATATGTCAGGAATTTTTTTTCCTTTTTTTCCGCCATATAAACCTTCCTTTCTCATTTCCGGTTTTCATCAATTCCGAGGTAATCCTTTACAAGCGACTGCAAAAGCTCATATCTGTCGATTTTAAGAATAATATTTCTTGCGTTGTTATGAGTTGTGATATAAGCCGGATCCTCCGACAAAAGATAGCCGACTATCTGGCTTATGGGATTATATCCCTTTTCTGCAAGCGCTTCGTAAACATCGGCGAGCATCTTTTTAATCTGCGAATCTCTGTCACCCTGCAATTTGAACTTAATGGTCTTATCTGTCATAAAGGTCACCTCTCTTAAAAACATATATTAAAAAAACATATATATATTTTATTATACATCATGTATTCAAAAATTACAACATATTTTTCCGATATTTTTATAACGCATCTTGACAAAACCCGCGTTTTCCGATATTTTTGCGGCTAACTACGGTGTTTCGACGTATACGCCATTGGTGCAGAACATAAAAACAAAGGAAAATTAAAACGCGTCCGCAAAAGTTCTTACCGATACCGCAAAGCTTTTCGCGCGGTCCTACACAATGAATAATTCCAAAACGAATACCGTAAGGCAGGCCGCGACTGATACCGTAAGCAGACTTTGTCCGAACCACGCGAGTATTATTCCCACGGCAAGAGCCGCCCATGCCGACCATACGCTGCCCGTTGCGGAAAGAATAGACGGAAAAGTCATAACGGCAAGCGTAACATACGGAACATAATATAAAAACGAGCGTATGAATTTGTTTTTTATTTCTTTGCGTATGAGCGTCAGCGGGAGCATTCTTATCAGATATGTGACGCCTGCCATAACCGCGATATATATATAAACGTTATGATGCATCGGCATTTTCCTCCTTTACAGGGAAAAGCAGAGCGGCGGCGCCGGAAATCAGAAGCGTCAGCAGAATAGTCCTTGTTCCGTCCGGTATTTGAGAAATAAGCGGAATACGCGTAAAAGCGTAGCTTGCCGCCATTGATATAACTATAACCGCGGCTATAATTTTGCTTTTTCTTGCCGGAGGTATAATAACCGCGAGAAACATTCCGTAAAGTCCGACGCTCAGCGCGCTTACGATTCTTACGGGAAGAAGATTTCCCATAAGAACTCCGAGATACGTACCCAACGCCCAGCCGGGCGCGGCGACAAGTATTACTCCGTATGTATAAAACGGATTCAGCGCACCTTCCACAGCCATAGAGACTCCGAAGATTTCGTCCGTTACGTCAAAGCCTATCAGCATACGGTGCAGTACCGACGTATTTGACGGCAGCTTTTGGCTTAACGCGCATGACATCAGTAAATACCTCGCGTTCGCTATGATTTCCATGAGCGCGACTTCAAGATATCCGGCTCCCGACGCTATAAGAGTAAAGCCCGCGAACTCACCGGCGGAGGCGTTTATGGTAAGGCTTGTAAGCATAGCCTGAAACGGCGTAAAACCTGCATTTTTTGCGGCGATTCCGAGGGTAAACGCGACGGCAAGATATCCCAGCGAAATCGGTATGCCGTCTCTCATTCCCTTTAAAAAACAAGATTTATTATTCTTTTTCATAAAACAATTGAATGCTCCCTAATGAATGCTCCCTAAAGTTTAACATAATACCGATTTTGAGAATACGGCGAAAAAACGTAAATCGGAGGTTCTTTGCAAAAATGACGGGAAATAGCCGTAAATATACCCTGCCTAAATTGTATACGGGACGCGCCCACGCTTGGTTGCTTTTGATAAGAGACAGAAAAATTTTTTTTCTTCATAAAAACGTTCGGCATTAAGAAAGTCATCGCTTTTATTCATTTGTTATTATCCTCCCGCGGCTGATTTTCTTTTGTAAAGTCCGCGCTTAACAAAGAAGTAAAGCACAAGCAGAGCGGCAAATGTCGCGCTCCACGAAATCGGATACGCCCAGTAAAGATTGATTAACGTACGGTTGCGCGGCAACGCTATAAATATCCATAAAAGCCTTATGCCACACGCGCCGAGCAGAGATATAATCATAGGCTCCACAGAGCGTCCCATACCGCGCACCTGTCCCGCCGTCATATCCTGCAATGAGCAAAAAACATAAAACGGCATAATTAGGGCAAGTCTTTGTGCGCCGATTGCTATTACTTCGGAATCGGAGGAGAAAACGGATATGATTTGGCTCCTTAAAAAGTAGCCGCCCCAAGACATAACGGAGCCGATTATTATTGTTATAACAAGACATCTTCTGAAAATTTTTCCGATGTTTTTATATTTTCCCGCGCCTATGTTCTGAGAGGAAAAATTCATGGCCGTTTGAGTTATCGCGTTTGTGCAGGTGTATATGTAGCCGTCGAAATTTGAACCTGCCGCGATTCCCGCCATAGCCACCTTGCCGAAAGAGTTTACCGAAGATTGTATTATAACGTTTGATATGGAAAACAGAGCGTTTTGAATTCCCGCCGGCAAACCAATTCTGATTATCCCTATAAGCTCACGCCTGTAAATTCTGAGCGATTTAAACGACAGACGGCAGGCGTTGTCAAGCTTAGTCAGAAATATTACTACGCAGACCGCAGAGATATACTGCGAAACGACAGTCGCAATCGCGACGCCGCTTACGCTCATGCGGAAAGGTATTACAAGTATAAGATTGAGTATGATATTTACAATACCCGACGCGAATAATATATACAGAGGTCTTTTTGTATCGCCCATCGCTCTTAAAAGAGATGCTCCGAAGTTATATACAAGCGAACCGGGCGCGCCCAAAAAATATATTTTAAGATAAAGAGCGGAAAGCCCGATGACCTCGTCGGGAGCGCCCATAAGCTTTAAAAAAGTTTCCGACATAAAAAATCCGAAAATTCCGACTGCTATACCCGAAAAAATGCTGACCGTCATAGCCGTATGGGTGCAGCGGTGCATACTTTTGTCGTCTTTAGCGCCTATAAATCTTGCTTCCATAACGCCGGAACCCATAGAAAGCCCTATAAAGACGTTAAGTATAAGATTTATAAGAGAGCCTGTTGAGCCGACCGCCGCAAGCGCCTCTTTGCCGGAAAAGCGTCCAACTATAATGGTATCCGCCGAGTTGTACAGAAGCTGTAACAGTCCCGTTAGCATAAGCGGAAGCGAGAAAACAAGAATTTTTTTAAGAAACGGCCCCGTGGTCATATCGAGAGAATATTTTTTTTTCATAATCCGTATCACCTCTGACAGACGTTTTATTCGCATGAATTATAACGCTTTTTTACAGATTTATCAATATGTTTTCGGCAATTATATTATAATAATCAATAAATAAAAAACCGCAGGCATACCGCGATTCCGCAATACGCCCGCTGTTTTATCGGATTTAATTATTTCATTCCGTTTTCGTAAGCTTCGATCATTTTCTTAACCATCTGACCGCCTACGGAACCTGCCTGCTTAGAGGTAAGATCGCCGTTGTAACCCTGCTTGAGGTTAACGCCTACTTCGCTTGCCGCTTCCATCTTGAACTTATCAAGAGCCTCACGAGCTGCGGGAACAAGGTTCTGTCTGTTGCTGCTTGCCATTTCGCTTGCACTCCTTTCGGGAATGTTTTTTGCGTTTGCAATACTATTTTAGACTTCATTCGTTCAATTATTATTGAGAAATTTTGTTACAAAATTTTTATAAGAATATACAGATTTTAATAACGTTTTTCATAGCGGTAAAGCCGATTTTTATATAGGCAATACCGCACAATTAGCGGCTACCGCCTTTGCCGCGCATCTGTTCCGATATTTTCCGTCATTTTTGCCAAAAGCTCCTTGAAATACGTCAGTATTACTGCGTCACTTTTGTCAATCTGACGAAAAATCTCATGGCACATCTGCACGACAATAATTGTGCGGTATTGCCTATATATTTTTCGCGTATACTATAATGTAAATTATTTTTTAACCTGTGAGAACAGCCATCCATGCCAGCGCTCTTTTATCTGGAAAATAAGAAAAGCTCTGTGACCGTATTTTCTGTATCTTGTATATCTGATATTCGCGTTCCCCGCGTTTTTTAACTTTTGAATAAACACGTCCGAACCGTACGTTTTTTTGCCGTCGGAATTTGCGTTTTCTTTAATGGGTACAACCTTGTCATTTTCCGCGTGGCATACCCATAACGGGATATTACTTATGGCATTATAGAAATCTTCGCTGTCGGTAAAGGTGCAGCCCATCATAGGTATCGCTGCGGCATATCTTTCCGAATGAAGCGACAATTGGCATAAAGTTCCCATAGCTCCGTTTGACGAACCGATAATATATACTCTGCTTTCGTCTATAGGATATGTTCTTTTGAGCTTTTCAAACAAAGCCGTAAACGTACCGTCAAAAGCATTCCTGCCGTTAAACGGATAATCTCTTTTTTTCGACGTGTCCGTTATGTAGCCCGTTCGTTTCGGAATCGACGGAACTATAATATAACAGGGTGCGCGCCGTATGTTTCGCCTAAGCTTGCTTGTCAGAGGCAGACACTCCGTAAAAGGCGTGATATTCTTTTCTCCTCCGTTTGTATATCCGTGAAGATAAATAACAAGCGGCAGTTTTTTGTTTTCGGTATTTTCAGGTTCGTAAAATGCAAACGGCAGCGTATAATCCATACTGTTATTGCAATATCTGAACCGCTTGAACCCGAATATTTTTCTCTTGCCGTTTGAAATAATATCGTCCTTTAAATCGGCGTATTTGTTTTTGTAATAATAGATTTTGCCAAAGCAATCTTTCATCGCTTTATAAATTGCTTTCTGACTTAAAGGGCTTAATCCGGCAAAGCAGAGTTTGCCGTTTTCGTATTTATAAATCCTGTGTCCCGAAGCAAAATAACCGTTTTCGCAAAGACTTTCGGCGTATTTATCTATTTCTTTTTTGTCAAATTCAAAATAACCTATTCCGTAATCGGTACCGTCGTTATTGAAAATATAACTATCAATAAACGGTTTCTTTTTAATGATTTCAACTTTATCTCCGTACGTCATATACGCCTGTTTTATTTTCATATAATAACCTCTTGAGAAATTTTTTGTTTGAGACAATACCGTACAGTCTTTGTGAGATATTTTCTCAAAAAAAATAAAAAATATGTTACAGTTAGGCTGCAATATAAAACGATTGCTATAAATACTGTAACAAAAATCACACGGCGCCGTCAAGCAACAGCCGAAAAAAATTAAATGTTGACATTCAAAAAGAACTGTGATAGAATAAGCTCAAAGCTGTGAAGGCGTGTAAGTAGCGTTCGTTTCGGTTTAAAGAGAAAGGTCATCATCGGCTGAGAGTGACCCAAACGCGGACGAAAAAGCGAATTTCAGCGCCGGAGCTTTCCGCGAAAGCGATATATGGTATATAAAATATACTGTATTTTACCGTATAAGCGGAATGTATCCGCCGCATTAAGGCGGTCAGAGAGCGGGAGAGTTTTTTTTTGTTCCTTACTCCCGAATTCGGGTGGCACCGCGGTTATTTTTCCGTCCCGTCAAGGGGCGTTTTTATTTTTATGCAGAAGAAAGGAAGATTCAAATGCAAGACAAAACCTCTTCCCTGCGCGAAACTTTCAAAGAGCTCATCGGCAGGGTAAATTCATCAGAGGAGATAGAAAAGCTGCGAGTTGAGTTCCTCGGCAAAAAAGGGCATATCGCTTCTCTTATGAGCCAGCTCAAAACCGTTCCCAACGAGGAAAAAAAGGCGTTCGGTCAGTCTGTTAACGAATTGAAGCAGAAAATCGAACAGCAGCTTGCCGAAGCGCATGAAAAAATTGTAAAGCTCGAGGAGCAGAGACAAATCAACGCCGCCGAGGATTACGACGTATCACTGCCTATGAATATCGAAATGGGCTCATATCACCCAATAACGGTTATCCAGCGCGAGGTAGAGGAAATTTTCCGCACAATGGGCTTCACAATAGAGGATTTCTCGGAGATAGTTGACGATTACAACTGCTTTGAAGCGGTAAATATTCCCAAATATCACCCCGCGCGCGATATGCAGGACACTTATTACCTTGATAACGGCCAGCTTCTTAAAACTCATACGTCCGCCGCGCAAAATTCCATTATGAGAAAATACGGCGCGCCGCTTCGCGCGGTTTTTCCCGGCAGATGCTTCAGAAACGAATCCACCGACGCCTGTCATGAAAACACCTTCTTCCAAATGGAAGGCATAATGATAGACGAGGATATTTCGATTTCAAACCTTATATATTTTATGAAAACGATGCTTTCGGAGGTTTTCGGTCAGGACGTTACCGTAAGGCTCCGCCCGGGATTTTTCCCGTTCGTCGAGCCGGGATTTGAGCTTGATATTCAGTGCCTTATCTGCGGCGGCGAGGGCTGCCCGTCCTGTAAAAACAGCGGCTGGCTCGAGCTTTGTCCCTGCGGAATGATTCACCCGAATGTTCTTAAATACGGCGGAATAGATTCCGAAAAATATACAGGCTTTGCGTTTGGTCTGGGACTTACAAGACTCGCGATGATGAAGTACGGCGTTAAGGATATCCGCGTTTTCAATTCGGGCAATCTTAAAGCGCTTTCGCAGTTTATCGGTAAATAAGGAGGGAATTTATAATGTTTGTTTCAATGAATTGGATAAATGAATACGTTGACCTTTCGGGACTTGATACCGAGGAGCTTATTCACCGCTTTACTCTCTCCACCGCCGAGGTCGAGGATATTTACTATAAAGGAAAGGATATTGAAAGGGTCGTCGCGGGACAGATAGTTTCAATAGAAAACCACCCCAACTCGAAAAAACTCCATCTTCTTAAAGTTGACGTCGGCAATGATATTTTGGATATCGTCTGCGGTGCGCCCAATGTAAGGCTCGGAATGGTTGTTCCCGTGGCTTTAGCTGGCGGCAGAGTATGCGCGGGAGAGATAAAAACGGCGACTGTGGCTGGGTATGAATCGAACGGAATGTGCTGCTCCGAAATGGAGCTGGGCATAAGCGACGATCACTCGGGACTTATGGAGATAACCGACGACGTAAAGCTCGGAACGGATATATGCGAGCTTTACCCGATAAGGGACGTAGTTTTTGAGGTTGACAACAAATCGCTTACAAACCGCCCCGACCTTTGGGGACATTACGGAATAGCGAGAGAATTTTCCGCGATAACAAAAAGACCGTTAAAGCCGATTAAAACAGACGACGGAGATTACAGCGCGGGCGACGAAATCCCCGTTGAAATCAGGAGCGACCTCGTTTACAGATATTCGGCATTAAGAATTAACAGCATCAAAAAGACGGTAAGCCCTGTAGCTATGAGGATACGCCTTTTCTACTGCGGAATGAGAGGAATAAACCTCCTTGCCGACCTTACCAACTACATTATGCTTGAAATGGGTCAGCCAATGCACGCTTTCGACGGCAAAAAGGTTGACTCCATAGCCGTAGGAACCCCTTCGGAAAATGGAAAATTTGTAACTCTCGACGGTACCGAAAGAGATGTTGACGAAAACACACTTCTTATCTATAACAACGACGAGCCTGTTGCCGTGGCGGGAATCATGGGCGGTCTTGATTCCGAAATTGTGGGCGATACCGACAGCGTTGTGCTTGAATCGGCAAACTTCGACGGAGTATCGGTAAGAAAAACGTCATCGAGGCTTGGTCTTAGGACAGACGCTTCAATGCGCTATGAAAAAATTATTGACCCCGAAATGACAGTAACCGCCATACGCCGTTTTGTAAAGCTCCTCAAAGACATTGAGCCGAACTGCGAGATATCCTCAAGGCTAAGCGACAAATACGTTAAAAAATATCCCGAAAGAGAGCTTAAATTCAATAAAAAGTATGTTGACAGATACACGGGCATAGATATAAGCAACGAAAGAATAGTTGAAACGCTTGAGGCGCTCGGTTTCGGCGTTAAGCTCGAAAACGACGAATTTACCGTAAAGGTTCCGTCATGGAGAGCAACAAAGGACGTTACCATAAAAGCCGATATTATAGAGGAAATCACCAGAATTTACGGATATGATAATTTTGAGATAAAGACTACGAAAAGCCCGTTAAAGCCTGTCAGAGCCGAAAAGGTAAAGAGCGAGGACGCTCTTATAAAGGATTTGCTCGTAAATAAATTCAATCTTCATGAGGTTCATTCTTATATCTGGTGCGACGGCAAAAAGTATAAAAGGCTCGGCATAGAGGTTGAGGAAAATTGCCGTATACTCAATATTCCCACTCCCGAAAACGGAACGCTGAGAAATTCGATGATACCAACTCTTCTCACGGTCGCTTATGAAAACAAATCGTTCGCGCCGTCGTTCGGTGTGTTTGAGTGCGGCAGAGTAGCGGACGGATATCTTGAAAACGGCTATTGCGACGAACGCCGCCGCCTCGGAATCGTTCTTTTCGATAAGACCGTCGGGGAAAAGGAGCTTTATTTCAAAGCGCTTAATATGCTCAAATTCATCTTCCGCGATATTAAGCACTCCGATGCCGTTTTCTCAAAGGTAAAGGAAGTAAGGCACGCGTATCAGCACCCAAAGAATACGGCGGAGATTTCTTACGAGGGCAAAAAAATCGGTGAGCTTTTCACTCTGCACCCGATGAATAATCAGAAGCTCGATAAAAACGCGGCGGTTGTATGCGCCGAAATCGACCTTGACAATTTCTTTGCCATAAAGGTAAGCGATGTGGAATACACAGAGCCTTCAAAGTTCCCCGCGATTGATTACGACCTTTCGCTTGTTCTCTCCGATTCCCATAAATACGACGATATCAGAACGGCGTGGGAAAGCCTGAAAATCCCGGAGCTTACAGGAGCAAAGGTTGTGGACCTGTTTGAGCAGAACGGAAACAAGAGCATAGCGGTAAGACTTTCATTCTCTTCTCAGGACAGAACTCTCGCGATGGAGGAAATCCAGAGCCATATAGACAAGGTTCTCGAAAAGCTCAATAAAATAGGAATTTCTTTAAAACAATAATAAAAAGGGAAACAGATAAAAATATTACGCCATAAAAAGCGTATGTAATGCCTTAAAGGCACTGAGCGATAAATTCTCGGTGCCTTAAAAAATGGCGTGTCCCCGGCGGGTAAAACTGCTGGGGTGGGGTGAAAAAGGAGTATCAAAGATGAGTTATTGTTTAACCTACAACTTGCAGAAGCTGTGCCACAGCGTCCATTAAAGCTTTGAATCTCGCAAGCAGATTGTTCAGCCACGCAAGGAAGCTTGAGAAGAAATCGGAATCATCGCCGCTACCGGGGATATTAGCCTGAGTTTTGTCAATCGCCTTAACGGTAATTTCATGGTCGGGCATAGTGAACGTGATTGTCGAATACTGGGTATCGTCGTATTCAATCTGAATTTCCTTGCCGTTCTCGTCATAGAATTTCCAGCCGCCGAGCTTATCGCCGAGGGGAGTGCTTACACTGGCTGTCGCGCCGTATTCGCAGGGCTGTGCAATACAATTCACCGTATTTATCTTCCATGTAAGTATGTTTTCTAACGTCTGCTCTATTTCATTAATATTGTACGTATCGTTTTCGATTGGGTTGTAAACTACCTTTATCGTATATGTACCGCTGTGTTCGGGACGCCATGTGAAACGCTCGTTATACTTCACTCCGCTTACGCCTATATCCTTACCGTCTACCGTTACCGTAAACGTACCATTAGGACGTACCGTGTAACTATCAAAGGTTACGGCAAATTCATCATTTCCGTAACTGGAAATTTTTGGAGTAACTGTTTGTGCATCAATAACAATTTTAAATTTTAATGTCTTAGTATAATTTGTATTTGTCTGCGTGAATAAGGTTGCTACGCCGTCATATGTTCTGAGAGCAGATAACTCATAATACTTGCTTTCAATATCAAAACCAAGATCTGGTATGCTAACTAAAGCAATTTTAAATACTCCACAATTAGCTCTCATTGCCTGAAGCGTATCTTTTAATACTGTATCAGAATATTTATTTCCGATTGTCCAATGGATTTCAGGAACAATAGGATTGCCCTCTTCATCAATAAATGATGCCGTTGCCGCTGTAATTACTGCAGTAATTGATATAGTAATTTGTTTTTGCTCCTGAGCATCAGGTATAAAAACAACAACAATTGAATTATTTCCGGCATGTAATTCCTGTTCGGGATTTTTTATTTCAAAATGCCCGGCAACAGTTCCTTTACCGCCTTTAAGCATAAGCTCTTTTGCTTTTATACCCTCATGGTATGTAATATTGTCATTAATAATAGTAGGAAATTCACTAATAGGTGGTTCACTATCATCGCCGGTAACGTTTACATAAATATATATATCTTTAATAGTGGTATAGCCTGTAGCTTTTACTGTTGCAGGATAATAACCGCTTTCATTTACTGGAGTACTGGTGCTGTTCCAACTCCACTTTGCCGTGGTTATAGTTTTACCGGTACGTACAGATTTTACGTCTATACCATTAATATTATAATCACCAAGATGGCTACCGTCTTTATTCGCTTTAAGTTCCGCAGTAGGTTTTAATGAAGTATCAACGAACTCCATTTCGACTTCTTTTACTATGCAAGTGGTTTTGTTTGTAGTCTTAATTTCAAATCCTGTATATGCTTTATCGTCTGTCGGTATAAATTTAATACCTAAAGGACACTTTGTATTCGCTATCATTGGAGTAGCATTTGGATCAATAAAATCCCATTTACCGGGAATAACTTCTCCTTCCGCCGTACCGTCAGTTGTTACGACACCTCCGACAAGCGTTATATGCTCATTTATTATTTCGTCAAAGTACATTTCTCCCGTTGTAGTTGGATACTCAAGGATATTTTTCTGCGTCAGCTTTATCGGTACGCCTTCCTCCGCGAATGCGGGCGCTATGGATAATACAATCATAAACAATGAAAAACAAACTATAAAAACATTTTTTAACATACGATGTTTATTATTTAACATATATAAAACTCCTTTACAAAGTAAATTTTTATTGAGACTTTTTAAACATAAAATACTAAAAATATAAATGCGGACTAAATCCGTTTCTGCCAAAGTCCCGAAAACAGAACCGCATTTGTCTGCACAGTCTTTCAAATTTTCATATGCGCATTACACTCTCCTCCAATATTACGGGAATACCGCGCATCGCCTTTGCCGTACATAAGCTCCTATTTTCCCGCGTCATATTGCAAAAAAACCGACTTCTCATACACAAGGCAAAATCCGAGCGGCACCGCCTTAAAATTTATAAATAAACGATATATAAGTAATTCGGATTGACGAAATATTCCCCGCGTTTTGTCAGTCCGAACTGTATTTATATAAACCGTTTAATTATACATAATTGTTTGATTTCGGTTGATAGCGGTATTTTTTGGCAGATTATCGCTAAAAATCCAAAGTTATAGGCTATCTATAGCCTATGGTATCATATATAGTCCATGTTTGTCAAGAATAATTTATATAATTTATATAATTTTTTGACAATGGGAGGATTTATATATGGATACTTATTCCGACACAAAAGACCGCATATTATTTTTGCTCGGGAAATACAAAATGTCTATTCATGCGCTGGCTATCAAATCCGGCGTAGCGCCGTCAACCATTAAAAATATCCTTTACGGAAAAAGTAAAAATCCGGGAATCGTGACAATAAAGCTGTTATGCGACGGTCTCGGCATCAGCCTGTTTGATTTTTTCAATACGGAAACTTTTAAATCGACGGAGCTTGAGAATATATAAATACAGGCGATACCGTACATTTTTTTGCCCGGTATCGCCTGTATAATGTGAAATTGAAAATTAAAATGTGAACACACTCAGAGAGCGAGGAATTTTCGTTATCCGCTTTGCGCTTTTATGCTTTTTTATTTGACATATTTATTCATCATATTCAAGTGAAAAAATTTCTTTGACGGCGTCGCGTATTTCTTTAGGCGCGGCGGTTTTCCCTTTAAAATTATCGGAAAGACAAAGAGAATACAGCAATGCTTTTATATCGTTGCCGCCCTGAATTTTTGAGAAAAATTCCGTAAGCAGCTCTTTTCTCGGCAGATTCTTTTTTATCGTTACGTTCTTTAGCGTTATTTTCAGCCTGTCGGCGGGGACGGTTTCAAAAGATATCCGCGTTTCGCCGCCGCGGGAAGCTTTTTCGGCTGATACCCGTTTACCGTTTAACGTTACTATTGCCCTTTCGCAGCCTGCGATATCCTTGAACGTAAAGATGTATTTTCTCTTTGAGGGGATTACGGATAAATCGCCCCTGACGGGATTTACAGTAAAAACAATGTCCCCGTCCGATTCCGATACTTCAAAATCCGTTTCGGCAAACGAGCCTTTTTCATAATTCATCGTTTCGCCGTCGTCCTCGTAAAGAGTGAATTTATTTGTCCCTCTGTATATATACAGCTCCATTTCTTCGGGATTCTCCGTATTATTCGTTCTGTCGTTCACATAAAGAGGTATTATAGCTCCCGATTTCGCGAGCACCGGTATCGACGAAGTATCGCGGAACATTTTTATTTTTTCTCCGCCCTTATATATATTCCCTGTGAATATATCGGTAAATCTGCCCTCGGGAAGCCACACGTCCGCCGACGCGGTAAGGGTGCGCCTGCTCTTTTTTTCCGTTATCGGCGCGGCGATAAGCTCGGAACCGAAGAAATACTCGTTAGGCACGCCGTAGGCCTCGTCATTTTCGGAATATTCGTAATACATCGGCTCTATTAGCGGTCTGCCTTCGCGGTGCGTACGCATATTCATTGTGTATATATACGGTATAAGCCTGTGGCGGAAACGAAGCGCGCCGACGGCGTTTTTCTCCGTTTCCTTGCTGAATTTCCAAGGCTCTTTGCCGAGAAACTCGTTTTTCGTGGAGTGCAGACGCATTATGGGACTGAAAACTCCGAACCAGAGCCAGCGTATATAAAGCTCGTCGTCGCGTATGCCGAAGTTATGACCGCCTATATCGTGGCTCCACCATGAATATCCGGCGTTTGAGGCGTTCGCGGTAAAATAGGGCTGAAATTTGAGTGAGTCCCAGCTTACACGGGTATCGCCCGAAAAGCCCAGAGGATAACGGTGACTGCCAAGTCCCGCGTAACGCGAAAGAATAAGAGGACGTTTGCCGTCTCTCGCTATATCTATGCTGTGATAATGGTTCAGCAGCCAAAGAGGGTCAAGTCCCGCGACGCTCGAGGCTGTACCCTGCTGCCAATCTATCCACCAGAAGTCAACGCCGTCTTTTTCATATCCGTGGTGGAGAAATTTAAAATATCCCTCTATAAATCTTTTGTCGGTCAAATCAAATTTTACAGTCTTTTTAGTTTCGGGGTCTATTCCCATAAATTCGGCAAATTCCCTGTACATATCCTCAAAGAACATAACGCCGTCGGCCGGGTGGAGATTTACGGTTATTCTTAAATTCATGTCTTTAAGCGTTTTCAGAAACGCTTTGTAATCGGGGAATAAATCGGTGTTCCAACTGTAGCCCGTCCAGCCGGGAAGCTGAAAAATTGACGCTAACATACCTTTAAGACCCAGCTCGCGCCTGTCGGGTACGGCTTTTATCCCGAATTTCTCAACTACGTTCACCCAGTGCCAGTCCATATCTATCGTCGCTACCGTTATCGGGATATCCTCCTCAATAAAACGGCGCATAAGAGTGAGATATTCCTCCTGAGTATACGCCTTGTAGCGGCTCCACCAGTTGCCGAGCGCAAAGCGCGGGATAAGCGGCGTTCTGCCCGTCATACGGTAAAAATCTTTAAGAGCCGCCCTGTAATCGTGACCGTACGCGAAACAGTAAATATCCGTTTCGGCGTTCCCGCGTTCGGCAACAGTCCCCGCATCGGGCAGAATGAGCGATTCGCTGTCGTCAATCACGGCGGCTCCGTCACGGGAAAGTATACCGTCGTCAAGAGGAGTTTCTCCGCTCGTCATATCGAGAGTCCTCGCGGTGCCTTTCAGATTACTCTTTTTGAAATTTTTCGCGGATGCGGTAAGACCGTTTTTCATAACCACCTGAATCAAATCGCAGTCTTTGTTGAATATAAACGACACGTCGTCTGTTTTTAACGCGAAATTCACATTATTGTCGGTAAGTGTAAATGGCGCGCTGTCAAGATTTCTGTTAAAGACAGTCTGCGTGGGATAATCGCAGAATTTCCCTTCGGACTGCTTTTCTATGCGTATAAGACGCGAAGTCAGTACGCTTATTCTTACACTGCCGTTTATTATAACCGTTTGTTTTTCTTTTGCCTTTCCGTTTATTTCATCGCGAAAGGCCGAGGCAAAATCCGTCATAAAAAATCCCTTTCAGATTATTATTGACAATAGCGCATTGTCTGTTGTCAGTCTTTTCAATTTGTATTTTACCTGATTTTTTCATAACAGTCAACATTTTTAATAGTTAGAGGAGGTCAAATTTTAATTTTTTTGTGAATAAAATAAAAAATTCTTGACTAAGCGTTTAATAATTGATATAATTACCGAGTAAGTTAAATTTCGGAAAAGTAAAAAACGCGAACACTTCTGTACAATGCGAAAATTTTGAAAGGAAAATCTATATGGCAAAAACAAAAGAAGCGTCGAAACCGGCCGAGCTCAAGCTCGATTACAAAAAAACGATACTTACGGGCTTCGGTTTTCTCGCCGCGTCCATAGCGTGGGCTATCTATGACCCCTACATAACAAAAATACTTAACAAGCTGCTTTCCGCGAGCGACGTCGTAACTTCATGGAGCAACTATCTTGTAGAAAAGCTTCCGTTCCTTACCGACCTCGCAGCGGCTCAGGGCGAGGACGTCGTTCTCGCGGGAGGAGGTTTTACTCTCGTTCCGCTCTTTATCGGTATAATAATGACGTTCGATAATATTTTCGGCGTTATATTCCAGCCGACGTTCGGTAAGCTCTCCGATAACTGCCATTCAAAGCTCGGCAAGCGCCGTCCGTTTATAGTGACCTGCGCGCCGATTTCGGCTCTGCTGTTTTTGCTTATTCCGATAATCGCCCTGAATACGAAATCACTTCCGCTTACGATGATTTGCATAATCCTTTTCGTGTTCACAATGTCGCTCTGGCGCGCTCCCGTCGTAGCGCTTATGCCCGACCTTACTCCTCCGGCGCTCCGCAGCGAGGGCAATGCCGTTATAAATCTTATGGGCGGTCTCGGCGGCGCGGTCGGCATGGTCGCGGGAACTATCGCCATAATGCTCTGCACGCTCTTTACCGGCGCTACAAAAGAGCAGATTAAAGCCGATGAAACGCTTTCCTTCCCGTACGTTTTCGCTATAGGCTCCGTAATAATGATAATCGGTATGCTTGTGCTTCTTTTCTTTGTAAAAGAGGAGGACACAAGCATAAAGCTCAAGGGCGAAGCCAACGCGTATGCGGACGCGGCGGCGAGAAGAAAGGCCGAAAAGGAAGCTATAAAGGCAGAAAAAGCGGCAAAAAAGGCTATAAAGCTCTCAAAAGGCGAAAAACGCAGTTTGGGCTTTATGCTCGCCTGTCTGTTCTTCCTTTTCTGCGGAACTAACGCCATTACCACGTTCTTCTCGCTCTTCGCTCAGGAAATACTTCATAAAATCACTTCCGAAGCTACAATTCTTATGCTTATATTTGCCGTGGTTTCCGCCGCCTCCGCGCTTCCCGCAGGCAAGATGGGCAAAAAGTTCGGCAGAAAGAAAACTATAATGGCGGGTCTTGCCGTATTCCTCGCGGCATTCGTCGTATTCTTCGGAATATTCATCGGTATGCTCGGCGGCAAGGGACTTACGATTAAAAATTATGTAACTGTAAACAACCAGTATATTTCGGTGAGCGACCAAATAAATAATTATAACTCCGTGGTTTCCGACGAAGCAAAAAATAACGGCGTCGAGCTTGCCGCAGATGACGTTCTCACCGTTGACGGCTATATCGAGTACCGCAAGGCTGTTGAGAGCGGCTCCGATTACAATTCATATACGCAGTATATCGCGTTTGAAAAATATCTCAATGACGAAAATATTGATATTTCGGCAATACACGCAAGCGTTATAAGCGTTGCGAAAAACGTTCTGGGCAACACTCAGTCTGATAACTTCTCGGACGCTCTCGCCGCCGTTTCGAATGCCGTTAAGGATATCACAAAAATACTCGGCGTTCTTATTTACCCCGTTCTTGTTCTCGGCGGCGCGGCAAATATGTTCATTACCGTAAATACGCTTCCGCTCGTTCTTGAGATTGGCGGTATAGAAAAGGTCGGCACATTCACGGGCTATTATTATACCGCTACATTCTCGGCGCAGATTGCTTCGCCCATAGTTTACGGCTTCATAAGAATGTTTGCTGGAACATATATGTCGCTGTTCTATTACAGCCCGATAGTATTCCTCGCGGCAATTATAATGCTTATGTTTGTAAAACACGGTGAAGCCGAAATACCCGACGAGGTTATTAAGGCGGCCGAACAGGAAGATTAATCAATTAGGGTGTGTTCACACTTAAGCACATACGCGTCTTTTTCGCATACTGTCTTATGCGGACACACCATAGAAAGCTTACAATAATTTGCTATATTCTTAATATTTATTCTTTAAAACTAATAAAGGAGCTTATTTATGTCTAAAATCAGCAAAAAAATCATCAGTGTGTTGCTTGCCGCAATAATGATTGCCGCCTGCTTTGCACCGGCGGTATCGGCAAAAAGCGCGGAAAAACCGTGTGACTGCGAATACAGTCCCACAATTATCGTGCCGGGACTTTTCCAGTCGCCCACACATCTTTATAACGACGACGGCACTCTCGCTCTTACAAGCGACGGCGAACCCTATGCGCATCCGTTTTTCCTCGATTCAACTGCCGACATCGTAAAAACGGCGCTTAAAAAGCTTTTCCTGCCTCTTTTCTTATCACTCCTTAATCAATCCGATAAACAGGGCAAGCTCGCGAATGCCATAGCCGAAACGGTAGGAGACATTCTTCTTGAAAAAATAAGAAGCGATTCAAACGGAAATACCGTTTATAACGTTGACGCGGAGCATTACAGATACAGCTTTGCCGAATACACCGAGAGCGATAAAGGTCACGTTCTCAGTTCGGTACCCGTTGAGCAGTACATGGCGATAGCGGGCGAGGATCATCTCTACTACTTCTGCTACAACTCACTCGGAAATATTGATAAAATAACAGCCGAGCTTTACGATTTTATTCAGTTCGTAAAGGACGAAACAGGTCACGATAAAGTAAATATCGTCCCCGTCAGCCAGGGAGGAACAATCTGCACAAATCTTCTCCAGTATTACCCTCAGGTTATGGACGAGCTTGACAGAATCGTATACGTCGTTCCCGCTCTCGGCGGAACAGAGCTTGTAAGCAAGATTTTCAAGAACGGCATAAACGATGACGACGAAGCTATTTACGGCTATATGATTCCTTCGATAGCGGGCGAGGACGCGGGCGCTCTTCTGAATCTCGTTATAAGACTTCTTCCCAAGGAGGTCGTCAAGAATTGCCTGCACGTCGCGGTTGAAACAGTTATGGAAAAATATGTAAAGAACTCAACCTGTCTGTGGGCGTTTGCGACAGCGGAGGATTATCCCGAGCTTGCGGAAAAATATCTTTCAGGTGAGGAAAACGCGGTTATACGCGCTCAGGCGGATAAATATCAGGTCGCGAGAGTGAACCGCTACGATAACATTCTCAAAGCTATGGATAAGGGCGTTGAGGTATTTGATATCGTAAACTACAACAAGGCGCTCTACGCCGTATCGGACGCGTGGGACGATTACAACGCGGACGGAATGATAGATATTAATTCCGAGGGCATGGGAACATATTCTCTCGGCGTTGACAAGACATTGCCCGAGGGCTATGTACAGCAGGGCAATGAATACGGCACCTGTTCGGACCCCGAGCATCACAATCATATAGATTCATACAATCTTATAGACGCTTCAACAAGCCTTCTTCCCGACAATACGTTCTATTACTACAAGGGAAATCACGAGCAGACGGGCAGCGACGATTCAATACTCAGCCTTGTATCACAGCTTCTTACTGATAAGAGCTTTACCGACGTTTATTCCTATCCCGACGAATTTCCGCAGTTCAACAACGCGAGAGAAACAAAGCACCTGCGCAATGATATCAAATGGGCAAAAAGTATGATGGAGAACCTTTCCAAGGAGGACGCGGCGGAGCTTCAGGCGGCTATTGACGAAGCGGAAGCAATGCTTTCCCATACAAACGTTGACCTTACGGAAACAGAAAAAGCCACGAACGATTTCTATGAGGTTTTCAACAGGATAAGAAATTATACCGAAGAAAATAATTTCCTTGAAAAAATGTTTTATAAGGCTGTTAAATCAATAAATAAAACTGTTCAGAAAATATACGGATACAACAGCTTTTCGGGTAAATAATATCTGCTTAACAAAAAATGCCGGCACGCCGCCGGCATTTCAGTTCCTGCGTTTTTTCAATGCAAAAGGAGATTTCGCGCTCTGCGGAGCGCGACACGGTGACGCTGTCCCCGTGACCCCTGCAAGCCTTTGTAAAGGCTTGACCGAAACTTTTATGCTCTTTGCAACAAGTTTTTCGACAAACTGCGGCTGCGGACGAAACATCCGCAGCCGTATTTTAATTTTAGGGCAATACCGCATAATTATTGTCGTGCAGATGTGCCATGAGATTTTTCGTCAAATTGACAAAAGTGACGCAGGAATACTGACGTATTTCAAGGAACTTTTGGCAAAAATGACGGAAAATATCGGTACAGA
>CANRNI010000008.1 GCA_947631945.1 uncultured Clostridia bacterium
CAAATATGCTCTACTTTTTTCTTTATTTTTTCGTAAGCTCTATTTGGTTTACCCCAACATTTATTATAGAGCCTATTATTTTTACCCCTTGCAATCCGAGCAGTTCTTCTGTAAAATTGTTGTAGAGCATATTTGTATTCCTTGCAGCTTCAAGAATACAAATTGCTTTTTCCGCGGGCGGCGGAACGGATAATAAAATTTTAAGCAGAACGCGAGCAAACGGAAGCGTTGCCGAATGGTCGAAATGGAAAACGCTGTCCGGCGGCGGCAGTGAAGCATCCTCCCGATTTCAAGTCCTTGTAACAAATAAAAACGGCAATAATGAAGTCCCAAGCACAAGTCCTGACGCAAATTTATCCGGTATGAATCAATACCTATGCTCTGCAGAAGTTATCAGGAGGCGAATAAGTGCCGCTATTTCGGGAATTGACCTCGGCAAGGGCAAGGCGTCACGCTTTCCTATAAAGGCGCTTATGACGGTTTGGAAGGAACGACGTACTATCCCGGTGATATAGTAACATGCGAGTTCGATAAATCTTATAACTACGGTTCTACCGGTACTTTCTTATGTTTTAAAGAAGTATCAAACGGCAGCATAGACCCACCTTTCGGAAATACAGCCACCTCAAACGATGAAGACGGAAATATTGTTTGGCTGAATTTAACGTACAATACCTTGCAAATCCCAAACAAAGCCGAAAACGGACAGCTTATTGAAATCGTAAAGGATTCTTACGGACACATAAGCACAAAAGCGGTCAATAAAACGAACATAAAAACAAAAATAAATCTTAATATCACACAAAGCCAATGGGTAAACAATGACACTTTACCTTTAAATATAACTGTAGATAGAGAAACATATCCTCATGTTTATAAATTCAATTGGAACGGTATTTATCAAGATACGCCCATAGCCGTTTTTTGCCAAAGTGAAGATGTTTACAAATTCGCGGGAACGAAAACGAGCGGTTCATACGACACAAATGCGGAGGTTTACATTTACTCAAAAACCGCCGCCGATGTAAAAATAAATATGCTCGTTGCTTCAATTGGGGATAGTGAATAATGAAACCGCTGACAAGTACAACTTTGCTTATAAGGATAAAAGGTCTTGATAATTCAACTGTTGAAAAAATAGATTTTTTGTTCCGTGTATCTGATGAAAGACATTCAAAAAAAATAATACAAAAAGTTTACAGCGTTGATTCATCTGATACCGCTTTCGACGAGGAAAACAACGCATATAAAATATCATTTTTACCCGAAGAAACGGATAAATTTCCGAATAATTCAACGGCTTGGGTAGATATTCGCCCTATATTGAAAGACGGTACTGTTGTGCCTGTTAAAATGCTGAAATTTTCGGTTTCTCCGACATTGTTCACAAGGAGTGATGTAAATGGCTCTTGAAACAAACGTTTATGACGATGAATTATTGGAAGCCGAATTATTAAGCGAAATTGTCGAGGTGACAAAATATGAAACCTACGACGGCGAATATACGGTTATTCCCACGCTTGAAAATCAGACGCTTGCTACGGCCGACAAGCTTATGAAGCAAGATGTAACGGTTGAAAAAATCCCGCATTACGAGGTCAGCAACAATGCGGGCGGCACAACATTTATTACTGCGGAAATTAATTGAAAAGGGGTAATTAAAATTGGCAGACAAAAAAATCAGTAAAGTAATTTTCGGTGGCGAAACGCTTATCGACTTGACCGAAGATACCGTTACTGCCGACGCTCTCAAAAAGGGTATAACAGCCCATGCGAAAAACGGAGAACCAATAGTCGGAGAATACGAAACAAAATTACAATCCAAATCTGCCACTCCGACGAAGTCCGCGCAGACAATAAAGCCCGATTCGGGCTACGATGGTCTTTCGCAGGTCAGCGTAGACGCGATACCGAGCGATTACATAATTCCGTCGGGAACCAAAACAATCACAGAGGCAGGCTCGTGGGGCAAACTCAAAAGCGGCAAAGGGTGGATATCCTTAAATTCCTGCTATGTTCAGAGAATTACATCACAGGCAACATCGTCCGTTATAAAGGGCGATTTAAACGGAGACGGCAAGGTAACGGCGGCCGACGCTCGAATCGCGTTACAGATAGCGGCGGGACTTCAAAAACCGACCGCCGAACAGCTTAAAGCCGGAGATATAGACGGCAACGGAAAAATCGGCGCGAACGACGCGAGAGCGATACTCAGAATGGCGGCGGGACTAAAATAAAAATTTTATAGTTGCATAATTTTGCGGAGAATGATATAATTTATAAAAATGCTCGTTTCATCTCTGCTTTTAATACGGTTAAAAAGAGGTGATTTAATGGCAAATTTAGCGGGCATGGCCGGAACGCGTTACATATCTGAGGAAAAATGCGACGAGTTAATGGACGAAACGCGTCAGGAAATATCGAAAATTAATATTGATATTGCAAAAATCAGTACAAAGCTTAATGTAATAATAGGTATTTTATCGGCAATTGGCACTGCCTTTTTAGGCGCTGTTATAAGAATATTTTTCGGAGGTTAAATTATGACTGAAAATTTAAACAAATGTGAAAAAAAAGAACCCGAATCAATTCCTTATGTCGTCCACGAAGCGGCTATGAACAGAGCGGAAAGGCATATTAAACGGACTTGGATTGCGTTAATTGTCGCTGTGGCTCTAATATTTTTAAGCAATATGGCTTGGCTGTATGCGTGGACACGATACGACTATGAAAGCTATGAAGTGAGCGCGGACGGCGACGGAATAGCAAATTATATTGGAAATGACGGTGATATTTTCAATCATGGCAAAGGTACGAGTGAGGAAACGAGTGCGCAAGAATAAATCTGCAAAGGGGAAAAAGACGAGGAAAAGATGAAAAAGTGTGAAGAATATAATTTTCCGCGTTCGGAGTGGGAGCGCCTTATTGATGAGTGGATTTTCAATGAACGTGACCGCAAAATCCTAAAACGCCGACTTCTTGACGGTATATGCTTTGAACCCCTTTCAGAAGAATTTGATTTATCGGTACAACAAACAAAATCAATCATTTACAAGGCGCAAAACAGACTTTTTAAGCACTTAAATTAAACTCAAAACATACATAATACAGTTGTTTACTTTATAGTAAACGGCTGTATTTTTTTATATTATAAAATCAGCGAGTGATTAAAAAATGAGTAATTTTGTTAAGTATAACGCAAATCCGCAAGGCAACAGGAACGGCGATTGTACAATCAGAGCAATATCAAAGGCTTTAAATCAAAGTTGGTACGAAACGTATTTAGGCGTTGCGCTTCAAGGATTTATGATGTGCGATATGCCGTCCGCGAATCACGTTTGGGGTGCTTATCTCAAAAGCAAGGGATTTAAACGGGAAATTTTACCTAATGATTGTGTAGATTGCTATACGGTAAATGATTTTTGTACCGACAATCCCAAAGGCGTATTTATTCTCGCTATTTCGGGTCATGTGGTAGCCGTATCGGACGGAAAGTATTACGACACCTGGGACAGCGGTGATTTGATTCCTATATATTTTTGGTACAGAAAGGATGAGTAATAATGCCTTACAACAATTTTTACGGCAACGGGTATCAGCCGGGATTTTACGCTCCTGTCGGCATTGGTCAGGATAATCTTTCGCAGTTAAGACAGGGCGCGTATCAAAATCAAATGATGAATAACCCAATGAACACGAATCCGCAGGGAATGATGGCAAATTCAATGCAGCCGCAACAAGCGATGAATACGCAAGCCAATGTAAGCGCGCCCAACAGCGGTATTATATGGGTATCGGGCGAAAGAGAAGCGGCGGAATATCCAATCGCACCCAATAACGCGGTAGCGTTGTGGGACAGCAATAACCCCGTTATTTATTTAAAACAAGCTGACGCAAGCGGAAAACCAAGTACAGAAATTTACGATTTAATAAAAAGAAATCCGATTGCCGCACAGCAGGCTCAAACGACGGTACAAGCCATGCAAAATCTAAATAATGAATATGTTACCCGTGATGAATTTAACGCGCTGGCGGCGAAATTCGACGCGTTGGCGGTAAAAGAATCCTCAAAAACAAAAAGACAGTCTAAAGATACAGTCGATAACGAATAAAGGAGCGTTTTAATATGGCTAACCCTCTTAAAAATATTCTCGGCGGAGGAATGCCCAATCTGCCGGGCCCTTTAGGTAATATGACGCAAATGATGCAGGCTTTCAATAAATTTAAATCAAATTTTCAGGGCGACCCGAAACAAAAGGTACAAGAGCTTTTAAATTCGGGGCAGATGTCACAGGAGCAATATAATCAGCTTCAAAGTATGGCAAAGCAGTTTATGAACGTTATGCCACATTAAAGTCAGAGCTATAATTGTGCGCGCAATTTTGCTATATAAATTAAAAATTATCAATTAAAGGAGGCAATTATGTCTTTAACTACATCGGAAATGACCCCTGCCGATATCGCGGCAGTCACAAATAACGGCGGCAACAGCGGCTTTGGCGGCTGGGGCGGCGACGGCGCGTGGTGGATAATAATTCTTTTCCTCTTCGTATTCTGCGGCTGGGGAAACGGCGGCTGGGGCAATAACAACGGCGGCGGTTCCGCAGTTCAGGGCGCTCTCACAAGAGGCGATTTGTGTATGGATATGAATTTCCAGGAAGTAAAGCGCGAAATACAGAACGCAAACGACGCTGTAAACCTTGGCTTTTCAAATCTTAACAGCACAATATGCAACCAGCAGTATGATACTGCGCGAATGATAAACGGTCTTGAAAGTACGGTACAGGGCGGCTTCAATGCCACAAACGTAGCAATGCTTCAGGGACAGAATGCTATTCAGACCCAGCTTGCGCAGTGCTGTTGTGAAAACCGTCAGGGACAGGCGGAAATAAATTATAATCTTGCCACACAGTCCTGCGACACACGCAATACAATTCAGAACGGCACGCGAGACCTGATTGATAACCAGAACGCGAATACACGCGCTATATTGGACAAGCTTACATCTCAGGAAATAGAAGCTAAAAACGCCCAGATAACAGCTTTGAATCAGCAGTTATTTACGGCTCAGCTCTCGGCTTCTCAGTCGGCGCAGACCTCGCAGATAGTCAATACTCTGCGTCCGTTCCCCGTAGCGGCTTATCAGGTTTGCAATCCGTTCACAGGCTCTTACGGCTTCCAGTATAACAATGGCTGCGGATGCGGCTGCGGTTGTGCTTGCAACGGCTAAAACATAATATTAAACAGCTTTTTGCCGATATTGGCAAAATGGTCAACACCTTGTTGATACTGTAAAATCAAGCAGCGGCGAGGGCATATTATACCTTGCCGCTTTTTTAGAAAGGAATGATATTTAAAATGGCAGAATTTGTAACATCGGCTGCGCAGACGGTAGCGGCGGGACAAAACGTCCTTTTTACCGAAACGGCAGTACGCGGCAATAATTGCAATATAATGCACAGGGAGGGCAGCGGTATAGTAACTTTAAGAGGTTCAAACAGCTGTTGCAATCCTGCTAAATATAAAATAAGCTTTGGCGGCAATATCGCCGCTGTAACAACCGCCGAAGCTATTTCAATCGCGATTGCTTTGGAGGGCGAACCCTTGTACAGCGCGACCGCGACGGTTACACCGACGGCGACAGACGCGTTTTTCAATGTGTTTACGGCGGTGGTTGTAAGCGTTCCGTGTAATTGTTGTCTGACTGTAGCTGTTGAAAATATAAACACTCAATCTCTGACAGTTGACAACGCCAATTTAATCGTTGAGAGAATCTGCTGAAAGGAGCAAAAAATATGCATATGAAAAATTATAAAGATTTAAAAGATATGCTTTGTGAAGAACTTGAGGATATTGCCAATAAACCTAAAATTGAACTCGGAGACCTTGACATAGTTCACAAGCTTACAGATACGATAAAAAACATTGATAAAATCGAAATGCTCGAGGACGACGGTTACAGCCGCGACGGAGGCTGGGAAGCGCGGGGCAATTACGGACGCGGTATGAGTTATGACGATGACGGCAACAGCTATGCGGGACGAAGAAGAACGCGCGACGGCAGATATTCCCGTAACTATAGCCGGGGCGACGCAAAAGAGCATATGATTGATAAGCTTGAAGATATGATGGACGACGCCGAATCAGAAAAAGAACGCGAAGCAATAAAGCGCTGCATATCACAACTCAAAAACGCTTAATAAATTTTCCCGGGTGATGATATGATTTCAAAACGCGACCTTGAAGAAGCAATTCAGGAGTGTGAATCTTTACCTGCGACATATCAAAGCTGCGCTAAGCTTGCAACGTTTTACAATGTATATGACCATTTATATTCCGAGCAAAATCGGAGCGCCGAGCAACAGCGTGAAAATGATATAGCGGCGCAAACGGTTATATATAATCCCGGAGATTCGGAATTTTGCAGACTGACCAACGGCAAGGACGCGGCAAAAGTCTGGAACATTATTGAGGAACTTATACAAACGATAGAGCTTGTTAATCCGAGACTGCATACCGCCGTTATGATGAAGCTCGGCGAAATAGAATAATACCTTCTATTTTGACTTGCATTCTGACTTGCATTTTTAGTCATGTTTGTGTATTTTTAACCCAATTTTTCCAAAAAAATAAGCAACAACAAAAATTAAAAAACCTCAAAAACCACGCAGAATAGCGATTTTTGAGGTTTTTTTGCTTGGCGCGCTGAAAGGGACTCGAACCCCCGACCTTCTGGTTCGTAGCCAGACACTCTATCCAACTGAGCTATCAGCGCTTGCTACTTAATGCTTAATTATATTACCACTTTAATTATGAAAAGTCAAGTAATAATATAAAAAAGGTGTGGCCAAAAAGCGCATATACAGAAAATCAATAATAGAAAACGGCAGTTCACGAGAATCGGAAGAACGATTCAATCTAAAATTCATTTTAGCAACACCGAAAGTATTTTTACTCCCACAAAGTCTCACATCTATTGTAATACTACATTTTTTTATCATTCTGCATATACTGGGTATTGACATCGGGATTGGTTTGTGATATTTTGATGTCGGAAGACTGGTCATTAATAATGCTCAACCACTCATACAGTTGAGGATTAACTTGCGATAGGTCTTCCTTTTTTGTATTCAATTTTTTCAACATTCTGCATATACTGGGTATTGACATCGGAATTGGTTTGTGATATTCTGATGTCGGAAGACAGGTCGTTAATAGTGTTCAACCACTCATACAGTTGAGGATTAACTTGCGATAGGTCTTCCTTTTTGTATTCAATTTTAGTAACATTTTTTCCGATTTGGTTTTTGACATAATTATCTTTAGCAGTAAAAAATGAAACAATCAAGTTAAAGTGATTGAGTTCCTTTCCAACCTTATTTTAACAGATCTCAATCACTTTTTCTACTGTCTTTAGGTCTCACATCAATTGTAACACTACATAAGTTTCCATAAAAAAACAAGTTCGGTATTGATTTCGCAATTATCTTTGTAGTATAATCATTATGAAAATTTTGATAACGTAAAGGAGAAGAAGCATGGAAAAGAAAAATTATAAATTTTGGTTTGTTGCAGGCAGTCAGTTTCTATATGGCGAGGAAACGCTCAAGCGGGTTGAGGCCGACTGCAAAATAATCGTTGACGCTCTTAACAAAAGCGGACGTCTGCCCTTTGAGATAATTTACAGGGACACAGTAAAGACCTCCGACGGTGCCGAAAAAATCATTAAAAACGCAAATTACGATGACGACTGCGCCGGAATCATTACCTTCTGCCATACATTCTCACCTTCAAAAATGTGGATTAACGCTCTTGCTTCCTTACAGAAGCCATGGTTGCATTTCCATACTCAATTTAACAGGACTATTCCGAATGAAGAAATAGATATGGACTATATGAACCTTCATCAGGGAGCGCACGGAGACCGTGAACACGGTTTTATCGGCGCAAGACTGAGAAAGCCGAGAAAGGTTATAATGGGACACTGGCAGGATGAGGACATTCAGCTAAGAATCGCAAAATGGATGAAATCAGCCGCAGCCGCCGCGTTCAGCAGGGAGCTTAAGGTAATGCGCTTCGGTGATAATATGCGCGAAGTAGCTGTTACCGAGGGCGACAAGGTTGAGGTACAGCTTAAACTCGGCTGGGAGGTAAATACATGGCCGGTAGGCGCTCTCGTTGAGAAAATGAATGAGGTATCCGATTCCGAAATCGACGCTCTTATGGAAGAATATCATGCCTTGTACGATTTCAATACGGACGATATTGAAACTGTCCGCTATCAGGCAAGGGAGGAAATAGCGATAAAGAAAATGATGGACAGCGAAAACTGTCTCGCTTTTTCTAACACGTTCCAGGATCTTTACGGCATGAAACAGCTTCCCGGCATAGCTACGCAGGATCTTATGCGGCAGGGCTACGGTTACGGCGGCGAGGGCGATTGGAAGGTCGCGGCGCTTACGGCGGTTATGAAATTCATGGGTGAGCACAGCGCGTTTATGGAGGATTATACATATGACCTCGAAAACGGTATAAGCTTGGGCGCGCATATGCTTGAGGTCTGTCCCTCGCTTGCCGCAGAAAAGCCAAAGGTTGAGGTTCATCCTCTCGGAATCGGAGACAGAGAAGACCCGGCAAGGCTTGTTTTTGAAGGCAAAGCCGGCAAGGGTATCGTCGCAAGTCTTGTGGATATGGGCGGCAGACTTCGTCTTATTGTTCAGGATATCGAATGTATCAAGCCGACGCAGTCCATGCCGAATCTGCCTGTAGCGAGGGTTATGTGGAAGCCCGCGCCCAATCTTGCGACAGGCGCGGAGTGCTGGATACTTGCCGGCGGCGCACATCATACTGTTTTAAGCTACGACTGCGATGCTGAAATGATGCGCGATTTCGCAAGAATAATGGATATTGAATTTGTTCACATAAATAAAAACACAACGCCCGAGGAACTTGAAAAGGAATTGTTCCTTTTTGATATAGCTTGGAAGCTCAAAAACTGATATAACTTTTTATATAAAACGGCTATCCGCCCGAAATCGGGCGGATAGCCATTATTGTGTCTTTAATCAAATTAGGAATTATCGAAAGCAAATAGACAATTATTCTTAATTCAGAGACGCGAAGCGTCTACCGAAAATTCCTAATTTCTAATTCCTAATTCCTAATTCCTAATTATTAATAAACCTGTCATTTTCGATAAACACTATTTTATTTGCGGTTTTTCGGTTTCCCGATACGCCATAGCGTAGACACGCTCTTATTATTCTTTATTCTTTCTTTTAATTTAATATGTATCGGACATATCGGATTTAACGGATTCCGTTACATTTGTTTTCGCTTTTGACGCAGCTCTTCTTTTATTCAGCTCCGCAAGGTAAAGCTCCTCGTCTATGGGAAGCTCTACCGTTTCTCCGAGCCATGACGAAAGATACGCCGCGTTCGCGAGCATAAGACCGTTTATTCCCTCCGCTCCGTCTGCGATGAGAGGAGAACCGTGGAGAATATGCGCGGCGAAAGCGTTTGTCACACCTGCGTGCTGCTCGTTCATACCGTCTGTTTCAACATTTATATATTCGCCTTCGAGCTTCTCAAAGCCGTCGTTATCGGAATATGTGTAATCAGAAATTTTTGCGTTCAGCTCATAAACCTCTATTTTGCTTGCGGAGCAAACTATTTTAGCCTTATCGAGAGTAATTTCAAGGCGGTTATCTCCGGGACAGTCGCCCGTGGTTGTGATGAAAACGCCTGTCGCGCCGTTTGGATATTCCGCGTAAATAGTAACGTCGTCCTCTACCTCTATATCGTGCCACAAGCCGTTATGACAGAACGCTCTCACCCTTGACGGCATACCGCATATCCACTGCCACAAATCAAGATTGTGCGGAGCCTGATTCATAAGAACTCCGCCGCCTTCTCCGTCCCATGTCGCGCGCCATCCGCCGGAATTATAATACTGCTGGGAGCGGTACCAATCTGTAATAATCCAGTTGACACGCCTTATCTCGCCGTATTTGCCGCTTGATACAAGCTCCTTTACCTTGCGGTACACGCAGTTTGTACGCTGGTTGAACATTATCGCGTAAGTTTTATCCTGAGTCTTTACATATTCTATAAGTTCGCGCACGTTCTTTGTGTAAACTCCTGCGGGTTTTTCGGAAAGAACGTGAAGTCCGGCTTTAAGAGCTTTCATAGTGAGCGGCGGATGAATATAGTGCGGCGTGGCTATGATTACCGCATCGACAAGACCGCTCTCTATAAGTTCGTCCGCGTTCAAAAAAGTCTTTACATCGGGAACCTGCTGTTTGGCGTAATCAAGTCTGTCCTGCTTTATGTCGCATACGGCGGTAAGCTCCATTTCCTTTATCTTGCCGTCGGTATACATTCTAATATGTGACGTTCCCATATTTCCTATGCCGATTATACCGTATCTGAGTTTTTCTGACATTTGCAAATCTCCTTGTTTATCGTAAAATATTCGATAATTGCTATGGAAGCACTGATTAAATCGAACGTGCAGATTGCGTCATGAGATTTTTCGTCAGATTGTCAAAAGTGACGAAGTAATACTGACGTATTGGGGGGGGAGCTTTTGGCAAAAATGACGGGAAATCTCGGCGCAAGATGTGCGTTCAGCCGTCAGGCGTGATTTATTCAGTAGTTCCATATATTACCATATTGTTCTTTCGGCTATATCTTTAAGAGCGGAAGCGATAAATTCATCAATTGTCAAAGCGCCTTGGTCGCCGAAGCCGCGTTTTCTTACCGAAAGCGTCTTATCCTCGGCCTCCTTATCGCCAACAACAATCATATACGGAATTTTTTCCATCTGCGCGGCGCGAATCTTATATCCCGTCTTTTCGCTTCTGTCGTCAACGGAAACCCTCATGCCGAGTTTTTCGAGCCTGTCTTTAACTTCATTCGCGTAGTCCTGATGTCTGTCGGCAATAGGCAGAATCCTGACTTGTTCCGGCGCAAGCCACAGCGGAAAAGCGCCCGCGTATTTTTCTATAAGCAGAGCAAGAGTTCTTTCGTAGCAGCCTATGGACGTTCTGTGTATAATATACGGATTTTTCTTCGTCCCGTCGCGGTCAACATATTCCATACCGAATTTTTCCGCAAGCATCTGGTCTATCTGGATTGTAATAAGCGTATCCTCTTTGCCGTATACGTTTTTTATCTGTATATCGAGCTTGGGACCGTAGAACGCCGCTTCGCCTATACCTATCTTATATTTGATGCCGAGGTCGTCGAGAATGGTTTTCATCTTGCTTTGCGCCTCATCCCATTGCTCGGGCGTGCCGATGTATTTTTCTCTGTCGTTCGGGTCCCACTGTGAGAAACGGTAGGAAACGTCATCGTAAAGTCCAAGAGTTTTCAGACAGTATATCACGAGGTCAAGACAGCCCTTAAATTCGTCCTCAAGCTGTTCGGGCAGACACATCAAATGTCCTTCGGAAATAGTGAACTGGCGCACGCGGATAAGTCCGTGCATTTCGCCCGACGCTTCGTTTCTGAAAAGCGTCGATGTTTCGTTGTATCTCAGCGGCAAATCTTTATACGACCTTGCTCTGTTGAGATACGCCTGATACTGGAACGGACAGGTCATGGGACGCAGAGCGAAAACCTCGTCGTCCTTTTCTTCGTCGCCTAAAACGAACATACCGTCCTTATAATGGTCCCAGTGTCCCGATACCTTGTAAAGGTCGCTTTTTGCCATAAACGGCGTTTTTGTAAGCAGCCAGCCGCGCCTTTGCTCCTCGTCCTCGACAAATCTCTGAAGAAGCTGGATAACCCTTGCGCCCTTGGGAAGAAGTATCGGAAGTCCCTGACCTATCATTTCGCTTGTTGTGAAAAATTCAAGCTCACGTCCGAGTCTGTTGTGGTCCCTCTTTTTCGCTTCCTCCATCATTTGCAGATGGTTCTCAAGGTCGGCGGATTTGGTATAAGCGGTGCCGTAAATTCTTTGAAGCATCTTTTTGTTTGAATCTCCGCGCCAGTACGCGCCTGTGCATGAAGTCAGCCTGAAAGCCTTTATCCTGCCCGTGTCGGGAATATGGGGACCCGCGCAAAGCTCCGTAAACTCGCCCTGTTTATAAAACGTTATCTTTTCGCCCTTGTCGGCGTGTTCCTCAATAAGCTCGACCTTGTAAGGCTCATTCTTTTCTTTCATAAGAGCAACCGCCTCGTCTGCGTCAAGCTCAAAGCTTTCGAGCGGCAGAGCTTCTTTTACTATTTTTTTCATTTCGGCTTCGATTTTTTCAAGCGTTTCGGGCGTAAAAGGAACGTCAACGTCAAAATCGTAATAAAAGCCGTTATCAATCGCAGGACCTATAGCAAGCTTGGCTTCCGGAAAAAGTCTCTTTACGGCCTGCGCAAGAACGTGGGAAGCCGTATGACGAAACGCTTTTTTGCCCTCGTCATCGTCAAACGTGAGTATTTCAAGCGCGCAGTCGTTTTGAATCGGAGTTCTCAAATCGCGTACCTCGCCGTCTATTCTGCAAACGCACGCGGCTTTGTAAAGTCCCATACCGAGATTTTTCGCGACCTCGGCGGCGGTTATTCCGCTTTCAAACTCTTTTACAACGCCGTCCTTTAAAGATATCTTAACCATATTATTACCTCCCTGATAAAAATTTGATTTTATTATAGTAATGTTTTAATAAAAAATGCTTCACCCCAAAAATGGGATGAAGCAATAATAAACTCCACGGTTCCACCCAAATTGCGCAAAATAAGAATATTCGCGCCGCTCGGAGACCTTAACGCGGTCGCACGTCCGCTTTAGCGCGTCCCCGTCCGTAGGTCGGAACGCTTTTCGGCAGCTCTCGGGAGCGGTAGCCTCTGCCGCCGATTTATTCCGCTCACAGCCTATGCGGAACTCTCTGAAAATCAGCTTTGGCAAACGCCTTCTCCGTCGTTGATTTGTTGTATTCGTTATATTTATTATAACCGTAAAATTTAAAATGTCAAGTACAGTATAAAATTATTCTTTTTTTTACGCAGTTACACTTTCGGCATAGGCTATACCGTCGGCGTTTATCCAGTTATCGTCCGTGTCCTTATAGGTTACTGTAAGAACATCGCCCTGCGCGAAGAATATCGCCTCGGGAACACTGTCGGCGGAAACTCTTACATATTTTTCAACGCCCGAAAGCTTGATATAATAGCAGGTCGAGCCGTTTTCAATCTGGCTCCTTATATCCGTTACCGCACCTGTTGCCGTCACGCTTGAAGTATTAACGTCGGGCGAGTCGGTATCCGAAGGCGTTTCGGGAACTACGGAAGTATCAACGTCTATAGATACCGATTTCTTTTCCTTTAACACCTTGGCATAGTTTTCAATACATTTCGCGAGGTTCGGATTTCCGTCCGCATTATCCGTCGCGACAATATTGTAGTTGCTCACGTTTACCATCGCATAGCCCTTAACGACATTGCTGCTGTCTTTCATCGACATGAAATAAGTCGCTTCGCCGTCAAGATTTATTAGCAGCGGGAAAGTGGCTACCCACCCCTTATCGGAAATCGCGCCCTGAGCGGACCTTTGCGCGGCAAGCTCTGTGGCGCCGGTCGTATTGTAGAACATCGCTTCCTTTGTACGCTGGTTTATAAGAATAAAGCCGAGAATTGATTCGTCCGCGGTAACACTCGTAACGCCCGTATAAATATAAACGTCGTCGTTCATGGCTATATAGCTTGAGCCTGTGGTGGTCTTTTTAACGCCGGACTGACCGAAAACAGAGTTCCAGAAGCCGTTGGCGTACGTGCCGTAATAATTATACTGCCGAACAAGAAGGTCGGCGTTATAAACCTGGTCTATCCACATAAGGTCGGTCATTTCGCCCACGGAGGCAGTTCCCGTTTTTACCTCGTCAATAGAGTAATACTGCGAGTTTCCTGTAACTGCGTCAACTATAACTATGCCCTTGACGTCGTCGCCGCCGATAAGACCGACTTTCTTTTCAATTACTTCGCATATCCAGTAAGGAGTGCCGTTGTCATCTACCTCAAACGAGATGCTGCCGAAAAGTGCGGTGGGATAGTCGAAGCGGATTATCCTCTTTAAATTCTTCTGAAAATGCTCGGTGGGAGAATATTTGATGTAGCCGTCTGTATTTTCTTCTCCGAGAAGCACAAAATTTGTTTCCTGAGTGTTCATGTTTACTATAACATAGCCGGGGAATCCCTTTGAGGTATTATTCAGCCATTTGAACACGTTGCCGTATCTCAGAGGATAAACGCGGCAGGGAGCGCCGTTGTAGTTTATCTGAGTTGAGTATTCCGTAGCAAGCTCAAACTGCGATTCAAGACCAATCGTCGCGAGGTCTCCCAGAACTTTATCGGCGAGCTTTTCGGCCGCGTCCCTGTCTATCATTGCGACGTTCGCAAATTCTTCCGTGCTGTCTATTTTAGTAACGCTCGAATCAAGCTCTACCTTGTCGCTGAACGTAAGCAGCTTGCTGAAAGCGTTCGCTCTGAAAAATACGCACGAGGTGAGATATCCCACAAGAAGAACAAGTCCCAGCGCGACCGCTATGGCTATGGGAGCAATGGATACTTTTCTTACGTACGGTATATATTCGGGTCTTATAAAAGCTTTTGAAAGGACAAAATTGCAAAGAATAAATACTCCGGCAATCACGGCCCAGAACAAATAAAACTCCGTCGCTCTGAAGCTCATGGGCGGAAGCATGAAATAATATACAACAGCGCCTATAACCGCTGTCAGAATCAGGCTCAATACTATTTTAAGTCCCGCTTTTTCGGGCGGAATGAGCGCTTCTTTTGTTGAAGACGCGCCTCTTTTCTTTCCTTTATCGGAAAAATCAACTTTAATGGGATCGCTCATTTTCTCAACTCCTGTTTAATGTACAAAATATTATACAATAAATATGAACAGATTACAAGTATTTTTAACAAAATTCATTGACAATATTTTCGCCGAATGTTATATTTATTATAAATTGCAGTTAATATTCGGTACGGCAAACGCGCAAGGTCGTTTTTCGTTCCCGGCAAAGCGTTGATACTGTGATTATTGCAATCAATAAATATAGCGGAGAGATGAAATATATGGATTTTACTATAAGAAAAGCTGAAAAAAAGGACGCGGAAAGACTTAAAGAGCTTCTTGAAACCATAGCCCTGCTGCATCACGAGGGCAGACCCGATATTTATGCGGCAGGCTCAAAATACGATGTGAGCGATATTGAAAAAAAGCTTAAAAATAAGAACGAGCTTATTCTCGTCGCCGCCGACGAAAACGATTTTGTGCTTGGTTATACAATGTCTAAAATCTATGATATTCAAGGCGGAGGAGTTTTAGTCGGTCACAAAAAAATGTATATAGACGACGTCTGCGTCGATTCCCGTTACAGAAAGCGCGGAATAGGCGGCGCTCTGCTTGAAGCGACAAAAAATGAGGCGATAAAAGCGGGCTGTCATATCGCGGAGCTGAACGTTTGGTGCTTCAATGAAAACGCGGTAAAGTTTTATGAGAGCTGCGGCATGAAAAGACAGAGAATGTATATGGAATATGTGCTTGACTGAAATTTATAAACAACGCATAAACCCGGAATCTTTATATGACGGATAATAAGAACTGAGGGATATATTATGAACACGGATAAATTAAAACGCTTTTTCGGAGTGATTTCTGATAAATTTTTTATAAAATTTTTCGCCGCATGGTTCCTTTCGTCCGCTTTTACCATGCTGTCCCGCTCGGAGGACATTGCCCTTACTCCTTTTTCGGGTGTGAATATCGCTGTTTTTATCGCGCTTTTTCTCTCGTCGTTTGTATTCTGCATGGCGATTGAGTCAAAAATAAAAAACAGCTCTAAAATCGTAATGACCGCATCATTTACCGCGTTTGCCTGTCTGCTGGCGGCAAAGGTAAACAGTATGTATATGTATATTGCGGCGGCAATTATTTATTTTCTTATTGTAAAGTATGTTTTTGCGGAAAAATCCCAAAAATACGTTAATTTGAGCAAAAGAACCGTTATTGTTCTTTCCGTTCTTTTAACGGCTTTGTTCCTTTATATAAGTTTGTCGATAAGCGTTTTAAGATGCGTGACATATTCGGCTCCGAATTTTGATTTCGGGATATTCTGCAATATGTATCACAACATGAAAACGCACCTTCTGCCTGTGACCACCTGCGAACGCGATACTGTCCTTTCGCATTTCGCCGTTCACATTTCGCCCGCTCTTTACGTTTTCCTGCCCGTGTATGCCGTTTTTCCGTATCCCGTTACCGTGGCGGTATGCCAAATCGCCGCGATATACAGCGGAATAATTCCGTTTATGCTTATAGCCAAAAAACATAATATCACGGGACTGCCTCTTGTGCTTCTGAGCGTTGTATTCGCTGCTTCTCCCGTTTTAATAGGCGGATGTATGTTTGATTTTCATGAAAACTGTCTGCTTGTTCCTTTCCTTATGTGGATGTTTTTCTTCTATGAAAAGAAAAAAGCGATTCCTACGTTTATTTTCGCTCTACTGACCTTGCTTGTTAAAGAGGACGCGTTTATATATATTATCGTTTTCGCCGTATATGTGATATTTACGGAGCGCGAAATAAAAAAAAGCGCGGGACTTATAGTTATGTCCGCCGCGTATTTCCTTTTCGCCTGCTATATGCTTAAAACCTACGGTACGGGCATAATGTCGGGACGCTTTGACTCTATGATTCAGGAGGGAGACGGACTTCTCGGAATTATAAAAACGGTTGTTATGAATCCGGGCTACACAATCAAGCAGATATTTATAACCGAGGACGATACTCCGAAAAAATTATTTTATTTCTGTCAGCTTGTATTTCCGTTGGCGTTTATGCCGTTCATGACAAAAAAATATTCTCGATTAATATTGGTTCTCCCTGTTTTCCTTAATCTGCTTACCGATTATACCTATCAGTACGATATATTTTTCCAGTACAGCTTCGGAATAGAAACTCTTCTGCTTTATCTTTCCCTTATTAATATAAAAGATATGCCGGAGGATAAAAAGCGTTTTACTTCCGTTCTCGCTTCAGGATTAACGCTTATTATGTTCTCAATGATTATAACTCCGCAATATATCGCTTACAGAAAACAGTACAGCGAAAATAAGGAGCTTTACAAGAAAATGGACGCGGTTCTTGAGGAAATCCCAGAAGAAAAATCGATCGCGGCTTCCGCTTTCCTTGTTCCTAAACTTACTAACAGAGATAAGATATACGAAACCTTTTACCACAAGACTTTTGATACCGATTTTGCTGTTCTTGATATACGCCCCTCGTATTATGCGAACGAATCGTATGAACAAGCTGAAGAATATGAGAAAGCGGGCTACAATCTTGTATTCAAAGAAGAAGCTTGTATTATGATTTATGAGGCTCCCAAAAAATAGGGAAATACTGAAAAATCACGCCTGAAGGCTGAACGCACAAGCCGATTACGGCCGAATAAAAAACATCTTTCTATTGACAATCCTACTGTTTCGGTGGTAAAATAGAAAACGGACATAATATAAATGTTATTGTTCGGAAATTCATATTACTGTCGGAGGCTGTTATGATGATATCCACAAAAGGACGCTATGCGCTTCGCGTTATGATAGATTTGGCGATTTACGCGAAAGATAATTATGTAACTCTCAAAGAAATATCGGCGAGACAGGATATTTCGGTAAAATATCTTGAACAGGTAATAGCTCTTCTTAACAGAGCGGGTTTTCTCCGCAGTCTGCGCGGCAACAGCGGAGGCTATATGCTTGCCAAGGACGCGTCTGAATATACAGCCGGAGATATTCTCAGAGCGGCGGAGGGAAGTCTTGCGCCGATTGCCTGTCTTAAAGGCGAGGTAAACAATTGTCAGAGACGGGGATACTGCACTACGATTTCTTTTTGGGAAAATTACTATAAGGTAATAAACGATTATGTTGACAGCGTGACGCTCGGTGATTTAGCCGTCAGCGCGTTGTCCAAAGGCTCCGATTAGGGTGTTCCGACACTAAGCCCGACATGTTCCTTTGACAAATTTTACTTATGACTGCTGACTGCGTTAATATAGCCATAGTATCAATTCACGGCGGGAAAAACCGACTCCGTACGGCTTTTTTACGCTAAGTATCTTTATTATTATGATAAAATATTTTATAAATATTTTTAAAATATTTATTACATTATATTATACGATATTATACGAAATCTGCGAGATGAAATCATCATATATTGAAAGGTTAAACAGGTTTTTATGTACAGCTACCGTTTCAAGACAGGCGTATTTACCATAGAAGTTGAAACTCCCGAACCGCTTTCTCTCGATGAGCATTATTCGCTTTTTTTAAGCGATGACGAAAAAGCGGATATATATTTTTCATTTAATTTTGTTCCGAATTTACCCGATTGTCTCGGCAAAGCGGTATCCGATAATTGGCGGTGCGATATATTTGACGACGGCATAAAATTGTCGTTTTTCTACAAGGATTTCGGAGAAAACAAGTACTATGCGTGCCGTGAGATAAATAAAAGCGATTACTCGCGTCAATATGTTTTTCTTCCCGACAGATACAAAGGTAAGCTTTTGACAAGAACTGTTTTTGATTTGATAGGAACCGAAGATATAGCGGCGTTACATTTTTCGAGTATATTCCATGCGTCTTATGTTGATTTGGGAGAAGCGGCTCTGCTGTTTACCGCTCCGCCGGGAACAGGTAAATCAACTCAGGCCGATTTATGGTATAAACACATGAATACGGAAATCATAAACGGCGATAAGGTTCTATTATACGCTGACGACAATGGCAGTTACGCGCATGGTCTGCCTTTTTCCGGCTCGTCAAAAATATGCAAAAACCGTTCTTTAAAAATCAAGGCAATAGTAAGGCTCGGACAGGCTCCCGAAAATAAAATAAGAAGATTAAAAGGGTTGGAAGCGTATAAGGCCGTTTTTGAGGGCTGTTATCAATCAATGTGGAGTGATAAGCTGAGCGAGAATATATCTTCGCTTGTTGAAAAAACAGTAAAGACAACGCCGATTTTTTGGTTTGACTGCGTTCCCGACAAAACGGCGGTTCAGATGCTTGAAAGCGAATTAAGGAAACTATAGGAATAACTAAATAACGTATATTGCTCCCGTAAAAGCAGAAAATATTACGGGAGTGATTTTTTATGAGCAACAAAAATAACGTAAAAAACAAAAATGGAGATAACATGGATAATATGAGTAATAAAAACAGCGGAAGCAATGGTAATAACAATAACGGGAACAGCAAAAAAGAAAACGTTGACGTTGATAATAACAACGGCAATAAGGAAAATGACGTATTCAACAGAACTCCGAGTACAATAGAACAGAACGGTTTGCCGGAAAATTGCAGCGAAATGGTAAACTTTTTCGGCATCTATAATATCCAGCAGACAGATAACGCGAGTAACACATATCCTGCGATTGGAGAGGGGCTCGCGAAGGAAGAAGCCGAAAAACTGATTGAGGAAAGCGAGCGCTGGAAAAACAATGAATGACAACAATTTGTTAAAAATTGGCAAATTGTCTCAACGATTGATATATTTTTTTCTTTTTTGTAAAAATTTTTTATAAAAATGTCTTGATTTATTCTTTTAAAGATGTTATAATCGCTCATATGATAACGGAATAAGTTTATTTTTACATTTTGGCAAAAAAGCTAATCCCTGAAAAACGCAAGATTTGAAAATACAACTTACTGTTTCGGAAGGAAGATGCTTGTGCTCAGCACTGAAAAATTGTGCAATTATATTATGAAATTACTGCATACGCCGGTTAGGGGATACGATGAAAACGGCGTAAGAACGATGTTTAAAGGTTCGGATCACAATAATGACCCTCTTATCTGCGATATATCGTTTGAAAATATGCTGCTGAAAAAAGGCAGCGTACATAACCCTGTATTCTATATAGAGAAGAACCAGTCTCTGTATACGGTGTTAAAGGACGAAAGAAACCGTTCGTATATTATCGGGCCTGTTTGCTGTTCCGATTCTCCCGCAGCCGCGGCCGCCGAAACGGTTAAATTACATAAGATGAACGCAGGAATTTGTTATAAAATGTCAAGCGTATATCTTGAAAACGTTTATGAATGCGCTATGATGCTGTTTGAATATATTTCGGACAGAGCTTTAACGCGTGAGCAAATGCTTATGCAGAACTTTGATATATCGTCGCTGATATCGGGCGTTGAAAGAAAAAAAGCCGCGATTAATTCCGAATTTAAGGATCACGGAAATATGCATAATCCATATAATCAGGAAAAACGCGAACAGGACAGCATACGAACAGGAGATATAGAGGGTCTCAAGCGCAGTATTGACGAGTCTTACAGCGGACAGCTCGGCAGAATGGCGAAAACAAGGCTTAGAAGCGCTAAAAATATCGCGATAGGTGTTATTACGTTGGCTTCGCGTTCCGCTATTGCCGGCGGAATACTTCCCGAACTCGCATATTCTCTTGCCGACGCATATGCTCAGAGCGTTGAAGATTTGAATACGGAAACAGAAATAGAAGTCCTGACAAGAACCGCCGAGTTCCACTATACAAATCTTGTAAAGGAGCATATAGATAAAAGCAGGGCAAATCCTATAGTTGCCGCTTCAAAAGACTATATTCTCAAACATATTTATAAAAAAATTTCGCTTCGTGAGATTGCCGGCGCGGTAGATGTGAACGCCAGTTATTTATCGGATTTGTTTTCAAAGCAGGAGGGCGTTACTCTCAGCGAATATGTAGCGGGCGAAAAAATAAATTACGCAAAACGTCAGCTTATTTATACAAATGACCCGTATGAGGCCATTGCGGTTAATTTTTCGTTTTCCTCGCAAAGTCATTTCGGCAGAGTATTTAAGAAATATACGGGAATGACGCCGAAAGAATTTCGGGAAAGATACAGAGCGGTTGAAGTCGATAGTTAGCACATATCGGTTTGTGTAGGCACACACAAGATACGTTTGTTTCGACATATAATTATTTCTTGACAAAAATCACAGACATATGATTTTCCGTATGCCTGTGATTTTATTTCGGTAAATATTATCCGAGAAAATCCGATTTGCCTATCAAAGCGGCAATTTTTATAAGCTCCTCCTTGGTATTCATTTCCGGTTCTTTTATTACAACGTCGAGCAATGAATTTAAAACGCCGCCTATTTCCCTCTCGGGTATATACTTTTTAAGGTCGCCTCCCCTTACCGCAAGCTGACCTATTGTACATGGTTCGCCCTTATTAAGGATATCGTCGAATGTGCCGTACGCGAATACCAGTTTATCGGAAATATCTCTGAAGCCCAAAGCCAAAGCGGATTTGTCGGCTCTTCTTATTTTCATAAGCCTTATAAAATTTTCTTCTCCCAAATCTCTTATATATTCCTTAACCTGTACTCTCGTTTCAGGCACTTCCCTATCGTGAACGGAAACCAGAAACGATACCGTTTTTATATACTCGTTGCTGAAATGAAGTCTGCGCATAATATTTTCGGCTATAACGCCTCCCACCGCCGCATGGTTTTTAAATGTTGATGCGCCGTCTACTATTTCATGCGTGGCAGGCTTGCCTATGTCGTGCAGAAGCATGGTGAGCCTTAATATCGGGTCGTTCTCAATATTTGACACAGTATGACAGGTATGCTCCCAAACGTCGTATCCGTGTTTTTTTCCGAACTGCTTAAAATCAAATTCAAAGCTTATTTCGGGAATAAACGATGCAAAAACAGAGCGGTATCTCATGAGGACATTAAAAACGTTATCCCCCGTAAGCAGTTTTAAAAGCTCCGAATTGATTCTTTCGGGCGCAATTTTCGCAAGCAGATTTTCATTAAGCACAATTGAATCAGAAGTATACCGTTCTATATCGAAATCGAGAACAGAAGAAAATCTCAGCGCTCTTAAAATTCTGAGAGCGTCCTCATTGAATCTCTCGTCGGGATTACCCACACAGCGTAACACTTTTTTCTTGATATCTTCCGTTCCGCCGAAAATATCAATTAAACCGTCTTTAGGATTGTATGCCATCGCGTTCACGGTAAAATCTCTGCGCGCCAAATCGTCCTCAATGCTCTTTGAAAATATGACGGAATCAGGGTGCCGATTATCGGAATAATTGCCGTCAATACGAAACGTTGTTATTTCAACAGGCCCGCCATTAGAGATAACTGTTACCGTACCGTGCTTTATTCCCGTATCAACCGTTTTAAAATTTGAAAAAACGGTTTTTATCTCATCGGGCAAGGCATCGGTAGTAATGTCCCAGTCATGCGGAGCAACGTCCATGATAGAATCTCTTACACAGCCGCCGACAACGTAAGCCTTGAAGCCGTTTGACGAGAGTTTATTTAATATATCGGATATATTTTCGGGTAAGCTTACCATAAATGTACTCCTAAAAAATTAATTAAAATTATTGAAAAAAAGACGTAAATATGATAAAATATTTTTGTATGTATCTGAAAATCGGCAATGTTACCGAGAATGATGGATTTTTTGCCGTACAAAATAATTTTTCGCGGGAATACTTTGCGTATTTAAGAAATTTTGGCATTTTGCAATATTTCGGATACGCCCTACAAAAGCTTGGAGGAATGAATTATGAAATGTCCGTACTGCGGTTTTGAGGAAAGCAAGGTTATAGATTCAAGACCTGCCGAGGACGGCGAAAAAATACGCAGGAGACGCGAATGTGTCAATTGCCAGAAAAGATTTACCACATATGAAATTATTGAAACTCTGCCGATAGTGGTTGTCAAAAAGGATAAATCGCGTCAGGTGTTCGACAGAACGAAGCTTATCGGCGGCATGATAAGAGCCTGCGAAAAGCGTCCCGTTCCCTTTGACGTTATAGAAAAGGCGGCCGATGATATTGAAGCCGTTCTCCAAAATTCGATTGACCGCGAAGTTACCTCTATAAAAATAGGCGAGCTTGCGATGGATAAGCTAAAAAACATAGACGAAGTTGCATATGTCCGTTTTGCTTCCGTTTACAGGCAGTTCAGAGACGTAAATTCTTTTATGGAAGAACTCGCAAGACTTTTGGGAAACAAGGGACAATAATTATTTATCTCTGCAAGTGAAGCGGATTTTATCGAAAAACAAAAATGAGTTCTTTGCAATACTGACGAAAAATCTCATGAAGCAATCTGCACGTTCGATTTAATCAGTGTTTTCCTAAATATGCGATTGCCTTATGTTCTTTGCGATACATATGAATTTTCCGCAGGCGGCAGCTTTACAATAAAGCTCGTGCCGGCTCCCACGCGGCTTTTAACGGATATTTTTCCTCCGCAGAGGTCAACGACGCGCTTTGCGAGAGGAAGTCCCAGCCCGTTTCCCTGACCGGAATGAGAAGAATCTCCCTGATAGAATTTATCAAATATTCTTTTTTGAGTAGCGTCGTCCATACCGATACCGTTATCGGATATTTTTACCGTAACGCCGCCGGAGGAATCGCTCCTGCATTTCACGGAAATTTCTCCGTTTTCGCTTGAAAATTTAATTGCATTTCCTATAATGTTCTGCCATACGTGGGAAAGCATTTCCTCGTTTGAATAATATTTGACCTCGCCTAAATCCAAATCAAGGCTGAGGTTCTTTTTTGTCCACTGTTTTTCAAGCAGAAGTATACAGCGCCGTATCTGCTCGTCAAGATAAAACTCGGTCTTATCCGTAACCATCTGCTGATTCTCAAATTTTGTAAGCAGCAGAATATTTGAAGACATGGAAGCAAGCCTGTCGGATTCTTTCGCTATTATATCAATGTACTCTCTTTTCTGCGCTTCGGTGAGCGTATCGTTTTGGAGCTGCATCGCGAAGCCTCTTATCGACACTATTGGAGTTTTAAATTCATGTGAAAAATTGTTTATAAAATCATTTCTGAACATCTCTGTGCTGCCGAGCTCCTCGACCATCGAGTTAAAGCTCCTTACAAGCTCTGTTATAATATTGTTGTTATCGGGAGCGTCGGCTCTTACCGAAAAATCGCCCTTTGCCACCTTTTTCTGCGATTTTATAAGACCGTCGAGCGGCTTAAAGAAGTGACGGCTTACAAAAAGAGTTATTCCCGTTCCTATTACGGTACTGATTATAACCGCAATGGTTATAAGCGTCAGCGGAGCAAGCTCTATAAAGAGGTCGTCCTCAACCCATCTTGCCACTATCATAGCTCCTATCGCTGTCATTCCCGAAAATACCAGCATGAAAAAAGCTATTATCGTTACGGTAATTTGCAGTGAAAAATGCTTTTTATCCATTAATTCCTGATTTTTCATCACACACCGACCTTTACCATACGGCCTTATAGCCAAGACCCCGTATTGTCACAATACTGAAATCGCCGTTGTTCTTAAATTTTTCTCTGAGCCTGTTTATATGTACGTCTACCGTTCTCTCGTCCGTATCGGAGTCCATATCCCAAATTTCGTCCATAAGCTGACGGCGCGTAAATATTTTGTCCTTGTAAGACAAAAGCTGGAACAAAAGCATAAATTCCTTCTGCGGCAGCTCGATAATGCCGTCGGGAGTTGTGACTGTAAGAGAGTCATGGTCAAGAACTGTATTTCCCACAGTAATTTTACGTTCGCTCGCAATTTTTGACCGTCTTAAAAGCGCGGCGATTCTAAGAAGCATCTCTTCATTGTCAACCGGCTTTACCATATAATCGTCCGTACCGGCAAGAAATCCCTTTTTCTTATCAATATGGGATTCCTTAGCCGTCACCATAAGAATAGGTATATCCCAGCCGCATTCGCGAAGAGTTTTTGTAAACGTAAAACCGTCCATTTTAGGCATCATAACGTCTAAAACTATTAAATCTATATGAACCTTATCTAGCATATCAAGCCCCTCTTCACCGTCACAAGCGCTGACGGTTTCATAGCCGTTCTGCCTTAAAACGGTTTCGGTAAGCTTCCTCGTATTCTCATTATCGTCAACAACCATGATTCTAAGCATAAATCATCACCATTTTAATATTATACTACCTGTACCGTTAATAGTCAAACCCAAAAATACAAAAAAAAATATAAATTGCCATATAAAATTTCCGTAAAGTCAAATGACTAATTTATTAAGGAAAGACCGATTAAATCGAAAAACAGAAAAAAATCTCACCGCAAATGCCGAAAAACCGACATTTGCGGTGTGTTTTAGGGAAATACTGATTAAATCGAACATGCAGATTGTGCCATGAGATTTTTCGTCAGATTGTCAAAAGCGACGCAGGAATACTGACGTATTTTAAGGAGCTTTTGGCAAAAATGACGGAAAATCTCGGTGCAAGATGCATGTTCAGCCGTCAGGCGTGATTTAATCAGTGTTTCCCTAATTGGTGGAGATGGCGGTAATCGAAACCGCGTCCGAAAACCTATCCTCGCGGTTTTCTACGAGCGTAGCCGATAATTTAAATCTCTCGTCATGCACGCCTGTCGGCAGGCTTGCAATCGGACAGTTCCGTTATTCACGACGGGCTACGGAAACACTTACCCGTTCGCGTTCACTGCTGAATGACGCTCTGTCCCGGGCCGCAGTACTCCCGGGCAGAACGGCAGCCAAATTAAGCGGCTGCTAAAACAGTTTTATTATTGTCGTTTATTTTTAATAAACTTGCGATTTTTATAGAGGTACCGCGCCTCTGCTCGCTTACCGGGATTCAAAATCCCCGTCGAAATCCTTTCATCCCCTTATATCAATTTACAATTGACAATTGACAATGTACAATTGACAATTATATATATTATAACTATAAATTGCGTCCCGCCATATTTCTTTCTATATCTCTTTCGGCGCTCTTTTTGGCGGCGGTTTCGCGTTTATCATACAGCTTTTTGCCTTTGCAAAGACCTACAAGCACCTTGGCTCTGCCCTTTTTGAAATATATCTGTAAAGGTATTATCGCATATCCCTGCTGTTTTGTCAAGCCGAAAAGTTTTAGTATTTCTTTTTTATGCATAAGCAGCTTTTTCGGTCTTAACGGGTCGCGGTTAAAGATGTTGCCGTGGTCATAAGGCGAAATATGCATACCGTTGGCGAAAATCTCACCGTTATCAATATTGCACCATGAATCCTTCAGATTTACTTTACCCTGCCTTACGGATTTTACCTCCGTACCGAAAAGCTCAAGTCCCGCCTCATATGTTTCAAGCACAAAATAATCATGATACGCTTTTTTATTCTGCGCTATGGTTCTGTTTTCATTTTTTTCCACGGTAACACCTCCTTTAAAACATTGTTACAATTTTTACATACTTTCGGGAACTGAAATTTTCATCATAGTAAGTATATTACACATAACATCTTTGACGCATTTGCACAGGAATAATCTTGCCGCGCGAAGATTTTCGTCATCGACGTCGCACCTGCGCGCATTGTAGAATTTATGGAAAAGCGTAGCGAGATCTATCGCGTATTTAGTGATTTTAGATGGGTCGAGCGTTCTCGCCGCATTTTCGATTTCACCTGTAAGAGCGGCGATATGACGTATAAGCTCGGTTTCCTCAGGTTCGGAAAGAAGCATAGCCTGCTCCCTCGTGCAGCCGTTAAACGGCGTGCCTTTTTCGTTCATTTTTCTGAATATGCTGCAAATTCTCGCATGAGCGTACTGGCAATAATAAACGGGATTTGACGACGATTCCTCAATCGCAAGGTCAAGGTCAAAATCGCAGTGCGAATTTGCTTCGCGCATATTAAAGAAAAATCTCGCCGCGTCGATAGGCACTTCGTCAAGAAGCGTCACAAGAGTTATCGCCTTGCCCGAACGCTTGGACGCTTTTATAATTTCTCCGTCCTTTACAAGTCGTACCATCTGCATAAGTATTACTTCTATTCTCGACGAATCCACGCCCAAAGCCTGAATAGCGGCTTTAAGTCTCGGCACATATCCGTGGTGGTCGGCCCCGAGAATATCTATAGCCCTGTCAAAACCTCTTGTGACGAGCTTATTATAATGATAGGCTATGTCAGGTACAATATATGTGAAGAATCCGTTGCTGCGGCGCAGTACGAAATCCTTGTCGCACCCGAACTGCTCGGCCTTGAACCAAAGAGCGCCGTCCTGCTCATAGGTATATCCGTTTTCCGTAAGCAGCTCTACAACACGCTTTGCGGCTCCGCTGTTATGCAGCGTACTTTCATGGAACCATGTATCATACTTTATTTTATATTTGAGCAAATCTCTTTCAAGCCCCCGGATATTGAGCGGCAAAGCGTAATCCACAAGAGCCTTTCTGCGCTCCTCCTCGGACACGGACATATATTTATCGCCGTTGATTTCGGCAAAATTATTGACGTGGTCGATTATATCCTGACCGTGATATGAATCCTCGGGCATTTCAATATCGTCTCCGAAATGTTGGCGGTAGCGTATATCGAGAGACAAACCGAATTTCTCAATCTGATTTCCGCCGTCGTTAATATAAAACTCTCTTTCGGTACGGTATCCGGCCCATGAGAGTATCGAGGCAAGACAGTCGCCCATAGCGCCGCCCCTCGCGTTGCCTATATGCATAGGTCCGGTAGGATTAGCCGAAACAAACTCAACAAGCGCGCTCTTTCCCCTGCCGTAATCCGAATGACCGTAATTTTCTCCTTTTTCTTCGGCGTCAAGCAGAATATCGGCGTAGTATGCCTGATTAAGGCGAAAGTTTATAAATCCCGCTCCGGCGGCTTCTATACCGCTGAAATAAGTGCCGTCAAGCTCGGCGTTTGAACACAGAACGTTTGCGATTTTTATCGGAGCGGTTCTGAAAACTCTCGCGGAAACCATCGCCGCGTTAACCGAATAATCTCCGTGAGACCTATCGGCAGGTATCTCAACTTTAAAATCGGGTAAATCGCCCTTAGGCAAATCTCCTGCGGCAGCAGCTCTTTCAGCCGCTTTTTTTATAATATCAACAATTTGTTCTTCCGCTTTTTTTACAATATAACTCATTTTTTTCCTTTCAGATACGAATAGTGTATCTTATTTAATTTTTCAATAATTGTCAATTGTACATTGTCAATTATTTTACCGTTATTTCCATCTCGTTTTCGCTCGCGACTCCGCCGTAAAAATCAATGGTGTATTTAAGCTCAAGTACTCCGCAACCGTCAACCACCGTTGATTTGACCTTTTGCGCGGCGATACCTATAAGCATGGAGCCGTATGGAGTAAGATAATTGCAGTTGTGGCGTTTACCCTGCTCTATCATCATTTCCGAACTGTACGAGCCTGTTCTGACAATTGAAACGCACTTTTTGTTTTTTACACTTAAAACCGTATGACAGCCGCGCAGTTCATCATACTGCTCGTCATATTCAATAGTATAATTGTCATCGTTGCCGCAGAAAACACCGCGGGTAGTCATTTCATACGACTCCCTTGCATCATCGACTATATGAGCGTCTCTGAGAGTTAAAAGCACGTCCTTTTTCATTTCTATCGTTCCAATGCCAATTTAATCAGCCGGTCAATCAGTACACCGTAAGGAACGCCGCTTTTTTCAAACAGCATAGAATACATACTGATTGATGTAAAACCGGGTAATGTATTTATTTCGTTAAAAATTACTTTATTGTCGCTTCGCCGTAAAAAGAAATCCACTCTTGCAAGTCCCGTACAACCGAGCGCCCTGTACGCTTTCAGAGCCGTATTTCTTATTTCATCGCCGACATTCTTCGGAACCTCGGCCGGAATTATAAGCGCGGAATCGCCGTCTATGTACTTCGCTTCATAATCATAAAACTCGTTGCAGGGTACTACTTCACCGACAACGGAGGCTACAGGCTCGTCGTTTCCGAGAACGGAACACTCAATTTCTCTGCCGTCTATATTTTCCTCCGCGACTATTTTTGTATCCTCTTTAAACGCTCTTTCGGCGGCTTTGTAAATATCCTCCGCCGTTTTTGCTTTGGATATCCCTACGGACGAGCCCGCGTTGGCAGGCTTAATAAACAGCGGAAGCCCGAGATAGTCAACACATTTTTTTACAAAAGCGCCGCTGTCTTTTTTATACTCATATTCCGTGACGCTCAGCCACTTTGCCTGAGCTATTTTTTCACAGTCCGCAATCGTGTTGGTAACAGATTTATCCATGCACATCGCGCTTGCGAGAGTACGGCAGCCGACGTAAGGGATACCGGCAAGCTCAAGCAAGCCCTGAACAGTACCGTCCTCTCCGTTTTTGCCGTGAAGAACAGGGAAACATACGTCAACGTGAATCCTTTCAATGCCGTTTTCTCCGAAAACATTTACGCACTTATCGCCGAAATCAGTTGATATCGCGGCTTTAACGCCGTCTTTTACCCATTCGCCTGATGGCAGTTTTTCTTTATCGCCGCCGTAATACAGCCATTTTCCGTCCTTTGTAATGCCGAGTAAAACGGGATTATATTTATCCTTGGGAATATTATTGACAACCGAATATGCGGAATTGAGCGAAACCTCGTATTCGCTGGACTTCCCGCCGAAAAGAATCAATATGTTCAGCATGAGATTCATTTCCTCTCTATATAAAAGTCAACGCATAACGCTGAAATATATATACAATAATTATAGCCGCAATATTCACAATTGTCAAGAGTTGACAGTATTTAAGAGCGGATAAAAGCGTTGTTAAAAAATAATGTCAGTGTTTTCTTAAGGCAAACGAACCTGCCGAAGCAGATTCGTTTGATTTCCGAGCTCCTATTTTTTCTCAAAGCAAATTACTTCATATGTAAATATTTTTCCCTTGTCGCGAGGCCTCCCCTTATGTGCCTTTGCGCTTTATTATCATCAAGAACCTTGCGCACCTCGTCATAGAGAGACGGACTTACTTTTTTTAACCGTGAAGAAACATCAGCGTGAACCGTACTTTTGGAAATTCCAAATTCTTTTGCCGCGGCACGAACTGTCGTTTTGTGCTCTACGATATATTCTCCAAGCTCGATAGCTCTTTCCTCTACAAGGACTTTCAAGAAAAAAACCTCCTTAAAACATATCATTCAATAATATGTTTTAAGAAGGCAAATTATGATTTCGTACGCGTCCGCCGACGCATTTTAAAAGACACGTAAACCGCGCTACATTGCCCTAAGACTGTCCACGAACTGTCTTGCGACTCTCGCCGACCTGCCGCCTTTTTTCAGAGCGAATCTTTCGGCGTCAAGACTGAATTTTTCGTTTTCCGCGTCGATTCCGTATGATGAAGCGATATTCTTGGCTATTTCGAGGTAGCATTTCTTATCGGGTTTTACAAACGTAATGCAAAGCCCGAAACGCTCGGAAAGCGACATAAGCTCCTGTACCGTGTCATTGCGGTGAATATCGTCGCCGCCGTCCCTGTCCGCGAACGATTCTCTTACAATGTGACGGCGGTTGCTCGTGGCATAAATTACGACGTTATTCGATTTCGCCGTAACCGAACCTTCGAGAATGGCTTTTAGGGCGTTAAAGTTATCGTCGGCCTGAGAAAAAGACAAATCGTCTATAAACAGTATAAATTTAAGAGGATTTGAGTTTAATTCCTCTATGACTGACGGAATATCGACAAGCTGCTCCTTGCGAACCTCTACTATACGAAGTCCCTCGCCTTTAAGCTCGTTTACAACAGCCTTTACCGTTGATGATTTGCCTGTTCCCGCGTCGCCAGAAAGCAGTATATTCGCGGCGGGCTTACCCGAAAGCAGAGCCTTTGTATTATTTATTATGGTCTGCCGTTCGTCGTGATAACCCGATAAATCGGACAGAGATATCGTATCGGGATTTTTCACGGGTGCTACAGCTCCGTCCTTTACTCGGAACATATGATATTTGGCGTAGATTCCGTAGCCATACTTTGATATATTGTCGCACCGGCTGAAATATTCCGTCTCAAAGTCAATTTCCGTTGTTCTCCATGACGGCAGAAAACCATCATAGCCCATCGCCTCTTTAATTACTACGCTCGTAAGAGACGCAAGCTCATTGAAAACCGAAAGCTCAGCCTTTACACAGTCGGTCATTTCCTCGGAAACAGCTTCGCCATGCGATTTCTTCTTTACGAATACGTTTTCATCGTCCGAAACGGCGCCGAATATATATTCGCTGAGATTGTCGGTATTGTTATAAAGCTCATGGACAAAATTGCCGTAATTATCAGCCGCGCTGATTTTATCGTTATTATTAATACAGGAATCAAGAAGAGACAAAAGGGCATTTATAACTCCGTCGCTTAAAATATTTCTGAACACAGCGACCGTTTTAAGCCTTATGTAAAGAGCAGACAAATATTCGTTCATTTACAACACTTCTTACTTGTTTATTATAGCTCCTCTTGAACCGCTTTCAACCATAGCGGCGTAGCGTTTGAGATAGCCCGAAAGCTCTTTTTTCTTTGGAACGAAATTCTTCATTCTCTCGTCTATTTCCTCCTGCGGCAGCTTGAGCTCCAGCTTATTGGCGGGAATGTCTATGCTTATAATATCGCCGTCTTTGATAATTCCTATCATACCGCCCGAAGCCGCTTCGGGTGAAACGTGACCTATCGCAGCGCCTCTCGTCGCGCCGCTGAATCTGCCGTCCGTAATAAGAGCGACCGAAGAACCGAGTCCCATACCGACTATAGCCGAAGTGGGATTGAGCATTTCTCTCATTCCGGGACCGCCCTTGGGGCCTTCATAGCGGATTACCACAACGTCGCCCGGTACGATTTTTCCGCCGTTGATTGCGGCCTGCGCGTCCTCCTCGCAGTCAAACACCTTTGCGGGGCCTTCATGGCGAAGCATTTCGGGAGCTACCGCCGAACGCTTTACAACGCTTCCGTCGGGAGCAAGATTTCCGCGAAGTACTGCGATACCGCCTGTTTCGCTGAACGGCTCGTCAATCGGACGGATAACTTTTGTATTAAGATTTTTCGCGTTTTCGATATTTTCGGCTACAGTTTTGCCCGTAACCGTGATAAGTTCGGTATGAAGCAGACCCTTTTTATTAAGCTCGTTCATTACCGCGTAAATTCCGCCGGCCTCGTCGAGTTCCTCAATATACGTCCTGCCAGCCGGAGCGAGATGGCAGAGATTCGGCGTTTTGTCGCTTATAGTATTGGCAATATCGAGATTTATTTCAATACCGCATTCGTGAGCTATCGCGGGAAGATGCAGCATTGTATTTGTCGAGCAGCCGAGAGCCATATCGACCGTCAAAGCGTTTTCAAACGCCTCTTTCGTCATTATGTCGCGGGGACGGATATCGCGTTTTATAAGCTCCATTATCTTCATACCTGCGTGTTTCGCAAGCTCAATTCTCGCCGAATATACGGCGGGGATAGTGCCGTTTCCGCGAAGTCCCATACCTATAGCCTCGGTAAGACAGTTCATCGAATTTGCGGTATACATACCCGAACAGGAACCGCACGTCGGACAAGTTTTACATTCATATTCGTGGAGCTTTTCTTCCGTGATTTTGCCCGCGTTAAACTCCCCTACCGCTTCGGAAATGCTCGAAAAGCTGACCTTGCCGCCGTCAATATGCCCCGCGAGCATTGGTCCTCCGCTGACGAAAATACAAGGAATATTAAGTCTTGCCGCCGCCATAAGAAGTCCGGGGACATTTTTATCACAGTTTGGCACCATCACAAGGGCGTCAAAGCCGTGAGCGAGCGCCATCGCTTCCGTCGAATCCGCGATAAGGTCGCGCGTTATAAGGGAATATTTCATACCCTTATGACCCATTGCTATGCCGTCGCATACCGCTATCGCGGGGAAAACAATAGGCGTACCTCCTGCGGACGCAACGCCGAGCTTGACTGCGTCAACTATTTTATCTATGTTCATATGTCCCGGAACGATTTCATTGTATGAGCTTACAATGCCGACAAGAGGTCTTTCGATTTCCTCATCGGTAAGACCAAGTGCATGATAAAGCGCTCTGTGCGGCGCGTTGTTTGTTCCGTTCTTAATTGATTCGCTTACCATATTTTGCCTCCTTTTAAGAAAAAACGCATCAGCCGTGAAAGATGTGCCACGACCGATGCGCAAGGTCAATAATCAGTTGTTTATGAGCTTAGCTTCGTCGCTCCAGCTGTAAAGCTTGCGGACTTCCTTGCCTACGACCTCCGAGGGATGTTCGGCGGCAAGCTTTCTCATGGCACGGAAATGAACCTGACCGCCCGCGTCGGACATATCAAGAAGAAATTCTTTTGCGAACGTACCGTCCTGAATATCGCTAAGAATCTTTTTCATAGCCTTCTTTGTATCCTCGGTTATAATCTTCGGACCCGTTACGTAATCGCCGTATTCGGCGGTATTGGAGATTGAATATCTCATTCCTTCAAAGCCGCTCTGATATATAAGGTCAACGATGAGCTTCATCTCATGGATACACTCAAAATAAGCGTTTCTGGGGTCGTAGCCCGCTTCAACAAGCGTCTCAAAGCCCGCCTGCATAAGAGCGCATACGCCGCCGCAAAGAACAGCCTGTTCGCCGAAAAGGTCTGTTTCCGTTTCGGTGCGGAACGTCGTTTCAAGAACGCCGGCTCTCGCGCCGCCAATACCGAGAGCATACGCAAGACCGATTTCAAGAGCGTCGCCGGTGGCGTCCTGCTCAACCGCTATAAGACACGGAACGCCCTTGCCCGCCTGATACTCGCTGCGAACCGTATGACCGGGTCCCTTGGGAGCTATCATGATAACGTTGACGTTCTTCGGCGGCTTAATGCAACCGAAATGGATATTGAAGCCGTGAGCGAAAGCGAGAGTTTTGCCTTCGGTAAGGTACGGAGCTATACTCTCTTTATAGAGCTTCGCCTGCTTTTCGTCGTTGATAAGAATCATAATGATGTCCGCGCGCTCGGCGGCTCCCGCCGCTGTGTAAACCTCAAAGCCCGCGTCCTCCGCCTTTTTCCAGCTCTTGCTGCCTTCGTAAAGACCTATTATTACGCGTACGCCGCTGTCTCTGAGGTTGAGAGCGTGCGCGTGACCCTGCGAACCGTAACCGATAATGGCTACGGTCTTGCCGTTAAGCCTTGAAAGGTCGCAATCCTGCTGATAATAAACTTTTGCTGTACAGTCTGACATAATTATTATCTCCTTTAATTATTTAATAAACTGTATTTTGTCTATTGATATATTTTATCAATAGTAAAAATCAAAAGTAAAAATCAAAAATTATTATACCTACCATTTTTCATTTGTAAATATATACATTTTCACAATCCTTAAAAATTAACTTTGGAAATTTTTAACTTGTCTTTTAAATTGTCTCTGATAATATTTAAAAATTTAAATTTTCTAAGATATAAATTTAATTTCAATAAAAATTTGTGTTTATTAATAAATTTTTGTGTGTTTGTAAGCCATGTCGCCGTATAGTGGTGAATTGAATAATTCCAAATATTGTTTATTATTAATATTCCATTCCATTTCTGTTGAATGTTGCAATCAGCTTTAAAATCAGAATAATATTTATAAAACATTTGCGTATCAAAACGAGTGCAAACCTCATAGTTGGATTCCGATGTAAGTTGCAAGTATTGGTCAAGTAGTTTTTTTATAAAATCATTATTTTTAATTGCACCAAACCCCGAACCAGTATTGATATCGGTCGCATTTCCATAGCAAAACCATGCTTCGTTGGCTAATAAATCATCAATGGGTGCAATTAATTCAACATCTGTATCTAAGTATACCCCCCCGTATTGTAAATTATTGCCAATCTTGCCGCATCGGAAAGAAAACCATATCTTCTTTCTTTATATGCTTTCGCTGCATAGGGACAAAAATTGACATCAAAATTATCCTCATTCCATTCAACAATATCCCAGTCTGGACAAAACTTTTTCCATGATGCTATGCAATTTTTCATAATATCACTTTTCTCGCCACGACCAAACCAACAATAATTAATAATTTTTGGTATCATTTGTAAAACTACCTCTTACATTAAATTTGTAACAATAATAATTAACTTATTTTTTTAAGCAAATTATAATATTTTATTCCTAAAATTTTACTTTATATTACTTATAATACTGTCCGCTCCGCGCTGAAGCGAAACAATACCGGTTCTGCATATTTCAATAATACCGTATTCCTTTATAAGGTCTATAAAAGCGTCGATTTTGGACGATTCGCCCGTGATTTCGATAGTCATGGCCTGAGTGCCGTAATCTACAACTTTTGCTCTGAAAATATCTATAACCGACATTATATCCTGCTTTAAATCCTTATTGTTTTTAATTTTTATAAGGACAAGCTCGCGCGATACCGAGGAACTTTTTTCAAGCTCTGAAATATGAACTACGTCCGGCATTTTCATAAGCTGGCGTATAATCTGATTCTTTATCGCGTCATCGCCGCGAAAAGTCGCCGTAATTCTTGAGTATTCGGGATTTTCGGTTTCTCCTACGGTCAAGGTGTCAATGTTGAAGCCGCGTCTTCTGAACATACTCGCGACCCTCGCAAGCACGCCGAAGTGGTTTTTTACCAGTACTGCGATAATATTTCTGTCCATCAGCCGCCCAACCTTTCCACAATAATATCGTCCATGGAACCACCCGGAGGAAGCATCGGGAGAACCATTTCGTCTTTGTCAATAAGACATTCTATAAGAACGGGACTGTCTCCCGAAAGAGCCGATTGAAGCTTCTCCTTAAAATCGGGAATTTCGGTACACCTGTATCCCTTCATTCCGAACGCGTCCGCAAGCTTTATAAAGTCCGTTTTTCTGTCAAGAACGGTATTTGAATAGTGTTTATCGTAGAACAACGTCTGCCACTGTCTTACCATTCCGAGAACTCCGTTATTCATAATAACGATTACCACGGGAATATTGTAATACGAAGCGGTTGTAAGCTCGTTAAGGCACATACCGAAGCTGCCGTCGCCCGTTATAAGTATCGACTTTGCGCCGGAGCCTATCTGCGAACCTATCGCCGCACCGAGACCGAAGCCCATTGTGCCGAGACCGCCGCTCGATACAAATTTTCGCGGCTTTGAAAATTTGCAGTTCTGCGCCGCCCACATCTGATGCTGACCGACGTCCGTCGCGATAACGGTATCCTCGTCCGCACATTCGTTTACAGTTTCTATAATATTGACGGGGTTCATATCGTCCGATTTAACAATATGCCTGTATTCTTCCTTTTTGTAATAATCGACCTCACTGAGCCAATCGGGATGCTTTTTGTTGTCCACCGCGCCGATAATTTTTTGCAGAGTGAGTTTAACATCGCCGCAAAGTCCGCACGTAACCGCTATATTCTTGTCAATTTCGGCGTTATCAATATCAATATGTATAATTTTTGAATGGGGCGCGTATTTCGATTTGTTTCCCGTCGCTCTGTCGCTGAATCTCGCTCCTACGGCTATAATAAGGTCGGAATTATGCTGCGCCATGGAGGACGCATAATGACCGTGCATACCCTGCATACCCAAAAATCTTTCGTTATCGGACGGAATCGCGGAAATTCCCATAAACGAACAGCCTATGACCGCGTCTGTTTTTTCCGCAAGAGCTAAAATTTCTTCCGTCGCGCTGCCCGTAATTACGCCGCCGCCGCAATAAATATACGGTTTTTCGGATTCGTTGATAAGCCTGACGGCTTCTTCTATTCCCGTTTCGGCGGCATTTTTTTTATCCGCCTCTACAGGTTCCGCCGGTTCGTAATCGCACAAAGAAGTTTGTATATCCTTCGGTATATCAATAAGAACGGGGCCGGGTCTGCCCGATTTAGCTATTCTGAACGCCTCGCGAACCGTATCGGCAAGCTTTGAAACGCGGTTCACAAAGAAATTATGCTTAGTAATCGGCATCGTAATACCCGTGATATCCACCTCCTGGAAAGAATCCCTTCCGATAAGAGGACACGACACGTTACCCGTTATCGCGACAATAGGAACGGAATCGAGGTAAGCCGTCGCGATACCCGTTGTGAGGTTCGTGGCTCCCGGACCCGAAGTCGCTATAACGACTCCAACTTTTCCCGTAGCTCTCGCGTAGCCATCCGCCGCGTGCGACGCTCCCTGCTCGTGAGCCGTCAGTATATGCTTTATTTCGTCCTGATGAGAATATAATTTATCATATATATCAAGAACCTGTCCTCCGGGATAACCGAAAACGACATCTACATTCTGTTCAATCAAAGTTCTGACAAGAATTTCAGCGCCTGATATTTTCATCATTTCACCTTAATCTGTTCTAATTTTTATGATACATTATACAACACAAAGTATCAAATATCAAGTTTTTTCACTATATTTTTTCGGTGACAAGAGTTCCCATTTCGCGGCAGCCGACCTTTTTCATACCGTCCCGCATAATATCGGCGGTACGGTAACCTTCGTCAAGAACGGCGTTTACCGCATTTTCAATATCGTCGGCTTCGTTTGCCATATCAAAGGAATACCTGAGCATCATAGCGGCGGAAAGTATCGTTCCGAGAGGATTCGCCATATCCGTTCCGGCGATATCGGGAGCAGAGCCGTGGATAGGCTCATACATTCCGAGCGTCCCCTCCGAAAGGCTTGCCGAGGGCATCATGCCGATAGAGCCTGTGAGCATACTCGCTTCGTCCGAAAGTATATCTCCAAACATATTTTCCGTTACTACAACGTCAAAGCGCGACGGATTTTTTATAAGCTGCATCGCCGTGTTATCGACAAGCACGTCCTCATATTCAACGTCCTTATATTCTTCACCGAGCTTATGCATTATCTTTCTCCAGAGCCTTGAAGAATCGAGAACGTTGGCTTTATCGACCGACGAAACCTTACCGCGGCGCTTTTTTGCCGATTCAAACGCTACTCTGCCTATTCTTTCGATTTCATGTGCGTAATACTTCATCTCGTCGGAAGCAAACGCCTCGCCGTTTTCTTCGGCGGTATTTCTTTTTCCGAAATATATTCCGCCCGTAAGCTCTCTGACAATCAACAGGTCGATGCCGTTTCCGATTATCGACTGCTTGAGAGGAGAAGCGTCCGCGAGCTGAGGAAACAGCTTTGTCGGTCTTAGATTCGCGAAAAGCCCAAGCTCATGTCTTACGGCAAGGAGAGCCTTTTCGGGTCTTACCGACGGGTCAACATTATCCCATTTCGGACCTCCCACAGCGCCTAAAAGCACACTGTCGCAGTTTTTGCATTGCTCCATTCCCTCGTCCGTTATAGGAACGCCGTATTTATCTATCGCGCAGCCGCCTATATCGACATATTTATATACAAATTCATGGGAATATTTTTCGGCGATTCTGCCGAGGACCTTTATCGCTTCATCAACGATTTCGGGACCTATTCCGTCGCCTTTCAGTACGGTTATAACCTTTTTCATTAACTCCACCTCGTTTTAAAGAATCATTTGCCAGACAATTTTAAAGAATTTAAGGCAATATTTAATGGAAACCGTAGAAAAAATTACTTTAAAGAATTAAGCAGACCGTTTGCAGCTATTATCTTCTTTATAAATTCGGGGAACGGCTGAGCTTTATATTCCTCGCTCTTCGTAAGGTTTCTGATTACGCCCGTATCGAAATCGACCTCAACCTCGTCGCCGTCGTTTATTTTTTCGCTCGCTTCCTTACATTCGAGAATCGCAAGCCCGATATTGATAGAATTGCGGTAAAAGATTCTCGCGAACGTTGACGCGATAACGCAAGAAACGCCCGATTCCTTTATGGCTATCGGCGCGTGTTCTCTCGAAGAACCGCAGCCGAAATTCGCGCCGCCTACGATTATATCGCCTTTTTTTACCTTATTTACGAAATCCGCGTCGATATCCTCCATGCAATGAGCCGCAAGCTCCTTGTGGTCGGCGGTGTTAAGGTATCTTGCAGGAATTATAACGTCTGTATCGACGTTATCTCCGTATTTATGTACTGTTCCTTTAACGTTCATTGTTAAACCTCCTCGGGAGATACTATATGCCCCGCGACTGCGGTCGCCGCCGCTACTTCGGGACTCGCAAGGTAAATTTTTGAGGACTTTGCGCCCATTCTGCCGACAAAGTTGCGGTTAGTAGTCGCTACGGCAATTTCATCATCGGCAAGTATGCCCATATAACCGCCGAGACACGGCCCGCAGGTCGGTGTTGAAACGGCGCAGCCGGCGTCAATGAAAATATCCATATAACCGAGCTTTATACATTCCTTATAAACCGCCTGCGTCGCTGGGATAACTATACATCTTATATCCTTCGCGACCTTTTTGCCCTTTAAAATTTCGGCCGCTTTGCGCATATCCGAAATTCTGCCGTTTGTGCATGAACCGATAACCACCTGGTCGGGTATGATATCATGAAGCTCCGAAGCAGGCTTTGTGTTTTCGGGAAGATGCGGACACGCTACCGTCGGTACAATTTCACCGAGATTTATAACGTATTCCTCATCGTAAACAGCGTCCGCGTCGGCTTTATAAACGGTGTATTCGCGGTCTACCCTGCCCTTTATGTATTCGAGCGTATTTTCGTCAACATCAAATATTCCGTTTTTAGCTCCGGCTTCAATAGCCATATTTGCCATTGTAAAACGGTCGTCCATAGTAAGAGAACGAAGTCCGCTACCCGTAAACTCCATAGAACGGTAAAGCGCACCGTCAACGCCGATTTTTCCGATTATGTAAAGTATTACATCTTTACCCGAAACGCCCTTTTGAAGCTCTCCCGTAAGAGTAAATTTTATTGCCGACGGAACCTTAAACCAACCCTTTCCGGTAGCCATTCCCGCCGCCATATCGGTACTGCCGATACCCGTTGAGAAAGCGCCGAGCGCACCGTATGTGCAGGTATGGGAATCCGCGCCGATTATAAGGTCGCCCGGAGCGGCAAGACCTTTTTCGGGAATGAGAGCGTGTTCAACGCCCATTTCACCCACGTCATAATAATTCTTTATGCCAAAGGATTTCGCGAATGTTCTGCATTGCTTTGTCTGCTGAGCGGCTTTTATATCCTTATTGGGTACAAAGTGATCCATGACCATCGCGATTTTGGTATTGTCAAAAACCTTTTCAAATCCGTTTCCGTCGAACTCGTTTATCGCGACGGGAGAAGTAATGTCGTTGCCCAAAACAAGGTCGAGCCGAGCCATAATAAGCTGTCCGGCTTCAACGGAAGGCAGTCCCGCGTGAGAAGCAAGGATTTTCTGCGTCATTGTCATTCCCATAAATTTCTCTCCTTAATTGTATAATAAAATTTTCAGAGTGGTTTATTATTTGCTTTTCGCTTTCTCACTGCGGTTTATAGCCGAGAAAAGCGCGTAAATCGACGAAACTATAATATCGTCGTCAACGCCTACGCCCCATGAAACAGTTCCGTCCTCGGCGGTAACGCTGACGTAGGACACGGCTTTTGAAGTCGAGCCGACGTTAAGAGCGTGTTCCGTGTATTCAACGTGCGAGAATCTAAGTCCGTAATTCGCAAGCGCGTTGCTTACCGCGTCAAATCTGCCGTTGCCGGTCGCCTTGAGATTAACCGTTTCGCCGTTATGTTCTATAGTGAGGTCAACAACAACGTCGGGATTGCGGACAAAATGATAATCGACAAATTTTACAGGGCCGTCGATTATATTCACATAATTTTGCTCGAATACGTCGAATACCTCCTGCGGCTGAAGCTCCTTATGCATTTTATCGGAAACGTCCTTTACACAATAGCCGACATTTTCACGCATTTTCATCGGAAGCTTATAACCGAACTGTTTATCGAGAAGATAGCCTATGCCGCCTTTGCCCGACTGTGAGTTTATACGGATAACGTCGGTCTTGTATTCCCTGCCTACGTCCTTGGGGTCGATAGGAAGATAAGGAACCGTCCAATATTCGCAGTCGTTGTCCTCTCTGTATTTCATACCCTTTGCTATAGCGTCCTGATGAGAGCCCGAGAACGCGGCAAAAACAAGATTTCCAGCATAAGGCGAACGCTCATAGACGGACATTCTCGTTACCTTTTCATAAACCGAGGTGATTTCGGGCATATTTGTAAAATCGAGATTCGGCTCTACGCCCTGCGAATACATATTCATAGCGAGAGTTACTATATCGGCGTTGCCCGTCCTTTCGCCGTTTCCGAAAAGCGTACCCTCGATGCGGTCGGCTCCGGCGAGAAGTCCCATTTCGCAGTCCGCCACGGCGCAGCCCCTGTCGTTATGAGGATGAAGCGAAACGACGATATTTTCTCTGTATTTAAGGTGATTGCACATATATTCTATTTGGTTCGCGTAAACGTGAGGCATTGAATGTTCAACGGTCACGGGCAGATTGATAACTGTTTTTCTGTCAGCCGTAGGCCTCCACACGTCAAGAACGGCGTTGCATACCTCGAGAGCGTATTCGGGCTCCGTACCGGTAAACGATTCGGGAGAATATTCATAGCGGTACTTAACGCCGTATTCCTTTGCGAGCGAATCAAAGAGCTTCGCGCCGTCAACGGCTATCTTCTTTATCTCGTCCTTAGATTTTTTGAATACCTGCTCACGCTGAGCTACGGAAGTTGAATTATAAAGATGTACTATGACGTGATTTTCGTTTTTAACGCCTTTAAGGCTCTCAAACGTTTTCTTGATTATATGTTCTCTCGACTGCGTAAGCACCTGAACGGTAACGTCATCGGGTATAAGGTCGTTTTCTATAAGAGTGCGCAAAAATTGATATTCCGTTTCGCTCGCCGCGGGGAATCCTACTTCGATTTCCTTGAAACCGATACGCACGAGCAGCTTGAAAAATTCCACCTTTTCATCAAGATCCATCGGAATTATCAGCGACTGATTGCCGTCGCGCAGGTCTACGGAACACCATACGGGCGCTTTGTCAACGTATGTTTTTTTCATCCATTCGCCTTTTATCTCGGGCGGCATAAAAAACTGTCTTGTGTATTTCTTTGTTTCTTTCATAAAGCTCACCTCTTTTTATTTTATACAGATTAACAACAAAAAAGCCCCGTCTCACAAAGAGACGGAGCATAAAGTCCGTGGTACCACTCTAATTGACGGTTAAAACCGCCCACTCATTTCACATCTATTTAAAAAATCAAACGCGGCTAATGCTGCTTTTAAATAAATATGGTACTTCTTTAACGATGAAGCTCCGTTCTTCCTACATACCGCCACAGAGGACGGCGTTCAGTCGACCGCTCGAAGGAGAGATACGATCACTCACGGTTACAGCCTCGCACCAAACGGCTGCTCTCTGAAAAGACCGTTGCGAATGACCCTTTAGCCTTGTCATTGCGTTTATCTGTATTGACATCATTATACATACGCGCGAAATAAAAGTCAAGAGAAAATCGGAATAAATATAATCCAAAAATTCATTTAATTTTATTTTAAATGCACAAATAACAGACTATAGGCAATACCGCATAATTATTGTCGTGCAGATGCGCGGCAAAGGCGTTAGCCGCTAATTGTGCGGTATTGCCTATATGCTAAATCGGGGCAAGCACGCGGCTTACCCCGATTACCGATTAATTCAGTTTGTTTTATTCAGTCCGTGAACCGTATTATTACAGTACCGACCAATGGTTGCAAAGAGGCGGAAGCTCTACGCCGAAAAGGACGAGAAGTACGCTGAATACTCTGTGAAGCTTGTAAATTATCTTGGCAAGCTTTATGGGCATATCGCAAAGGCATATGCAGTTTCCGTCACAGCAATCGCCCTCACATTTACAGTTTCCGTCAACCTTATGAACCTTGAATGCCGGTATTACTCTTTCTTCCGAATAATCACAGCGTTCGCATTGTCTTGTCATAAGACCGTCAATGCCGTCCCTCGGGAATGAATCAATGCTCCATGCCGTCATTGAGTGTCCGAGCTCGGGGATAACCTCCTGAGCAACAAGAATTTCGCCGCATCTTGAGCAATGGCTTCCGAGCATAAGTCCAGACGTCGTGCAGGTCGGTTCAACGCGTTCGTCCACAACCGTAATGTGACCCAGCGCGGGTATTTCTTCCTGAGCCTTTGCGCCCGGAACCCCTGCGATTCTGAGACAGCGCGAGCAATGAGAGCCTTCGGTGTAGCCGACTTTCGTACAAGTAGGCTCGACAGCCGCATCAGTAACAAGGTCATGTCCCCATTTATCAACATAGTCGGTACGAGTATAACTATCGCCGCGCTTGCAGATATTTTCTGTATAACCCTCGAACTCGCAGGTAGGTTCAACGACTCTTGAAACGTAATCATGACCGAGTTTTGAGCCTTCGTCAACCTTATGCTGAGTTTCGCCACAGTAAATACATACGGAATCGGTATAGCCGTCATGCTCACAGTCGGGAGCCTTAATCAGCGTCGTTTTCCATGCGTGACCGTGAGGATCTGTATAATTTTCAACTTTTGTATCCTGACAAACGGTACAGGTATATGTGGTGTACCCCTGTTCAGTACAGGTCGGATTTGTAACAACGGCATTGTAATGATGTCCGTTCGCCTTTATTTCCTCCTGCTTGGTGAATACTTTACCGCATCTTGAGCAATGCGAACCCTTAGTAAGACCGGTTTCGGTACAAGTGGGAGCCTTTGCCGGGTCGATAACTTCAAGGTGACCGAGAGCGGTAAGGGTTATGCGTTCCTCGTATCCGTCATCATCTGCGCAGCCGTAAAGGATATATCCGTCCTCCTCGCACTTAGGCTCTTGTCTTTCTTTTACAACAAGCTCATGGCCTTCGGGGTCGGTAAACGTATCAACATAACTGTCTCCGCATCTTGAGCAGATATGCGTCGTATAGCCTGCGTTTTCGTGAGTAGGAGCGGTAACAACGCTCTGGTAATCATGTCCGAGCGCGGGAACCTCATTCTCTACCTGAACGTCGCCGCATACCAAGCAGGTTTTCATCGTATAACCTACTGCAAGGCAGGTAGCGTCAACCGTAACTTCGTCATATTTATGACCTTCGGCAGCGTCCGTTTTGCTTTCAAGGACAACGCCGCATTTCGCGCAGGAAAGATTTTCAAGGCCGTCAACTACGCAGGTTTTATCTGTAACGGTCGTCCACTCACCCTTGGTATGGTAGTTAAAGTACGCTATATACTCGGCGGTGTGGTCGTCTACCGTTACGGTAACGGGATTCGTATAGGCGGGATTGCCTTCCTCGTCAACAGCGTCAAACAGAATATACTGCTCGGGAGCGTCTGCCGTAACTGTGTAAACGCCGTAAGGAACGGTTACGTTGCCGTCCTCTTCTATCTCGTAAACATTCCCTTCCGCATCGGTTACGGTAAGGCTTACGTCGGCAAGGTCGTTGTTAGCGCAGTCCGCCTTTATAAGCTTGATTTCAACGAAATATCTCTGAACAGTATACGTCCAGTCGGAAGTAAAATCGTCCTGAATTGATTTATTGAAATCACGCAGACCGTCGGAAACAGCCTTTGAAAGGTCGTCGTACTGGTCGTAATACTTATTTATCGTACCCTGTAATTCCTTAACTCTTGAAGTATCGACAACTCCGCCGAGGTTATTGTCAACGAAATCGGTAATTCTGTCAACAACGGTATTCATGTAATTATCAAATGTTCCGAACAGATTCTTGACCTGCTGGGACGCGTTGTTAAATTCATCTTCGGAAACAAGTATGCTGTAAATATCAAAACCGAGTCTGTCGTCGATATAATCGGCGATAAGGGGAAGCAGCACGCCGCTTGTCGCAACAGCCGTGCCGTCGGAATTGACGTTTACCGTATACATCGCGGAATTTCTCTCGTAACCGTTGGGCGCGGAGGATTCAAAGAAAAGATACGCGCCTGTGGGAACGCCGCTGTGTACCTTAATGGAAACGTCAATAGCCGCAAGTCCGTCGAGAGCCTTCAAAACGTCCTCGGAAAGACTGCCGCCCAATAAAGTTTTAACAAGATTTACAAGGTCGGAGGTCTTAACGTCTCCCAAACCGGAAAGCAGTCCGAGAGCGTTAAGTATGTTTGAGTTGTTGTCAAATTCGGTAACTCCGTTTGCGTCGGATTTTTCCATAAGAATCGCGGGAAGAGTAACCTCGCCGAGCTGTTCGGGAGATAAGCTCGCAAGAGTAACTATGATGTTAACTATAGTCTGGGCATCAAATTTCAATTCGCCGCCGGAGGTTATGGCGTCAAGAAGCGCGCCCCAATCCATACCTGTGGCGGTACCTACGCCATACTCAATAAACTTCCTTAACAGGGCTATCGTTCCGTCGCGCTCAATCATGAAATACTGAGAACCTTCAACGGGGTCGCCGTTCTGGTCCTTCGTATTGAATTTAAAGCTGAACGACTTGTTCGCGAAAACATTGAGCTTGACAAGCTTATAATCCTTTACGTCGTTGCTTATTACAGACGACGGGTCTCCTAAAAGAGAGGCCGCAGATTTTACATAGTCGCCCGTTACAGAACCGTCGGTTCTCGCAACGCTGAAAAAGTATTTTGTTGCGTCAATGGCGTAGCTCGCCGCGCCCTTTATCTGCTGAAGATAATATTCGCCGGAGGCAATATCCGAAAAAGTATATCTTGTGAAACCGATTTTAGCTACCTTGAGGTCAACGTCCTTATTCTCAACCGTAAGATTGTAATCGGTTCCGTCGGCAAGAAGGGTATCTACCTGTTTGCCTTCCGCGTCGCGTGTTATCCTGTGTATTTCAAACTCCGCGCCGTCAAAGGCTTCGGGGACTGTGTTGTCAAGGATAAAATCAAGACAAACCGTTCCCGTGGGGGCTTTCTCAAGAGTTACGTCAAACGCCGCCTCTCTGTGCGAACCGTTGGTATCGACCGTATATTCGGCGGTCATAGGTGTAACTTGAGTGAAAATGCAGACGTTTGCCGTTTTATCGGCCGTATCAAGAGACGTGGATGTGGGGATCTCCGCATCTACGACGGCTGTTTTTCCGCTTCTTTCGGCAATACTGCTGAGAACGGTATATATTCCCTTTGTCTCTATATTCTTGAACACGTTGTCAATCGCCGACCTCGAATTGCCCATTGAGGTATGAGTGGTCAGAGTCGGTTTATCCGTTTCGGAATAGGAAATATCATCGGCATAGTTTGTGGAAACCGTCGCCCAGACGTTGCCTACGGTGTACGTGGTTACTTTAAAGCTTCCGAAGCCGGAGACTTTTTCCTTTATCTCATCAAATCCGGCGCCGTTAAGAGATAATTCATATTTCTCATCGGTACCCGCCGCATATGTATAGGTATTTTCCTTAGCGGAATAAGAATTTAACAATCCTTCTTCATATGCGAAAAAATTCTTTGTTTCGGCTTTTTCGTACTCGTCGGTTTCGTCATTTACGTTGACGTAATACGAACGGCTGAGATTTTCGCCGTTATGCGTTTCCGCGTTGAAATCCTCCGCCGAAATCTGAACGCTTTCGCCGCCGTTTACGGATTTGTAATAAATGCGGCTCGCTATTGTGCCGGTTACAGTAGAAGATTCACCGACAAGGGCATATTTTTGGTTATCATACGCCAGACGTTTAACGACATACTCGCTTCCGTCATTCAACCCTTCGCTTATAACGGCTTTTACGTTATAAGGAACGGTAAGCTTGCCGTTGACAACGCTGTAATCCTTTCCGTCGTCGCCTTTCGCAACGCCGTTATACAATTCGCCGTCAATCGCGACCTGATAATCCAAGCTGACACTATCGTCTATTTCGACGCCGTTTGCCGTGACGTTGGAGTAGATGGTAAGAGTAGCTCCGTCATTTGCCGCAAAGATAGTTACAGGCATACTGCAAATAACCATCACTGCGGATAAGAAAATTCCGAGGAATCTCTTAAGTCCCTTGTGCATAAATGTGCCACCTTTCATAATATTGTATTATAATTCTATAACTTATTTTTTTATGTTTTTTTATTTTTTAGAATATTAATATACTATTCACAATATTTTAACAAAATGCACAAACAAACTACAACTTTTATATAATTTACACAGTTTATATAAATTTATAATGTTATTAATTATGCGTTTATATTAAGGCAATACCGCATAATTATTGTCGTGCAGATGTGCCGAAAGATTTTTCGTCAGATTGACAAAAGCGACGCAGGAATACTGACGTATTTCAAGGAGCTTTTGGCAAAAATGACGGAAAATATCGGTACAGATGCGCGGCAAAAGCGATAGCCGATAATTGTGCGGTATTGCCTTAAGGAAGCACCGATTAAATCAAACGTGCAGATTGCTCTATGAGGTTTAAAAATTTTTGTTTTATAAAGCCCCCAGAACCAATATAAATGAAAAAACCACGGATAACTCCGCGGCTTTTTCGGGGAAGAGAAAATAAAATGAATAGGAATTTTTATTACGCTGACTATGCCTGTATTATACATAATCCCCTTTATGGTTTTTGTACGCTTTTATTAAGTTACTGTGAACAATTAACGACAAAATACTGCGTTTTTATGACGGCAACTCCATTATCCGAGTCATTTTTCCCATAAGAAATTATTATTGCGTATTCATTGCTCCGTCAATAAACCTGTTTTTTATACTCTACCGCCGAGCGTCGTTATCTCCGGAACACCCTGAGTAACCTTTTCGGTAAGAGTTTCCTCCCGTGAAGCGTCTTCCGTTGAGTTTTCGTTCGGCGTAGGCGTTGTTACCGAAGGCTCAAATGAAACAATTTCGGGAATTGTCGAAGAGACTGTCTGTATCGCGGAGATGTAGTAGCTTCCCATAATCTCTCTGAGAGTAATTCTCATTACTTTATCGGGCTCGGGAGCAATATAGTTTCCTTCATTGTCCTGCCGCCAGCTTTCCGATGAAAGAAAGCTTACCGTTATCGCTATCGACGAGCCGCTTTTATCAACCTCCTCAACATGAGGGGTATAAATAGGCTGAATAGTTGTAACGGGAATTTTATACATTTTCGTTGAACTGTCATATTCAAAGGTGCAGTTATAGCCCTGCACAGTTTTATATTCAAGCGATGATACGGTTTCGGGGCCGAAAAGCGAGACATAAGCGTTTCCTACGTCAGACGAGGGAATAAGCATATAACCGCCCGAGTAAGAATACGTATCGGGCGTAGAATCATTGTTTAAAATAGACCATATCGCGGCGTTCAAGAGCTGTTCGGTATCCGCCGCCGTTATATCGTCAAACGGGTCGGGGTCCACCGCCGCTACAGACGCAAGATACTCGTTATACCGAGCGTATTCGTTTCCCGGAGACATCGTTCTTTTTATATAACTCACGCTGTTCCATATTATAAGGACTATTCCTATAACGGCAAATATCACCACAAGCAGACCTATAATAAAAGACAGTCTGCCGGGATATTTTTTATCTCTCTGAGATTTTCTCTCATTTTTCAGACGCTGTTTTTTTAGTTTTTCGGCGTCCTTTTCTTTTTGCGTATTTTTAACTCTCTTTACGGAAGTTTTATTTTCGGATTCTTTTTCGCCGCCGACATACGTCTCTTGAGTAACCGGCTCCATATTATTACCTGTATGATTATCGGTTTGATTCTCGGTATCTTTTTCATTGTCCGCAGTCCGCTGTTCTTTTTTCTCCAAATTCAGCACCTCCCGAATTTTTGATAACTCGTCCGTTTCATCTTATTTGTCCGTTACCGCGTATAACGTACTTATAAGACGTAAGCTCGGGAAGTCCTACGGGGCCTCTCGCGTGAAGCTTCTGGGTGGAAATTCCTATTTCCGCTCCAAAACCGAACTCGTCGCCGTCGGTAAACCTTGTGCTTGCGTTGACGTAAACCGCCGAGGAATTAACTTGAGCTATAAATTTTTCGGCGGCTTCATAGTTTTCGGTGATGATGCTTTCGCTGTGGTCGGTACCGTATTTTGCGATATGCGCAATAGCCTCGTCGATATCGTTTACAATTTTTACCGAAATTTTATAATCAAGATATTCGGCGTACCAGTCCTCCTCAGTCGCGGGAACAACGTCGGGAAGTATATCCGCGACTATTTCATCTCCGATTATAACGACGCCTTTCTTGTCAAGCTGTTCTTTTATTGCTATAAGAGCAAATTCAGCTATATCCTTGTGAATGAGAAGGCTTTCGCAGGCGTTGCAGACTGATACTCTCGACGTTTTCGCGTTAAAAATAATTTTTGCGGCGAGGTCGATATCCGCGTCCTTATCTACGTAAATATGGCAGTTACCCTCCCCTGTTCTGATAACGGGAACGGTCGAATTTTTTACCGTCGAATTTATAAGCCCTTTTCCGCCTCTGGGTATAAGAACGTCAACGTATTCGTTAAGCTTCATAAGCTTCTCTGCGATCTCCCTGTCGGTTTTTTCAATAAGCTGAATACAGTCTTTCGGAAGTCCGGCATTTGCGGCTGCCGTCCGCATAATATCCGCAATTGCTTTGTTTGAATTTATCGCTTCTTTTCCGCCTCTCAGTATTACGGCGTTTCCCGATTTAAGACACAGCGCCGCAGCGTCCGCCGTTACGTTGGGTCTTGCCTCGTAAATAACCGCGATAACTCCGAGAGGAACGGTAACTTTTGATATTTTAAGTCCGTTCGGTCTTACCGTACCCGAAAGAGTTTTTCCGACAGGGTCCTCAAGAGCTGTTATCTCCCGTATAGACGACGCTATTTTTTCTACACGCTCATTATCGAGCTTGAGCCTGTCGAGCAGCGAATCGGAAAGTCCGGCGCTCCTGCCGTTTTCGATATCGGTATTGTTCGCCGATATAATTTTGCCGGAATTATTTATAAGCTCCTCGGATATTTTTAAAAGCGCGGCGTTTTTTACGTCCGATGAAGCGGCCGCGAGAATTTTTTCGGCGCTTTTCGCTCTCTCGCCGATTGAATTAAGATAACCGTTATCATTCATTTTAAAACACTCCTCCCGACTACTGTAAGCGAGTCTTTTTTCCCTTAAAAAATGTGCCGATTTGCCGCCCCTCAAGAAGCTTGTAAATTTCACTCGGGTCGGAGCCGTTCATTATAACGGCGTCTATACCGGCTTCTACAGCGATTTCCGCAGCGTTGAGCTTTGTTATCATGCCACCGGTGCCTCTGCTTGTGCCCGCGCTGCCTGCAAGCGCCTTTATCTCGGGAGTTATTTCATCTACAGCGGAAATAAGCTTCGCTTCGGGATTTTCCTGAGGATTCGCGTCAAACAGACCGTCGGTGTCGGTCAGAATCACAAGAGCGTCGGCGTTTATAAGCTTGGCAACTATAGCCGAAAGGCTGTCGTTATCGCCGTAAACTATTTCCTCGACCGCTACCGAGTCATTTTCGTTAACTATGGGAATAGCACCCAATTCAAAAATAGTGTTGAACGTATTTATAAGATTTTCGCGGCGCTCGCCGTTTTCAACATCGCTTTTTGTAATAAGAAGCTGACCTATATTATGCGAATATTCGGAAAAAAATTTATCATACATAAACATAAGCTCACATTGACCTATGCACGCCGCCGCCTGACGTCCGGGAGTATCATGGGGACGCTCTTTAAGCCCGAGCTTACCTACTCCGACGCTTATAGCTCCCGACGAAACGAGCACGATTTCCCTGCCCTCGTTCTGTAAATCCGAAAGAACCGAAACGATTTTTGCCATACGGCGTATATTTGTCTTTCCCGTGGGATATGTAAGGGTTGACGTGCCTACTTTAAAAACTATTCTTTTAGCGTTTCTTATACCTGTCAAGGGTAAATTCACTTCCATAAGAAAATAATACATTTTGTCGCAGCGCTCAATTATTGCCGTACTTACCGTCGTATTTTCCGTTAAAAAACTAAAAAAATCAACTAAATACCAAGTATTGTCGGTGAAAATCACGGAAAATATTCCGAGCTGCGCGCGGCAAAAAAGTCGCCGCCAAATATGCGGTATTACCATATTATAGTATATCACAATTCTCACATTATTTACAAGAGTTCATATAAAAAAAGACAAAAAAATCAGCTTGCCGCGAAACGGGCAAGCCAATGTGCCGGATTCTGATTATAAATCAATTGAAAATTCATCCGCAAGCTGGCTGAAGAGGTCGCCAAGAAGTCCGTCAAAGAAACCGAGCTTGATGAGGGGTTTAAGAAGCTTAAGTACAATTTTCAGGAATTTAAGAATACCTTTCATTATATGTCACCCTTTCATTTCATGGTAGTTAAATTATACAATATAATTACCATAATTGCAATAGTTTTTTTTAATTTTTTTTACTTATTTTACAATTGTTTCGGGTTCGCCGTAAGAAACGCCTTGCGTATCAACCGTAACGCTTTTTATAATTACGTCCTTTATCGGTTTATCGTTTGAATCGGTATTTACAGACGCAATTTTATCTACAATATCCATTCCGTCAATAACGGTTCCAAATGCGGCATAGTCGCCGTCCCAAGACGGATAATCTGTCTGACAGATAAAAAACTGACTGCCCGCCGAATTCATATTCGCGTTAGTTCTCGCCATGGAAATTGTGCCTCTGACGTGCTTTAAATCATTTTGCTCAAAACCGTTATTTGCAAATTCACCCTTTATAGAGTAGCCGGGACCTCCGAATCCCGTTCCTTCGGGATCGCCTCCCTGAATAATCAGGCCGTCGATAATCCTGTGGAAAATCACGCCGTCATAAAAGCCCTTGTTCGCAAGATAAATAAAATTTTTAACCGTATCGGGGGCTTTATCATAGCGGAGCTGTACGGTGATTTTGCCATAGTTCTCAACGTCTATAACCGCCGTCGGGTTCGATTCTCCATGGATAAAGTCTGAATTTTCCTCATTAGCCGTCTGATTGCCGTTACCGTCTTCTTTATCTGCGTTTGCATCGTTTTTCTTACAGCCGGAAAAGGCAAATACGCTTATAACAATAAGCACAGCGGTAAAAATCGAAATAAGCCTTTTAACAATCTTCATAATTATTCATCCTTTCATTCAATCGGAATTATTGTGGGATTCGGAAATTTATTTCCGTGAGTATTGATTTTTACAGATTTAATTATATACGGCGAAGTCAGTTTACCGTTCTCGTCAAGCTCCGACGCGGCTATTTTTTCAATTATATCCATACCCGACGTAACCGTTCCGAATGACGTAAAACGTGAATCAAAATGAGTTTGGTCTTTTGTAAGAATAAAGAATTGACCCGTCAAAGTATCGGAACTCGATGTGCGTATCATTGACACAACGCCCGCTTTATGAGAAAGCCTTTCCTTGCTTTCATCATTTCCGATTTCGTCCATAACGTAATACGGAGGACTAAATTCGCCTTCCGAAGCGCCCGTCATCACAATGCATTTATTGCGAACCTCATTGAACGCCATACCGTCGTACACTCCCGCCCCGGCAAGAGCGATAAAATCAGCGACAGCGTTTGGAGCGGCGTAATAATGAAGTTCAAGCTCTATTTTTGAGCCGTCCTCAAGCGTTATTACGGCTTCCGGATTTTTTTCAACGTCGATGGTTTCAATTTCATCTCCGGTCGGAAATTCGTCATAAAATTTTTTATTACGAGAACTACAGGAGCACATCGAAATAATAATTGATAACAAAATTAAAAAAATCAATAATTTACGTGCTTTCTTCATTGCGATACTCCCTTTCATTACCGTTAAAAAAGCGGTTGTTTTTTTTGTCATTGTTACGGGTATATCCGCTTTTTCCATCTCCTATTACAAAATTTTCGCTTATTTTATCGGCTTTTCCGAAACCCTCGGTACTCTCTTTCATAAAAATTATTTTTGCCGTAAGGAGTATAAGACGGAAATCGAGAAAAAACGAAAATTTTTGAATATACTCAAGGTCAAGCAGAAGTTTATCATAAGGGGAAGTATTATATTTTCCCATAACCTGAGCATAACCCGTAAGCCCTGCCTTTACTTTTGTCCTGTACGGAAATTCGGGTATCTGCTTTGTATAAGCTTCGTGATGCTCTACCCTTTCCGGTCTTGGTCCCACAAACGACATATCGCCCTTTAAAATATTAAAAAGTTGCGGCAGTTCGTCAAAGCGAAGCTTTCTTATTAGCTTGCCGACGCGGGTTATTCTCGGGTCGTTTTCAGTAGCAGGAATAGATTTGTCATCTTTTTCCGCGCCGATAATCATACTTCTGAATTTGTATATATTAAATACCCGCTCGTTAAGAGTAACTCTTTTCTGAACGTAAAATACAGGTCCTCCGTCCTCAATTTTAATGGCGGCGGCAATAAAAAGCATAATTGGGGAAGAAAGTATAATTCCGATTACGGATATAACTATATCCGAAAGCCTTTTAAAAAACCTCTGCTCCGCTGTCAACGCGCAGTTATGGCATACAATAAGAGGAGAATCGAATTGGTTCAGTTCTTTCGCGCCTCTCACTATAACATCGGATATTCTCGGAGGCAGAAAGACGTCTATGTCGTTTTCATAGCAAAATTTAAGTATATCGTTTCTTACGCTGCTCCGAAGCCTGTAAATTATAACCGACTTATAGTCCTTGACGCGCGAGAGCACATATTCAAGATTATCTCCCGAAATATAGGATTCCGGCTTGTATTGCACAGTCTCGCATATTCTGTATCTGTCCTCGCGTTCAAGAATTTTATAAACAAGCTCCTCCGCTTTTTTGTCCCCGTAAACAAGAATCATTTCAGCAACAGGGTCAAAATGCTTGTTGTACTTAAAAACTATTAAGGTCCATATTACCGCGACGCATATCTGGGCAATCGAAAGCAGAACTATTTGATGTACGGGCAGAAAAGCTCTGTGTATAAGGCTTAACTGTAAATACGCGAGAAAATTAACGAACAGTATTGTTATTATATGAGAAATTATTATGTTAAACTGCTTATTAAATCCAACCTTTAAGGCTCCCATGATATTGCATATGCCGATAACAGCCGCGGCATACAGTACAATCATAAGATAGCCGCCGGAATCAAGAGGAGCTAACAGAATCTTGTTGTAATGGAAAAACAGGATATATGAAAACATACCCGTATACAGAGCAATCACAATGAATGAGGATATAAATCTGAATATACTTTTTAAACTGCTTCGGTATTTCATTGCTGTTCACCGCATCTGCCCGAAACGCCGCAAAGGCAGCAGGAACTGCCGCCTTTTACCGTGTCCGTTTTATTTTTTCGCTTCATCGCCGACGTTATTGCCGTTACCGTCATTACCGCCGTTTCCGTTATTAACGTCAACGGCGTCCGTCGAGCCGCTCATAAGAGAAGCAAATTCCTTTTCGCCGATTTTCTCGTTTTTTATAAGGTACTCCGCGACAAGGGAAAGCTTATCGCTGTGAGTTTTCAATATAACGGTACATCTGTTATAAGCGTTTGATATAATTTCGCCTACGACCGAATCTATTTTAGCGGCGACCGTCTCGGAATAATTTCTTACGCTCGAATAATCCCTGCCGAGGAAAACCTCGTCGTGTCCCGTACCGAAAGCTATCGGACCGAGCTCGTCGCTCATGCCGTATTTGGTAACCATTTTTCGCGCGATTTCGGAAGCTCTTTCTATATCGTTCGACGCGCCTGTTGAAATATCGCCGAAGGTTACAGCCTCGGCCACTCTGCCGCCGAGCAAAACAACTATTTCTTCAAGCATACTCTTTTTTGATTTGTACAGCTTATCCTCGGTGGGAACAGACATGGTATAGCCGCCCGCCATTCCTCTTGGGATAATAGAAACCTGACGCACAGGATCCTGCGTTTCAAGATAGTATGTGGCTACGGCGTGACCCGCTTCATGGAACGCGGTAAGACGCTTGTCATTTTCATTTATCTTATGAGAACGCTTTTCCGTACCGACTACGACTTTAACCGTGGCTTCTTCGATTTCGGCCATAGTTATAGCGTGCAGTCCCTTTCTGGCGGCGAGGAGCGCAGCCTCGTTAAGAAGATTTTCAAGGTCCGCGCCTGTAAAGCCTACCGTAGCCTGAGCTATTTTCTCAAGCTCCACGTCGGGAGCGAAAGGCTTGCCCTTTGCGTGGACTCTGAGTATAGCTTCCCTGCCCTTTATATCGGGATAGCCTACGGTTACCTGTCTGTCAAATCTGCCGGGTCTTAAAAGAGCCGGGTCAAGAATATCGGGACGGTTAGTAGCGGCGATAACTATAACGCCGTCGTTTATTCCGAATCCGTCCATCTCGACAAGCATCTGGTTCAAGGTCTGCTCGCGCTCGTCATGACCGCCGCCCATTCCCGCGCCTCTGTGGCGTCCCACGGCGTCGATTTCATCTATGAATATAATCGAGGGGGAATCCTTTTTTGCCTGCTGGAATAAATCTCTTACTCTGGAAGCGCCTACGCCGACATACATTTCTACGAAATCGGAACCCGAAATCGAGAAAAAAGGAACGTCAGCCTCGCCGGCAACGGCTTTGGCAAGCAAAGTTTTACCTGTACCCGGAGGGCCTACAAGCAATACGCCTTTTGGGATTCTCGCGCCGAGTTCCCTGAATTTTTCGGGATTGCGCAAAAACTGCACAAGCTCCGCAAGCTCTTCCTTTTCCTCGTCGGCGCCCGCGACGTCGTCAAACGTGGTTTTGTGCTTTTCGTCCTTGCCCTTTACTCTCGCCTTACCGAAGCTTATCGTTCTGTTGTTCTCGCTTGTTATTGACTGCCCCATTTTGCGGAACATATAATACATAAGTGCAACAAGAACGACCATCATTATTATTGACGGCAGCATACCCGTAAGCCATGACGTTGTGCGACCCGCGTCATAGTTATATTTCACATTATTCTTTTTCGCGATTTCATGAACGTCGTCTATGAAAAGTTGAACGTTCGGAACAGAATATTTATATGAAACATCTTTGCCGTCGCTCTTTAATTTATAAACGAGCGTGCCGTTGCTGATATTCAGCTTATATTCCTCGACGTCATTATTTTCAAACAGAGCGACAATTTCATAGTATTCCTTTTTCTTTTCGCCGCTTGATTTGTCCGTAAACATCCACATGGAGGCTATAAGTATAAGCGGTATAAGCAGATACGGCAAAAAGCCGAGAATACGTCTTGAGTTATTATTGTTATTTTCCAAATTATCTTCTCTCCTTAGCTTACTCGGAAACCGAACCCTCATAAACTTTCTTTTTTAATATACCCACAAAAGGAAGGTTTCTATACTTCTGATTATAATCAAGACCGTAGCCTACTATAAATTCGTCGGGAACGATATTTCCGACGTAATCGGCTTTTATGTCCTTTACCTCGCGTCTGTCGGGCTTGTCAAAAAGGGTGCATATTTTTATACTGCTCGGATTTCTCGCGGAAAGTATATCCATAAGATATGAAAGCGTTTTTCCGCTGTCAAGGATATCCTCGACTATAAGGATATCGTAACCGGCAATATCGCGGTCAAGATCCTTTAAAATTTTAACGGTTCCGCTCGTCTTTACGTCCGAACCGTAGCTTGAAACAGCCATAAAATCTATTTCCGCCGGAATTTTAATTTCTCTCATAAGATCCGCCATTATAATAACGGAGCCTTTCAAAATGCTTACAAGCAGCAGATTTTTACCCTCGTAATCGCGCGTGATTTCTTCGCCCATGCGTTTTACCGTCTCGCTCATCTGCTCTTTTGTAAAAAGCACTTCCTTAATATCGTCAAGCATTGATGTGGAAGCCAATTATATCTATCCTTTCGCTTTACGGACATATTTCCGATATATCATATATTCCGATTATTCCGATTCAACTGTAATTTAAGGCAATACCGCATAATTATTGTCGTGCAGATGTGCCATGAGATTTTTCGTCAGATTGACAAAAGTGACGCAGGAATACTGGCGTATTGGGGGAGCTTTTGGCAAAAATGACGGAAAATATCGGTACAGATGTGCGGCAAAGGCGGCAGCCGCTAATTGTGCGGTATTACCTTAACTTTCGGCCGAGATTTTTATAACTTTCTTTGTTTTATCCGTAACCTTAGCAAAATCCGAAACGCCTATGCCGTCAATCCATAATATATTATTTTCATCGGCAAGAATAATAACATTATATCTTTTTTCGGCAGGTATACCCCTTTCGGAAAACAGATTTTTTAAAGATTTTGAATGTCCGGCGTTCGGGAACCTGAATCTGTCGCCGCTGCGTCTTGTTCTGAAAACGGCGTTTTTAAGCTTATCCGCGTCGCAGAAATTCAAACGTGGCAACTCTTTGATATTATAGATGCTTATATCTTTTTTGTCAATAGTTTCCGCGGTTACTTTAGTGTAAGAGATTTCATAAACCGTCTTTTTTTCGTCAAACGGAACACATAAGGAGCTTATATCCGAGCGTTCGCGTATCTCGGCTTGCGGTACCCTTTTGTAAATATTTTTTCCGTCCGAGCAAAATGTGACATTTCCGTGAAGATTTACGGCTCCTCCGCCTGTAAGAATACCTTCGGCAAGTGAAATATGCTTAAAGCTTACGTCCTTTGCGCCGAACGATTCCGCGATTTTTTTTATAAGCCTGCTTCTTATTATCGAATCGAGAGCGTTTATATCCGAAACCGAAAACCTCATATTTTTATTCAAACGCTCATACTCCGCATCGGTAACTTTCTCAAGATAACTCTCCGTATCGGTAAGAACCTCGGTGCAGGAAAGAAAAACCGACTCAAAAGAAGGATTTATTTTTTTCAGAACGGGTATTACGTTATGCCTTACGGCGTTTCTCGAATAATCGTCTTTAAGGTTTGTGCTGTCCGTGATATAATCAATATTATTCGCTTTAAGATAATATTCCGTTTCTTCTCTTGTACATTCTATAAGCGGACGTATTATATTTCCTCGCATCGCAGGTATTCCCGTAAGTCCCTTAAGCCCCGTTCCTCTCGCAAGATTGAATATCGCGGTTTCAATCGAATCATTGAGGTGGTGAGCGGTAGCGATTTTCGCGTTTTCGCAGATTGATGAAAAAAAACCGTATCTCAACCTTCTTCCGCATTCTTCCTCGCTCTCCCCCGTTTTTGAGGATATCTCGGGGACGTTGTAATGAGCCGCGCGAAATTCTATCGAGTTTTTTTCACAAAAATCCCTGACAAAACTTTCGTCCCTGTCGGCTTCCGCTCCTCTTATGCCGTGATTTACATGAGCGCATATTATATTAAAATTTCTTTTGCTTGAAATTTTATTGAAAAAGTGAAGGAGACACATTGAATCGGCGCCGCCCGAAACGGCAACGATAACGGTATCGCCGCTGCCGACCATACCGTATTTGTCCATAACGAATAAAATCTTATTCTCAATTTCAGTCGCCGTCTTCATCTCTCGTATACTCTCTTGTTGTAAACATAGTGTAATCGGGATTCCACGCAAGCGGCACGGTGCCTGTCGGACCGTGTCTGTTTTTGGAAATGATAAGCTCCGCTTCGTCCACCCTTATATCCTCGGGAGATGAGTCCGCCGAATCCTTATAGTAATCCTCTCTGTAAAGCATAAGAATTATATCCGCGTCCTGCTCTATTGAACCCGATTCCCTTAAATCCGACATCTGCGGCTTATGAGAGCGTCCCTTTTCCTCGGTGCGTCTCGCGAGCTGCGCGCAGGTAACTACGGGGATATTCAAATCCTTGGCCATCATTTTAAGGCTTCTCGTTATTTCGGAAACCTCCTGAACGCGGTTATCCGTTTTTTTGCTCGAGGACATCAGCTGCAAATAGTCGATGACAATGCAATCAACGTTTTTGAGCTGTCTCGCTCTAGCTTTCATTTCGGGAACGGTAATACTCGCTGTATCGTCGAAATACAAATCCACGTCCGAAAGGAATACGGACGCTTCCGCTATATGCTGCCATTCGTCGGGAGATAATCTTCCCGTTCTGAACTTGGTGCTCTGAACTCTCGCCTCTGTCGATAGAACCCTTTGCGCAAGCTGTTCCTTGGACATTTCGAGAGAGAAAAACAGCACCTTTTTTTTAGCGTAAACGGCGACGTTTCTTGCTATATTTAAAGCGAAGCTCGTTTTACCCATGGCGGGGCGCGCGCCGATTATTATAAGGTCGGAGCGGTTCAGTCCCGTGATTTTTTTATCCAAATCCGAAAATCCCGTATTAAATCCCGCATATTGGTCTTTTTCGAGCTGTGAAAGGTTATAAAGATTCTGATAAACGGACGAAATTATATCGCTGAGCCTTGAGGGACCGACAAGAGTTTTTCCCTGTCGGATATCGTATATCTTCTGCTCCGCCATATCGAGCAGCTCGTCCGCCGTCTGCCCGGAATCGGCTGCCGCCTCGGCTATTTCACCTGCAGCGAGGATAAGCGAACGGATATAATACTTTTCGCGCACTATATTAGCGTAGGCTTCCACATTTGCCGTAGACGGCACATTTTTGGAAAGCTGCAGAAGATATGTTTTACCCGATTCATCGTCGTAAATTTTATCCCTTTTCAGCGCGTTAAGAACGAGCAGGGGGTCGATTTTACCGCCGTGCGAAGCGTCAAGACCTATAATCGTTGAAAAAATCGCTTTATGCTGGGGCAGATAAAAATAATCGGGTTTAAGTATCATAGTTACGGCGGAAAGGCACGACGGCTCAAGAAGAATTGAACCGAGTACCGACTGTTCCGCTTCTATACTGCACGGGAGCGAGCCGCTGTCGGTATTTATACCGTATGTTTCACCCGCCATTTGTTACTCACCTACAATAATACTGAGCTTTGCGGAAATTCCCTGATAAAGCTTAACTTCGCACTCATAAGTGCCGAACTGTTTTATATCGGAAATAATTACCTTTCTCTTGTCAACAGAAAGACCGAGCTGACTGTTGATTTCATTCGCGACCTCTTTAGACGTTATCGAGCCGAAAAGACGGCCGCTCGAACCGGCTTTAGCGCTGATTTTAAGCTCTTTGCCGGAGAGCATGGACGCCGCTTCCTTTGCGTTCGCGATTTCGGTGTCTATTTTATGCCGATTCGCGGCTTCCCTGTTTTTAAGCTCCGTCATAGCCTGAGCGGAAGCCTCAACGGCGAGTTTTCTGGGGAAAAGATAATTTCTCGCATAGCCCTCCGCAACGCTTACCTTCTGTCCTTTTTTTCCGAGTGACTTTACATCCTGACTTAAAATAACATCCATAAGTCAATCCTCCTTTTTATTCTGCCTTACCGTATTTCTTTTTTCCGCCGCCGCGACAGCTTCTTCAAGAAGCCGAGCCGCATTATCTGTTGTAGTATTTTTAAGCTGCGCCGCCGCCATTGTCTGATGCCCTCCGCCGCCGAGCTTTTCCATAATAAGCTGTACGTTTATTCTGCCGTAGGACCTCGCGGAAACGGATACGTCGTTATTACCCGACGGGAAAATTACAAACGACGCGTCTACATTTTCTATATTCAAAAGACTGTCCGCCGATTTTGCCGCCGCGAGACGGGCGTTAGGCACGTTGCCGTCGAGCTTCGCAAAAGCGTAATTACCGCGAATCTCCGCGCTGTTCACTATTCTGCTTATTAATGCGTTTTCCTGCGCCGTCGCCGCGAAAAGCTTGCGGACAGTTATTGTATCCGCGCCCTTTTCACGCAGATACGCCGCCGCCTCAAACGTCCTTACGCCTGTTTTTAAAGTAAAATTCTTTGTATCGAGATATATTCCGGCCAGCAGAGCTTCGGCCGCTTCCTGCGAAACCGTCGGTTTTGAGGGCATATACCTTATAAGCTCCGTAACCATTTCGCTCGCCGACGAGGAATTAGGCTCGTGATAAAATATAAGAGAATCCGAAATATAATCGACAGACATTCTGTGATGGTCTATAACGACCTTTTTTTCGGCCTTTTCGGCAAGCTCCGAAGAATCGGCAAAACCGGGGCGCATAACGTCGGTTATTATGACGAGCGTATCTTCATTCAGCAGCGCGAGAGCTTTGCCGGGCGTAATAAAAATATCTTCCCGGCGCTTTTTTCTGTAATAATCAACAAGCGGCGAAGCCATAGTGTTTTTCTCGTCGATAACAATTTTTACGTCCACTCCGAGATGAGTTACCGCCTCGGAAAGACCTATAGCCGAGCCTACGGAGTCAAGGTCGGAATTTTTGTGACCCATTATAAATACTCCGGAGGAATGCCTCATAAGCTCCTCAACCGAACCCGCCACTATTCTTGACTGCACCTGATTACGGCTTTCAACGCCCGCCGCGACGCCGCCGAAAAACTCATACTCACCGTTTTCATTTATAACTACCTGATCGCCGCCTCTGCCCTTGGCCATATCGAGGGATTTTCTCGCAGCCGCCTCGCAAGGAGCCAAATCGCCGCCCGTAGCTATACCGACGGAAACGGTAAGCCCCGAGGGGACGTCCTCAAGCTTAAATTCCCTTACCGAATCGAGCAAACCGAAATTATCCTCTTTCATTTTTCGGTAAATTTTATATTCGGCGATAACAAAAAATCTCCCGTCCCCGATTTTACGGAGTATGCATTTATACTCCGTAAACCATGAAATTATGAGCCTTTCAACTCCTCCGAGAAGCGCCGAAAAATTATTTTGCGACAGTCCCGACGATACCTCGTCCATAGCGTCCACCGACGCTATCATAACGGCGGGACGCGATTCCCTGTATTTATCCTCCGTGTCCTTGTAATATGTATCGTCAATGAAGCACAGTATGTATTCTTCATTTTCTCCGCCCGGGATATCCGAGACGTAAACAGTATAACGCTTGCCGCCGTAACCCATATCAAAGGAACCGTCCGCAAGCCCTTTTCTTATTTTTTCATAAGGAACAAAGCTTTTTATCTGTCCGGGCGTAAGCTCGTTTTCACCGATTACTTCGGCTTCAAAGAGCTTATTGTACCAAATAACTCCTCCCCTTGCCGTGCATACGATAAACGGCAAAGGGATACTGGAAATTCTGTCATCGCCGCTTGAAACGATATTGGAATTAATGATTGATACGGTTTTTTTCAGGTCATGGAAATTTCTTCTTTCGGCAACAATTATAATCACCGAAAGGAGAACGCCGAGACCTATTTCAATATACGCGATTGTGTATTGCCTGAGGTAAAACGACGTTGCCGAAACTGCCGCCGAAAACAGAAATACCACGGGAAACAGCGGATGCAGCTTTATAAAATCCCTGAATTTAATATCAATCACCACACTTATTCGTATCTTTTATACAAATACGTTTAAATTTCCTGAATGACAGGAATAACTACGGGACTGCGTTTTGTCTTTTCATACATAAATCTCAGCATTTCTTCCTTCATTTTATTTTTGAGAGCGTTTATATCGCGCCTTTTTGAATAGGCGTATTTATCGAGGAGCCTTATCGCGACTGTCTGAGCCTCTTTAAACAAATCCGATGATTCCTTAATATAAACAAACCCTCTCGAATATATTTCGGGTTCGGAAAGATTATAGCCCGTAGCGCTGTCGATAACGGCGGCGATGACTATAACTCCGTCCTCCGAAAGGAGTTTTCTTTCACGCAGGACTACGCTTCCCACGTCTCCCACTCCGTAACCGTCAACATATACGTTGCCGGCGGGAACGTCTCCCACACTGTAATTATTTTCCGAGAGGAACGATATCTCCGTACCGTTTGAAGCCATTATTATCCGGTCGGACGGAATCCCCATGGCTTCACCTAAAAGCGCGTGCTTTCTCAGATGCTTTTGCTCACCGTGAACCGGTATAAAGAATTTGGGCTTTACAAGACCTAAAACGAGCTTCTGTTCCTCCTGACAGGCGTGACCCGAAACATGGACCTCATACATACGCTCATAAACGACGTAAGCGCCAAGCTTCATAAGCTCGTTTACAACGTTTGCAACCGTCTTTTCGTTACCGGGTATCGGAGTCGCGGAAATTATCACGTAATCGTTGGGACCTACAGAAACCTTTCTGTGGTCGGACATAGCCATACGGGTAAGAGCCGACATAGGCTCTCCCTGACTGCCCGTTGTAATCAGCACAAGCTCGTCGTCGGCATATTGCTTTATAGCGTCAATGCCTATGATTATTCCGTCGGGGACGTTAAGATAGCCCAGCTCCTGACCTATGGCGACAACGTTTTCGAGACTTCTGCCCGAAAGCGCGACTTTTCTGCCGAGAGCCGCCGCGACGTTTATTATCTGCTGTACACGGTGTATATTCGAGGCGAAAGTCGCTACTATAAGCCGCCTTGAACCGGCCTTTCTGAAAAGATTTTCAAAAGATTCTCCGACTTTTCTCTCGCTCTCGGTATATCCCGCGCGTTCCGCGTTTGTCGAATCGGAAAGAAGGCAAAGCACTCCTTCGTTGCCGAGCTGACCGAGCCTTGCGAGATTCATCATTTCGCCGTCTATGGGCGTGCTGTCTATTTTGAAATCGCCCGTGTGGAGTATGACTCCCTCGCGGCATTTTACGGCAAAGGCGAGAGAATCGGGAATAGAGTGATTCACATGTATCGCTTCTATTTCAAAACCGCCTATCTTTACTTTATCGCCGGGCTTAATGGGACAAAGCTTTACCTTTGAGAGCATTTTTGTTTCCTTCAGCTTACATTCGATAAGACCCAACGTAAGCTTTGTTGAATACACAGGTGCGTTTACCGTGTTCAGCAAATATGAAAGCGCGCCTATATGGTCCTCATGTCCGTGCGTTATAAAAACGGCTTTGAGCTTTTCCGCATTTTTTTCTATATAAGTAAAATCGGGTATAACACTGTCTATGCCCGGCATAGACGAATCGGGAAAGGACAGACCGCAGTCGATTATAATCATCTCGCCGTTATACTCGATAAGAGTAAGGTTCTTTCCCACCTCGTTAAGACCGCCGAGAAAAGCTATTTTTACGGGAGACGAAAAGTTTTCGGGCTTTTCCTTCTGCTGTTTTTTACGGTGAGCGTTAGTGTTCGGCTGCTTCTGCCTGCCGCGCGTATCCATGGGAGGCTTCTGCGCCGTAAGCTTAGCTTTATAAAATTTGCCGTAACGCTTAAGCTGACCGTTCTCCTTTCCGGCGTATCCTTTATTCTGTTTTTGACTGCTCATTTATATCTCCTTTTTTATTGATTTAATATATATGTAAAACCTCCGTCTGAGGCTTTTAATTCTAATTAAAAATATGTATAAGCTAAAAAATATGTATAAGCCCTAAAGGGCTTACTGTAACCGCAAAGGCGTCAGCCGCCGATTGTGCGGCGCTGCATTAAAAACAGCATACTGTCATTTTACACTTATCTGTGAAATATGTCAATAGTGTCCGACTTGATTTTCTTCTCAGTTTCGGCGCAAATTTCCTCGGCCGCTTCTATTGATTCCGCCTCCGCAAGTATTCTCAAAAGTCTGCCGGCGCCTGTTCTCGTAACTATAACGCTCCTGACGCCCTCCGATTTTCTGAGTCCCTGTGTATCGCTTCCCGTTTTTATTCCGAGAGCGGACGCGATTTTCGGCGGCGAGATTTCACAATTTACAACCTTTACAGCGGTTCCGAATTTCGGCACTTTTTTCATAAGCTCCGAAAGAGGCTCTTTTTTCTTAGCCATAATGCCCATAACCTTGAATATCAACGACAGCGCGTCATACGCCCACATCGTTTTACGCGCGGTGAGCGCGATTTTTCCGTCAAAATCGGTCATTGGCGATCTTCCCGCTCTGTATACGGTACGTCCGTTCTTCTCGGCAATGGAATCTATACAGTAAGGCGCGTCAAACGGAATACATATATCGTTTCCGCTCTCCAAAGCGTCCGCAGCGCATAACACAAGCAAATTCTCATGTGTGATTATATTGCCGTTTTCGTCTTTCGCGGAGCCTTTTCTGCCCGAGTAATTTACCGAAAATTCGGGTTTATCCCTTTCGGTACAGCCTAAAAGATAAAAACACTTGTCCGCCGTTTCCTTTATAAGCGGATTCGCCGTTATTATCTTCGCACCCGAACCCGTTATCGTATCTCCCGCGGAGGATAAAAGCTGCCCCTCATATATTTCCGCGACAGAGCTCATATCCCTTATATCGTTACATTCGGAGCCGCAACAACGCCTGAAATCGCTTCTTTTGTACCTGCTCTCAAGCTCGCGCTCATACTTTCTGTAAAGAGGCAGACCGTATTCACCGAAAAGCCTTATTTCCGTCGTTTTGGGCGTAGCCGAAATATATATTCCGCTGTCAAGAGAGCAGAACGAAATAAAAAATCCCATTTGGCTTTCAAAGCACTCGCCGAAATCAAAAATTTTGCTTCCGCCCGAAATAAGTCCCGACAGAACCGCCATAGCGAGAGCTTTTGAGGATTTTGTGCCGTCATAGCCTATTCCCACCTTGCCGCCGCATGACGAGCTTGCGAGAGCTTCTCCCAAACGGCAGCATCTTTCGCACGACATTTCAGAAAATGTGGCGCCGCATATTCCTTCGGCGTTTATAAGGCTGTATTCGTTCATGCCGTCGCGAAGATTATCGGTAAGAACAGAGCGGTAAGGAACGTGCTTTTCGGGCCATACAAGAATATTATTGGAAACCGTGGAGCCGCTTTCGACTATGCAGCCGTCGCCTATGCATGAGCCTTCGAGAGAAACCGTATTGCTTTTTATAACGCATTTTTCACCGACTATGGCTCCTATGGTATCGCAGTTTCCTCCGAATGAAGTATTGCTCATAATTACAGACCTTTTAAGCCTTGTATTTTCGGCTACGGTAACGTTATCCTCCAGAATCGTATAGGGTCCTATTACGGAATTTATCCCAACGGACACATTTTTCCCGAAATAAACGGGAGGTATAATATCAAAACTCCCCTCGGGATGTTCTCCGAGTGAGAATATGCCGTTTTTGGATTCGGGCATATCTATATTGACCTTATGCGACATCATATCCTTACAACACATTCTGTAGCTTTTTAAATCGCCTATATCGCACCAATAGGCCGTTGTCTGATATCCGAAAAGGCGCTTTGAGCCGCCGAGCATATCGGGAAACAAATGAGCCGCAAAATCATACTGGACATTATCGGGAATAAGCTCCAGAACATCGGGATTTATCACATAAATTCCCGTATTCGCGAGGTCGGAGGAAGCATGGCTCCAGTCGGGCTTTTCGCAGAAGGAATCCACTTCGCCGCTTTTCGTAAGATTGACGGTGCCGTATTCGCCCGGGTCGTCAACGGGAACGCAGACAAGCGTAACATCGGCGGATATGCTTTTGTGATAAAGCATGACCTTTGACAGCTCAATATCGCATATGCAGTCTCCGCTTATTACGAGGAACGGCTCGCTGAAATCCTTCGCCGCGTTCTTAACGCTTCCGGCTGTTCCGAGTACCCTTGTTTCGGGAATACATTTTACCGATACGTTTTCATATTCGAGCGATTCTATATAAGTTTCAATATCCTCCGCCCTGTATCTGACTGTTACCGCAATATCGTCGAATCCGTTTTTTACAAGCAAGTCAATAATATATCCGAGAACGGGCTTACCCATTATCTTTATCATAGGCTTGGGACGCGTACAGGTAAGAGGCCTAAGCCTCGTCCCCTCGCCGCCGGCCATAACAACAGCTTTCATATTAACTCTCCTTAGTGCAATGATTTTTTGTAAGGCGATACCGCATAATTATTGTCGTGCAGATGTGCCATGAGATTTTTCGTCAGATTGACAAAAGTGACGCAGGAATACTGACGTATTTTAAGGAGCTTTTGGCAAAAATGACGGGAAATCTCGGTGCAGATGCGCGGCAAAGGCGGTAGCCGTTAATTGTGCGGTGTTGCCGCAATTATATTATTTACATAAAGAGAGAAATTAAACCGAGGCAAAACAAATTTTACAAACCGCATTATTGTGGCTTTTTCGATTGCATTTATAATTTTTATATGCTAAAATATCGGGGCGTATATGAAAAGAGGAGTTATAATGGCTGATAAGATAACGATTTACACCGACGGCGCTTGCTCCGGCAATCCGGGACCGGGCGGCTGGTGCGCGATTTTGAGATTCGGAAATCACGAAAAGGAGATTTCGGGCGGAAGCGCCGATACCACAAACAACAGAATGGAGCTTACGGCTGTTATAGAGGGTCTTAAAGCGCTTAAAAGACCTTGCGAGGTAACTGTTATTACCGATTCAAAATACGTCTGTGACGCCGTTTTAAAGGGCTGGGTGTATTCATGGAAAAAGAAAGGCTGGAAAAAAAGCGACGGTAAACCGGCGCTTAATACTGAACTCTGGGACGAGCTTTTAAAGCTTTTGTCTATTCATGATGTTAAATTCAACTGGATAAAAGGTCACGCGGGGCATCCCGAAAACGAAAGATGTGATAAAAAGGCCGTTGAAGAAACGAAAAAATATTTTTGATTCAGGACTTGTTTTAAAAACGTCGATATAAGCAAATGACGGTACTTTTTCCGCCGTACTGTATTAAGCAACCTAACGGAAGCCCGTATAAAAACGAGCTTCCGTCTTTTTATGCCCTGTGAGCAGAGCAAATATTTATCTGCCTTTAAATAATACAAATGAAGACCCGACTTTTTACAATCGGCTTACGCTTCACCGTTATCGGAGCTACCGAAATTTGCTCCGTTATCAAGGTTAACGTTTACGTCTTGACCGCCGCCGCCCGATAATGGCAGCAACGGTTCGGGTTACGGAGATTCCGGCGATTCCGGAGATTCGGGTGATTCCGGAGATTCCGGAGATTCGGGCGATTCCGGCGTTTCGGGTGATTCCGGAGATTCCGGCGATTCGGGGATTTCCGCATTTCCTCCACCGCTTGAATTTCCGTTTCCGACGTTTTCATTTTCATTGCCGCCGACGTTTTCATTGCCATTTCCGTTTTCAGAACCGCCGCCATTGCCGCCGTTATTACCGATTCCCGCATTTTCTCCGCCGTTGCCGCCGCTGCTTGAATTTCCGTTTCCGCCACTATTTCCGCCGCTACTTGAATTTCCGTTTTCGACGCTATTTCCCGACGAAGGACCCTGCGAACCGCCGTTTACGGCAGCGTCATCATTTGCGTTGACATTTCCGCCGTAATCGGTATCTTCAACGTCTTCCATTCCGTTGCTGCCGTTAAAGTCTCCGTCGTCCGAACGCGGTTCCTCACCAACTACAAACGGAGCCATATCGCTTGAAGATTCGCTCTCTTTTCTAAAAAAATCAGGTACATGAGATGAAAAGTACAGCGCGGCCGCAACAGCCAAAAGTATAACAAGTATCGCAATCGGGATAAAGCTCAGAATTTTTTTCTTGGCAGACGGACTTTTTCCGTTTTTTGGACTTTCGGAATCCGATACAGGCTCGTTATTTTCTTCCAGCTCGCCGGGATTTATCGGCGGTTCGGCCTCAAAATCCGTATCTTGCGCAAAATCAGAGTCCTGCGCGTTATTTTGTCTTATATTTTCCCGATAATCTTCTTTATAACTACGCTCGGCAAACGTCCTTGGAGTATCGCAGGCGAGCTTCATAATAGCGGCCGAACAGTCGCGGTCTCTCGCACGCATAGCTATCACGCTGAAAAAGTCGCGTATTATTACTTTTAAATCGGGCGAGCTTTCAAACGCCGTAACGATTCCGTCATAATCGAGATCCGACGCGCAGTCGGCGCCTACAAGCGCGAACATATCGCCGTCGGAAACGGTATCTATAAACTGATACCCCCTGCCGTAGTCATCGTCCGAAAGCGCTATTTCAAACAGTTCCCCATCGGAAAAGCGCAACAAATGGCATCCGCCTGTTTTTGCCGCGACAACACAGTCCTCGTAAACACAGATAATGCCTATTGAAAGACGGCTGTCTGGAACGGAGCATTTTGCCATCACAGCGTCCATATCATTGAAATAATGCTCAAAAACGTCCTCGGCATTATATTTATTGGCGTTTACATCTTTTATGTAATCGTTAAAAGCCGTAACAGCACCCGAAGCGAAATGCTTTTGGTCGCACGAAGCCACAACCGAATAATAAGGAGGCCTTACCTCGCCTGCCGCTTTAAATCCCTTATTTGCGTTTTCGACCGTAACCGCTCTGCCGTTAAGATTAAAGCTATCGCCGTTAAAACCTTTAGCGAGTTTACTTTTTGTAAGAGCTACGGATTCAGTTTTAATAACAGCCATATTTTATCACGTTCCTAATTTACTGTATATTCTCTAATAAAACTATAATAAGTCATAAAACATAAAATTTTATAAGACAGAATTTTTATATAAACTGTAACTATTTAATTTTACCATTTACTTTAATCGTAGTCAACAGGAAAATTAAATTTTATTGTCGAATAAATTTATCTTTTTCTGATTTCGTTAATCAGCCGCTGTTTTTCTTTCCATAGAGGGAGCGACAAATCCACATAATAATTATGAGGATTTTCAAAACGCAGAACTTCCTCCCATAATGTGTCCACCTGCTCCGCGCAGTAAGACCTGACATATGAAAGCGCAGGAAACTTATACACGCATTTACCTTTTTGAAAAATCGGCACAAGCATTTGACGCGCTACAAAATTTGTTACCGTTTTTCTTTTCCATGAGTAGTCCGGGTCAAAAAGCTCATATTCGGTCAATTCCGATATATTTTCATTTTCGAGAGTAAGCAAATCAGCAGTCGCCTTGCCTGTTTCCATATCAAAAAGCCTCCAAAGAAGCTTAGGACAAGGAGTGGTTATTTTTGAAACGTTTTCGCTCAGCTTTATGCAATTTTTGATTTTGCCGTTTTTTTCAATGGCCGCAGGCTTGTATACCCCGCCGAAAACAGGCGCGTCCGCAGACGTTATAAGTCGTTCACCCACAAGGAAGCAGTCAACACGCGCGCCGTGACCGAGCATCTCTTTAACAATATGCTCGTCAAGAGAATTTGAAGCGTAAATATCACAGTCGGGAAATCCTGCGTCATTCAGCATACGGCGTATCTTTTTTGAAAGATATGTCAAATCGCCGCTGTCGATTCTTATTCCCTTAGGTCTGTAGCCTCTGGGCACTACTTCGCGTCTGAAAGCTTCAATAGCGTTTGGAACTCCCGAATTAACAGTGTCATAGGTATCGACAAGCAGTATACAATTGTCGGGATATTCGGAGGCATAAGCGCAAAAAGCTTCAAGCTCCGTATCAAACGCCTGAATCCATGTGTGGCTCATACCCCCGTACAGCGGTATTCCGAAAAGTTTTGACGCTTCGGCGTTAGTAGTAGCGGTACAGCCGCCTATATAAGCGGCTCTCGCTCCGAGAAGCGCGGCTTGAACGCCGTGAGCGCGTCGCGCGCCAAATTCAACAACGCTTCTGCCCTGTGCCGCCCGAACTATTCTGTTAGCCTTTGTCGCTATAAGCGTCTGATGATTTATCGTAAGTAAAATCATTGTTTCAATAAGCATCGCCTGCAGAATCGGCCCTCTTACTTTAACAATCGGTTCGCCCGCGAAAACAGGCGTACCCTCGGGAACGGCCCATACATCGCATTTAAATTCAAAATCTGCGAGATAATTAAGGAACTGCTCCGATATACCTTCTTTACGCAAAAAATCAATATCCGATTCATCAAATTCAAGCTCGTACAGACATTCGCAAAGCTGCTCTACGCCTGCCATAATGCAAAAGCCTCCGACCTGCGGCATAGGTCTGAAAAACATATCGAACCAAGCGGTGCAATTTTCCATTTTTTCCGCGATAAAACCATTTGCCAGTGCAATTTCATAAAAATCCATTATCAGGTTATATTTATCGTTTTTATTTATCATACGGTCAACACCTTTTTAAAAATTAATTTACAATCGTACAACATATAAATATTATAGCACGCAAGACAGTAATAATCAAACAATTTTTTAATTTAATAATCTTAAAAAGCAAATAAATGGAAATTTTATTGTCATTTCGCCCTAAAATATTTTATAAATATTTATTATTTTTATTTTAAATATAAATATTTTATATTAGTATTGAAATTAAAAAATCGTTATGATAAAATAAAGCCACAAAAAAATAATACGGAAAGCTGGTGTGGAAAAATGAGAGTAAGAAAACAAGAGCTCGGCACCCGCAACGTGGCGGGGGGCAGAGTTGAACAACGCAGAAAAACAATCGGTATGAAGCAGAAGGACTTACTTACACAACTCCAGGTAAGAGGAATTGACCTGAACGCTTCCGGTCTTTCTAAGCTTGAAGGACAGCTTAGAAGCATAAACGACTACGAGCTTGTTGCTCTTGCGGATGTTCTCGGCGTTACCATAAACTGGCTGGTCGGTCAAGACGGCTGACTTATAGTTCTCAACTGCGGTATGCATAAGGCATACCGCTTTATTTGTTTTAAAGCAAAACATTAAAACTACTGAAAAAATGACGGAAAATATCGGGGCAAGATGTGCGTTCAGCCGTCGAGCGCGATTTATTCGGTGTTTCTCCTTAATAAGTGATTCCTTAATGCGCTCCTTAAACCATCGCGCATAAAAAAACCGCCCGAAGGCGGTTTTTTATTATCCTTTTTTAGAAAAAAGCTGTGAGAAGAATAGCTTTATCTTTTCAAAGAATTGTTTGAGAAGTTTGATAAACCTCTGAAAAGCCGTCAACGTAGGATCCTTCGTTTCACCCGCGTCAAGGAGCTTATCAATATAGGATTGAATGTTATCCATATCACCAAACATATCCGTTATGCTGAAATCAACATTTTTGAATCTGCCGCCGAGGTTATCCGCAATCGGGACAAGAATCTTATATACTTTGAACAGCAGTCCGAGAGTTTTATCGGGGTATTCTTCCTCGTTCGCTCTGTCATTAAGATAAGTGAAGATTTCCATAAGGAGATCGTCGTTATCATCTTCATCGTCAAGCTGACAGAAGCCTATAAGGAAATCTGCGATATTTACCGCGTTATTCTTAAAGAACAACGTTTCCGTCACAAGTCTCAAAATGAGAGTCAGCAAATCGGCGCCGCCCGAAGAGTTAAGAATGATGATTCTGTTACCCGAAACGGAATCAGTCTCCTGAATCGTTCCCGCGCACAACATCGCAAGGTCGAGATACGGTAGGTCAATGCTGAGCGTACCGACCGCGTAGACAGGTTCTGTCACGTATTCCTGTACTGTTTCGGTGATGAGGTTGCCCTCCTCGTCGCGCTGTTCCTGACCGTCGGGAGTGAGGACGGCCTTTTCAACGTCTTTCAGAACCGTTCTCTCGCCGAGCTGAATATTCTTATTCTCAATATCGAACGTCAGCATATCGCCGAGAAGACCGTCTATCAGCGAGCTTACGAGCTGATTTACGTCAACGTCGAGCGGAAGCGAAAGGTTCAGCGTGATTTCATCGTTGATACGAAGGTTTGAAAGCAGCGAATTGAGAAGCGGATAGGCATTGTAAATCGGTGAAACCATATCGAGAAGAACGTACGCAAAATGCGCCAAATTGTTCACAACGTCGCTCAGACCGCCGATTGACAGGAAGAACAGCACGTTCGGAAGAATGTTCAGAATAACGCTTATCGGGTCAGCCAAAACGTCGTCCACGAAATTGACAAGCGGGAGCAAGAGATAATAGAACGCGTCGCAGTTCTGCTGTATCGTAAGGTCATCAGAACTTACGCCGTCTCTGGGCGCGTACAGTTTTGTGAAGTACGATTTGTACGATTCAAGGCCGTCATTCGCCATAAACGTTTCCATAAGAGGTATCCATACGTAATAGAACGACTCGTACCCGGGTATGTGGATGAGGTTAAGAACGTTAAGGTCTTCGCCCGCAAAGAGGAATTTTATAAGCACGGCGAACGGCGAAAGTGCCGCGGAAGCCGCTTTAAGGAATATTTGGGCAGGCGAATATTTCGCCGTGACAGCCGGGTTGTTGAAGCCCCAGTCGAGAGGTTCGCCGGGCGTAACAAAGCCCGTTTCGGGATCGACTGTTTCGGGAGCATAGAAGTAATTTTCGCTGTATGTGCCTTCCGTGTCGGTTTTCAGTTTTAGCCATACGTCGTTACGCGTGCTGTCAAGGTTTGTGTCATAGCCCTCAACATCTTTAAATTCATATTCGAGAGCCTTTTTGAGCGTCGGCTTCGAGTAATCGACGTTGAGAACGGCTTTAAGGACTTCGGAAATTTTGAAATCGGGCAAATTGCCTATCTTCAAGTTGTCAAGAAGACCGTAGAGCTTGCCGACAAGCATACTGAGCATATTGTTGTTGAATACGTTTTTAACAAGGAGATCTTCAAGCAGACCGCCGATGGAGTCCATACCGTCCATCTTGAGCATCGCAAGAACGTTTTCAACTATATCATCGAGATTATCAACAACATACGTTGCGTCTTCTTTTGCCCAATATTTGGTATAAAGTGTGTTTGTACCGTAATTGAAGTCGTTATGATTGTTGGCTTCCGTGATAATGTTATCTGTGTAATAATTTACGTAATCGAGCTTATATTTGTAAGGCTGCCCCGTGACTACCGCGCCGAGATCGTTGAGAGTAAACAGGCTTCCGTTCTCCTGCGGAGCGAGAAGTTCGAAGAGAGCCGCTATTGTTTCATCGGGATGAAGACTTACGTTATCGATAATGTCAACAAGACGGAAGCCGTCCATAATTTCCTTATTCAGCGTATCGCTGAAACCGCTGCCAAACGCGTCAAGCAACGTATAATCGCTTGTGAACGAACCGCTGTTGTAAACTCTGTAACGCAGAGCGGATAACAGATAACGGAACAGGAATATAAACACAAGACCTTCTGTATCCTGACCGCGCGCGTTTTTCATTTCAATTACTCTTCTATATCCCGATTGCCACGTTTCGGTAGTTCCGTTTTTGGCGTGTACGGTGAGCGCGCCTTCACGACCCGATGAAACAAGCTTATTTTCACCGCAGGACTGCAATTTATAGTCCATTATTTCGGGAAGATTGATAGGCTCGTGATACATACGGTAATTGTAAACAATACGCGCGTCATGATTCGGCGATTGATCGAACTGTGCGTTCCGAACAACTGTCGTATTGCCGGATTCATCGGTCACTTCCCATTCGTAATAGAACCAACCTGCCTGAGTACCCGTCGGAGCGTTTGACGGACCGCCGCTCGCGTCGGTCGAAACGACCACGCCTGTTCCGACATTATAATAGCAAGCGTAATCCTGTATACAATTCTCACGGATATATGAGCCGTCCTCATTAGTACCCTTTACCTCTGTTCCGTACTCGCTGTTTTGGTATCTGCTCATATTTCCGGCGGAATTCTTATACGCAACAGTAACCGATTCGGTCATTCTGTTCTCGTCATAACCGGGAGTATCGGGTCTGTAAACCGCGCCGGACGAATCGGACGGATCGGAATAACCGACTATCGGAATACCGGTATTAATATCAAGACCGATAAGATTCAGCACGCCCTGCAACGAATCAAGGAAAGCAAGTTTATCACCGAGAAGTTCGCTCACTTTTAATGTATAAACAGTCGGCGCACCCCATTCCCAACTTCCAAGAGATATTTTTAATTTCAATGGAATCTCAATACCGCTGATAGTTCCAAGCAACGCGCCCGACGTAAGGTAAAGCGAAACATTGGGAAGAAGCGTCGCGATGGTTGAAATCGGGTCTTCAAGCACGACATTAAGAAGCCAGTCAAGAAGGGGATTAAGTATACCGCCGTTAAGAAATGCTTCTATATTTGCAACATTAAAGTTATTAACAACATTTGCAGCCAAACTCCTGAAATTTGCCGAACTGCACAAATTTGTAACACCCAACGCTTCAAGCAAAGGCACAAGCACGTCATTATAAAGATCCAAATTAGATAGTCTTAAAGACAAGTCAAGAACTGCATCACCGACAAATATATCTTTAGACTGATTTCCCAAAAGTACGGCAAGTAATTGCGCTAGCGGGAGCAATACGCAGTCAAGTGCTTGCTGGAATTTATCTCTGCTTCCGTTTATGTCCCATACAAGCTTAGTATAGTCAACGTCTTTCCAACGCGCTTTTGCGTACGCATCGTTCTCTTTACCGATAGCATAGTACGGTCCTTTATTTTCTTTTGCAAAGTCAACTGCGTTGCTGTCTTTTGAACCACAAGTAAGAGAACCGCCTCTTGCTCTTTTTAATTCATTGAAAACTCCTGGATATTTTGTATCATATCCGGCTTTCATCATGACCCAAGCGAAGCCTGCGGGGGTAAGACCTGCATACGCGCCCTGAAGCAATATCTGATAAAAAATAGCTTGCCATCCATTATTTTCTTCAACAACCCATTTAATAAGACCTTCAAGTCCACTTATTCCTGCACCATTTAAAGCGTTAGTGATAAAACTATCCGTGAGGTTTTCGTCAAGCAACTTACTGACCATCGGATAAAGGAAACCTATGATCTTATTGATTATATCGTCGTTAAACAGGTAGTTTTGTACGACCTGAGTTATAATTTCCTTGGGCGTATCGGCTTTTACGCCAAAGAACACTCTGTCGGAATACTTGGGATCGTCAAAGTTTATAAACTGCTTTACAATATCGCCGACCTTTTTATCGGTCATCAAAGCGTCTATGTTACTTACGACCGACGTTACTCTATCAGTCGTAAGCTGATATGTGGTATTGTATTTGTCATATGTGTGGTGCGGCAGATATTTATCCTCCGCCGAATAACTTGATGTATTTCTCAGAGGTCTAAGCTGCGTAACGACGTTCATAAAACTGTACGCCGCCTGACCAAACGACGCTATCTTTGCCTCATCCGAAATGCTGTTGAACGCGGCTAAGTCGGAAGCAAGCCTGTCATATATCCCCGGAAGGGAGGTATACGCAAGATTTTCAAGTCCGCCCTCGGCATAATACGTTTCAAACAGCTCACTCATCGTATTCTGTACGTTTTTGAGCTTATTGGGCGTAGTATCGGTGTTGCTCGATTCCTCTTTCGTATAGCCGCCATTGAAATAATGAGCCTTTGTTCCGGAATCGTCAAAGTCCCTTTCAAACAACCATGTCACGGTCACATGTCTTTCATACAGACCGTTAGACGGTACAGAACCTAACGAATCATTGATAAGAACCGTTTCGAGATCGGTATCGCATTTGAATATGAACTTGTGGAACCAGTTTCCCGAATTAAGCGTCGTGCAGTTGCCGCCGAAGTAGTCGAGGATTGTCGACACATTGCAGTATGAAAACAAATCAAGCGCACTGAGCGAGCCTCTTTTTATCTGCTCGGCGATCTCGCGTCTTGTGCCGACCGTACCGGTAACATTCCACTCAATATCCTCGACCTTAACTCCGAGATCCTTAATCTTGCCGTTTACGACCTCATAAGTGGGAGCCTTGGAGCGTCCGACGATATTTCCCAGAGAGCTTACAAGATATGTATAGCCGTCGAGGAACAAATAATTTCCCTCGTCGTCCTTTAAAAATTCAAGCTCGTCCTTTATCGCGTCGTTCATCATCGGCAGGGTGTAATAGCCCGTACCGTATGTCTTGCTCAACAGCTCGTCGGCAAGTTTCAAATACTGGTTAAGCGCGGATCTTATATTGCCCGCCATATTGTCTTTCGCTTTTACGACATGATCGTATGCGACGGAACGTATCGGCAAATCCTTTTCGTCGGCATAGACATATCTGTCCGACTCGCTTTCGATTTCATACTGATCCGGATCGCCTACAATGCTTCTCACCGGATAACCGTTGTCATCCTTCGTAACAACAAAATGCCCCGAAGAAGTTTCGGTCGTGAAGTTGAAAAAGCTGTATGCCAGTTCTCTGTAAAGCCCGGATAAATCGGATTCCTGCGCGTAAGCCACAAGACTTATCGAGAATACGGACATAAGCATCAAAGCCGCCATAAAAACAGCCAATGCCTTTTTCGCAAACTTCATCGTTAATCCCCCTTAAATAATAAATAATAGGGATAAATATAGGGGTACAATCCCACTTATATTTATTCTCTTACATTATATACAAAGCAACCCTTTTTTTCAAGGTTAATTTAAAAATTTTTCATAAAAATTTTCTTTTTGCAAATTTACACATAATACGGAACTTGGTTTTGTGCATATTAATGAAAAAATAATAGGGACTTGATTTTACATAAAGAAAGCAGTATAATATTTTTTGCAAAATTACCGGAATGATGGAATTGGCAGATGTGCCGGAATCTTAATTTTGGACATTGGGAACAAGACTTTGAAAATAGAAATGCCGGTGTGTCGGAATTGGCAGACGAGACAGACTCAAAATCTGTTATCCGCAAGGGTGTGTGGGTTCGAGTCCCA
>CANRNI010000009.1 GCA_947631945.1 uncultured Clostridia bacterium
CCGCTCTATCTTCTGAAAATGCTCGTCCAATCGGAAATCTATTTTTTTCAACTATGGAACGTTTTACCAGCTTTGCACATATACTATAAAAATTTATGTTGTTTATTGTTCCAAAATGGCAAATAGCTTGTCTGTTTGTATATTTATATGTGTTATTTAATTTTATATCGGAATTTACAGCATCAGGGATAATAGAGTGATTATTATAATTTTTTTTATATGCACACAGGCTTATACACGCATTTTCTACAATTAAATTTTTATAAAGTATTGATATACATTCCGGATCAATTGCATCATCACTGTCAATAAACAACAAATATTTACCTATTGAATTTTCAATTCCAACATTCCTTGAAACAGATACACCTTGATTCTTTTGATGTATCACATGGATTCTTTTATCTTTCTTTTTATATTCATCACATATGTCCCCCCCCCCGTCAGTTGAACCATCGTCAATCAATAATAATTCAAAATCAGTAAATGTTTGCGCTAAAATACTGTCTATACAATTGGAAAGATATTTTTCTACATTATAAACAGGAACTATTACACTTATTTCTGGCATAAGATTATCAACCTTTTTTTATTTTACTTACTAGACCTTTACAAGTCCAATATATCCTCATTGTTTTTGGATACAAAACATTATAACACACAGGATTGTTCTTTGGACATAAATTATGCTCATATTTTTCTTTTTTTACTATTTGCTTCAGTTGCTTTTTGAGTTTTTTAGCTGTTGCTTTATCATTAAAATTCGATAGGATTTCATTATATTGTCTTCCTATTTCATCCACATAATTATACAAGAATTTGTGATATAGCTCATAAAAATTATTTTCTTTAAAAAAATTGAGCATTTCCCTTTCCGTATCAAGCTCTCCTAACATATAATAATCATATTTTCTATGTATAGCACTTCCTTCAATAATATTATAAAAATATAATACAGCATCGGTTTCAACAATTTTATTTGCTGCAAAGTACCATTTATAAAGCACCGCTCTATCTTCTGAAAATGCTCGTCCAATCGGAAATCTATTTTTTTCAACTATGGAACGTTTTACCAGCTTTGCATATATAGTATAAAAATTCTTTTTATTTATCATTCCGAAGTGTTCTATTGCTTGTCTATTATTATAACACTTTATGTTATTTGAAAATTTAAAATAATTTATAAAACCTTCATGCACATCTAATATGGTACATATACTTAAATCAGCACTTACTGATATTAAATTGTTGTATAGTACTTCAATATATTGCTTATCCACAAAATCGTCACTGTCAACAAACAACAAATATTCACCTGTTGAATTTTCAATTCCAACATTTCTTGCAACAGATACACCTTGATTTTTTTGATGTATCACATGGATTCTATTATCTTTCTTTTCATATTCATCACATATGTCCCCCCCCCCGTCAGTTGAACCATCGTCAATCAATAATAATTCAAAATCAGTAAATGTTTGCGCTAAAATACTGTCTATGCAATTGGAAAGATATTTTTCTACATTATAAACAGGAACTATTACGCTTATTTTCGGCATAAAACTATCAACCTTTTTTTATTTTAGTTAATATTCCCTTATATGTCCAATATATTTTCATACAATTAGGATATAATATTTCATATATATATGGCTTTGTTTTTATTTTTATGTCCGCATAATTTCTATATTTTTTTATTATATGTCTTGCCTTTTTTATTAATATAAAGTAAATAATTACTTTATTTTTGATGTCATTCTTTTTTATTAATTTACAATATTTATCTACAAGATTAAAATATGCATTAATTCTATAAACAGCGATATTTTTATAATTATTTTTTTTAAAAAATTCAATTTGTTCTTCTAAGGCATCAAAAACAGATAGTCTATTTTTCGACCATGTATTTATAATACTATTGGCATTATAGAAATAAAAGTAAAGAGGTTCTTTAATAATAGATATATAATTATAACTAAATAATACTTTATATGTTACAAATTCATCTTCATGCAACTTTCCCACAGGATATCGCAGTTCTTTAAAACAATCTTTTTTATAAAGTTTACCCCACGCAACAGTTGCATTTATATTATGTTTTGTATAAAAGTCCTCAGAATTAAATAATGTTATATCTATATTTTTGTTTTCAATTTCAATAAAATCAGTATAAACTTTCTCAAAACCACATATACTTACATTTGTATTATTTTGTATGTTTGCATAATAAAGAGTTTCTAACATTTGCGGATGAATCCAATCATCACTGTCAACAAAAGTTATCCATTCACTTGTGCTGTTTGCAAATACGTAATCTATTCCGGCATTTCTTGCAGCGGAAAGGCCTCCGTTTTCCTGATGAATAACATGTATTCTCTTATCTTTGTTAGCATATTCATCACATATTCTGCCGCAATTATCGGGACTTCCGTCATCGACCAAAATCATTTCAAAATCGGTAAATGTTTGATTTAATATACTGTCAACACATCGATACAAATACTGCTCTACATTATAAATAGGAACAACGACACTTACAATTGACAATTAATATTTTCTCCTTATTTCAAAAAATCATATAGTTTTTGAATTTCATTATTTTCATTTGATTCATTTTTAAGTTCCATAGAAAAGCTTTTTTTTACAGATGGATTATCAAAAAGAAAAGCAATTGCCTCATAAAGCAAATTAGAATTAAATTTATCAACAATTATTCCATTTTTACCACTGATAAATTGGTCGCTAGCACCTGCGACATTCGTTGTAATTATAGGTTTACAAAGAATTTTTGCTTCTGCTGTTGTTGTACAATATCCCTCATAGCGTGACGGCTGTACATATACATCACAATTCTTCATATAAGGATATGGATTCAACTTTTCACCTAACAGAATAACATTATTAGCTACATTGTAATCTTTAATTTTTTTCTCTATTGTTTCCCTGTATATTCCATCACCTATTATATACCATTTAGCATCATATCCGTTTAATAATAGCATACTCATGACTTCAGGAATAATATCAAATCCTTTTTGATGTACTAACCTTCCTACTGACAAAATAGAATGATTTTGTATCATATTAGTATTAATTTGCTCTTCAGCTTTAGCCTTAATATCTTTTATATTTTGAATATTAAAAAATACTTCTGTTTTATTATCAAACCCCGGAAAAGCACTTAAAAAATTTTGCTTGTTCATTGAACTTACACAAAAAATTTTATCAGCTCTTTTATATAAAATATTATGCAATTCTGTAATTTTCCAAGGTTCAACATGTATCCATGCTATATATTTTTTTGCTATAAATCGGTTAAATGCACCAAGTAGCAAATCTTTTTCCAAACCGTGGTATGCAATAACACATGAGTATTTATGTTCATCCAGAAAGGGCAATGAAAGAACATAATAATAACTGTTTAAATTATTATTTTTAATATTAATTCTTGATAAAAATCTATACCAAAATTTTTTTAAGGCGGTTATAGGTTTTTTCTCCTTTAAATATTTTATTATAATAGATGAAATATTTTTAGTCTGTGCAGTATATGGGTCAACCCACCTTTTAATTGTTACTTTTTTATTAATTTGTGATTCAAGTGCACCTATATTACCATAAAGCCATAGCGTTACATCATAATTATCATAATCAATATATTCAAGCATATTTGCAAGTACTTTTGGAACTCCACCTACTACAAGTGAACTCATGACTATCGCTATTTCTGTTTTCATTATAATAATTTTCTCCTTTTAAGTATTTTTTGTAAGTTTAATTTCAGGGAAAATAACATCACCCCAATAATCTTTATGCCATTCAATTCCATGGGCATATGCATTTTTTAATTCAATTAATATTTTTTTCATAGGATCATCGTAAGTATAGAATATACCATTTTGGCCTTTCTTAATCACGGCAATATCTAGACAATATTTATCTGCGGCAAGCATTCCAACATCTAATGATAATTCAAATTTTTGCTCCGTTCCAATATTTATATCTATAGGTTCAGATAATGCCATACCAACCTTTATATAATCGCCGTCGCGTATAGGTAATATTATTTGAGCTCCATCAACCTTGATTTTAGAGTCAATCGTAATTCTAATTAACACTTTTTCCCCTACCTCATATATTGGCTGTTCCTTATTAACAAATAAAACATCACTGACAAGTAATTTTTTACCAAATTGGTAATTACGAGGAAAATCACTAAGATTATAATAGACTGGCATTTTTGTTTGTGTATCTACACACATATAATGCTTTATTGCACTTTCTACATTGCCGTTATATATAACTTTACCATTTTCTAAAACAATACATCTGTCACAAAGTTGTCTTATAGTATTCATGTTATGGCTTACATACAAAACGGTTCTACCCTCAACTTTTGCTGCGTCGCGCATTTTGTCAAGACATTTTTTCTGGAACGCCATATCTCCAACCGCGAGAACCTCATCCATTATCATTATTTCGCTATCGAGATGTGCCGCGACCGAAAACGCCAATTTTACGTACATTCCCGAAGAATAACGTTTGACAGGGGTATCAATAAACTCTCTTACTTCGGAAAATTCTATAATATCCTCCATTTTTTCGTCTATTTCGGATTTTGTCATACCTAAAATAGCGCCGTTCATATACACGTTTTCCCGTCCCGTCATTTCGCCGTTAAAGCCTGTGCCGACTTCAAGCATCGACGCGATTCTTCCGTGTATTTCTATTGAGCCCGCAGTCGGTGCGGTAATACGGGACAAAAGCTTCAGCATTGTACTTTTTCCGGCGCCGTTTCCGCCGATTATTCCTAAAGCTTCGCCTTTATATACGGTAAGATCTATTCCGTTAAGCGCCATAAAAGTCTGACCTACAAGTCTTTGTTCCTGCCCTATTTTGGTATTTGGATCTTCTTTTCCGCGTTTTCTTGCCCACCAGCTTTGTAAATCGGCTTGAAGTGTGCCTCCGCCTATCTGACCTAATTTATACATTTTTTTTACGCCGGATAGTTTTATGGCGATTTCTTGTTCATTATTGCATGTACTCATTTACGTTTTTACTCCTTATACCGTATCCATGAACGTTTTTTCAACTCTGTTAAATATTATAATTCCTATTAGCGCAACGGCAACGGTGAATATAACGGACCAAATTAAACTACCGATAAGAATTTCACCTTGTCCCAAGAGTGCATATTTGAATAATTCAATTGGTGCCGATACAGGATTAGCCATAAGAATAATTCTCATCCAACCGCTTCCCATGGTTGAAATTGGGTATATTATCGGAGTCGCGTACATCCATAGCTGCACTCCGAAGCTGACAAGAATTGATAGATCGCGGTATTTCGTTGTCATGCTGGAAATGATTATACCGAATCCCATTCCCATAATTCCAAGAACTATAAGTATTAACGGTATTGTTAACATCATCAGCCAATTAGGCGTAACCTCACCTTTGAGCAGATAATAAACGAAAAATATGGCAACCAAACACATCTGAATAAGAAAATTTATAATAGATGATAATATATTAGATATCGGAGTTGTCAGACGAGGGAAATACACCTTTCCGAATACAGTCGCATTTGATGTGAATGTGGCCGCATTTTTCGTAACACAAGATGAAAAATATGCCCAAATTGCGTTTCCGCTCATATAAAACAGTATCTGCGGTACACCGTCTGTACTCATTCCGGCTATGCCACCAAATACAAATGTATAAATAACACTTGTTATAAAGGGATTTAAAAACAACCATGCGGGACCTAATATTGTTTGCTTGTAAGTTACTTGAAACGAACGTTTGGTAAATAATATTATAAGATCACGGTATTGCCAAACCTCTTTTAGGTTCAAATCAAACCATTTACGTTCGGATGTTATGTAAGTATAATACTTTTCTTTTACTTCGTTTGCCATTTACGCAGCCTCTCTTTATTTCGTAAATAGTGTATCAAATTCAACGCGAGGAAAGACCTCTAATTTTCCGCCTCTTGTTGCATTAAATACTTTTATGTTTCTTTTATCGCACTGTTTTTTCATCGCAATATACGTTAATGTGCTTTGCTCGGTATTCGGAATATAAAGGTTGTCCTTATCCGCATTGTACTTGTCCGAAAAATAATCCTTTACACTGTTATCAACAACGATTTCACCGTTGTTGTTTTTGCTGATATGAAAATGATGATCGACTCCTATGAAATAAATTTCTCTAAAGCCCATATATGAAGCCAACTGAGCAGCCGTATACATTCCCGTGCTTGAACTGTACAATTCGTGTGGAGCGTCATCGCTGAATCCGTATTCATCAGGATTGGTCTTTTGCTTCCAAATCATATTAAAATATATCGCATCGTGAATGTTTATATCGTAATACCAGAGCAATTGTATCGGTATAAATTTACACGGAAGATTTAATTTATCAACCTCCGACGTGCAGCCCGCAAGCATTTTTTCATCCTGCGATATATAAAATGTCGGCCGCCAATCAGTGTCTTCAAAAATATTGTATATTCTATTGAATGCAAATGTAATTTCATTGCATTTGTATAATACCGACAAATCGTCCGCTCTGAGACTCGGACCGTTGCCAATCAAAAAACAGCGTTTTCCGGCATACATATCTTTAAATGAAGCAATTTTCTTTCCGTATTCTGTTTTTTCAAAATGAGCCTGCATTTTCGGCTGAATAACGCGAGCCTGAAAGCTGGCACCGATCCTGTCGATAAAGTTCATCATATTATCTCCTTATTATTTTTAGAACCCTATTGATGAATTTACACATGGATATTATACTTGGCGAAACATCTAAACATTCCGCAATAGTTTTTGTTTTGTATACATCTTTCAAATCGCAGGTAAAAGAATAATATGTTTTAAACCTCGTCGCGATCGATGCATTTGTGAATAATAATTTTTCTTTACGCCATAAACCGTATCCGTGCGGATTGTTAAGGAAGAGTTTAAATCCCGATTTTGTAAGACCGTCGGTTTTATATTCAAATAGATATATAACATCATTGTAGTATCTAATTTTATAGTCTGCGTGAGCGATTCTGTTGTATACTACAGCTTCTGTAACAAATTTTTCATTATGAAATTCGGGAAATTTAAATTTTCTGAAAATATCAGTATATATGCAAATGGCTCGCTCACCGTTTAAAACATACTTTCCGTTTTCTTTATAGACGTCAACATCTAAAAAAGTTTTATCCAAAAATTGTTCCGAAAACCAGTCATTAGGGCAATTTCCGTCAAAATCACCACGATTTGCACATATTCCCGCAAATTTTTCATTTTTTTCAAGCGTTTTTTCCCATTCTTCGATTTTTTTTGTCGCATCGGGAGTAAGAGTATCATCCGAATCAACAATGAAAAACAATTCACTCTCCGCCATATCAAGTCCCGTGTTAATTGCGCGATGCTTTCCTCCGTTCGACTGCTTGTAATATTTTATCGGAAACATTGAAAAATCTTTAGTTATTTCATTAAAAAGTTCTTCCGTGTTATCTGTAGAACCATCATCCACAACTACCCATTCAAAATTAAACTTTTCCTGTTTTTTCAGCGATTCAAATAAGTTCGTTATTGCATACGCGCGATTATAGGTTGGTGTAAAAACAGTTATCTTGCAATTCATTGTGTGTCCTCTTTTTTAATTTTATGTAAGTTTAGCAGTATTATCAGAAATTTAAAATATTTATTGATAACAGTTATTGATATAATAAAAAATATAAACTCCAGAATAATAGCTATTATAGATATAATTATGTCGGAATGAATTATATTTGAAATATGCGTAGCACCTATAATCAGATAAGCAGTTTCTATAGTAATATCCATATGTATAGCCATTATAATTAACGAATTTTTGCCTAAATAAGCTAACGCTTTTCTTTTATTTAAAAACAGTTTGCAAAAAAGAAATACAAAGAAACTTCCCGTACACGAATTGATATAATATAATAATGGGTTTCCAATATTGGACGCAGCCATATTTGCCGTTAATTTATTCTTGTCAAAAAGCAATACAGACATTACAAAAAATATAATGCACATTGCTATTTGGATAAATACTGAAAACCGCATACATTCGATTTTTTCCAAGATTTTGAATAATACGGAGCCGATATATATAAAAGACTGTGCAATAAATATTCTGCCAAAATATATAATAAGATAATACAGAATACCGATTTCCGAATAAGTAAAACGATTTGAAAAATAAAATAAGATAATTCCCGATAAAGCGAGAATTAATATGGGTACAATCGCCGCTTTTTTTAACTTTTTTACAAAAACTATATATAAGACAGAACTGAAAAATAAAACAGGCAAAAACCATAACGCATGATAACCGTATGTGGTTAAACTTGATAAAAGTACATATTTAAAGCCATCGGTAGCATGAAATTTAAAAACCAGATAAAATATAACATACCATATCAATATAACGATACTGAACGTTACATAAGGATACATTATATTTTTTAATTTAGGTTTAATAAATTCTTTATAACTGTTGTTTTCCTGAGATTTAAGTTTATATAAAAAACCGCTTATTATGAAAAATAAAGGCATATGAAAAGAAGAAATCCATTGTACAATGCCGGAAACTATTACCCCCCCCCGAAGGTGGTGTCCCAAAACAACAAATATTATACCGATTCCCTTTGCAACATCTATGTAATTGATTCGTTTTCTTTCTGACATTTAAATTCCTACTTTTTTATTAACCTTTTCAGTCTTTTTTTAATGTAATAGGAAAATCCTTCGCGTTTTACGCAGGTATAGATTCCCAGCATAATATCGGATAATTTTACGCCGAAAATTCTTGACAGTCTTGCATTTAAAATATGGTATCGCTTTTCCTCATCACTTTGCCAAGAGGCATTGTACCAATGAATAGTATACGAGTTTTTTGTAAGATGAACCTTATTGTCAATATAGCTCTTCGGACAAAAGAAATCGTTTGGATAAACGGTTAAGCCTATCTCTTCGCACACTTGAAGCTTGTTATTTGTATTAATTTTATATTTTTTAACTAAGAGATCGCTTACAGTCTCTGTATTGGTTGTTGTATCATATGTATCTGCTCCGACCTTGAAATGTCTTGTGTTATATGAGTTAAGAATTGCGTTTATAAACGGATGATATGGTTCGCTTCCTGCAACTGCGGTAAACGGTAATTTTTCCGATTCAAAACCGGTAAACGCTTTATGCGCTAAAAAATTATCAAGATTTTTCAACACCTCTACGTCCGTATCCATATAAATTCCGCCGTATTCATACAAAGCCCAAATTCTTACATAATCGGATACAAACGCCCATTTTTTTGCTTCATATGCTTCACGTACATAGTCGCAGCAGGTTACATCAAAATTATCCTCGTTCCATTCTATAATTTTGTAATCCGGACAGAATCTTTTCCAGCTTTCAATGCATTTTTTGTCTTTTTCCGGAATAGGATTTCTACCAAACCAGCAGTAATGTATAATTTTGGGTATCATAGCTTCACCTCATATAATAGACAATATAATAAGATGAAGCTCTTATGTAAAAAAATTAATTTTGTATCTAAAAGAATAATAACGAAAAAATCAATTCGGACTGTTGCAGTTTCGATTTTATCGGAGTTTATCTCCCCCCCCCCGCATGAAGTGTCGCTCGAACTATTCGAAAGACTATTGTCTTTTTCATCAGGATAAGAGTTTTGATTGCTTATTTGCTTAAAAATGCCTGCATTTATTTTTTTCATTCTTTTTTTCATATATTTAATTATGCCCTCATCTTTTGCCGAGTAATATATCCCCAATATATTATCGGACAATTTAACACCGAAAATTCTTGACAGTCTTGCATTTAAAATATGGTATCGCTTTTCTTCATCACTTTGCCAAGATGCATTGTACCAATGAATTGCTATGGTATTTTTTGTTATATGTTTTTTCCCTGTCAGATAATCTATCGGACAAAAATATTCGGTTGGATAAAACGCGTTATCGCCGTTTATTTTTTGAAATTTATTATTCTGCTTTAATCCTAATTTTAATAATGAAGCTGTATTTCTTTCGGGACACGGAGTCATATCAAATTCTCCGGACTGCATTTTAAACGGTATCTCTGAATAATCATTCAACAGAATTTTTACTATACTGTTATTTTGAACAGCTCCGAAGCCCAATCCCGTATTAATGTTTTTATATGATTCAAACCCGAAAAATGAAGCATATGATAAAAGGCTATCGAGCGGTTTTATAAGTTCAACGTCGGTATCAAGGTAAATTCCACCATATTCGTATATTATTTTAAGTCTTGCATAATCAGAAACAAACGCCCATTTTTTTGCTTCATATGCCTGGCGAACATAGTCGCAACAGTTTATATCAAAATTATCCTCGTTCCATTCTATAATTTCATAATTCGGACAGAATCTTTTCCAGCTTTCAATGCATTTTCTGTCTTTTTCAGGTATAGGATTCTTACCAAACCAGCAATAATGTATAATTTTCGGGATCATTTAATTTACCACCTGTCGGTCATTATTGAATGATTGCATATTTTTATGTCATTTGGAAATTCAGTTAATGAACAGTCATTTTTACAGCAATTATATTAGATAAAATTAACTTTAAAATATTTATCATATGAACTTCTACATTTTGATAAAATTATTATTTTTTATAATATTAAGGAATATTCATCTTTACACAACAACATTACGTGACTATTTTCATTTTTTGGTTCGAGATGATATTTATAAAGATATTGACCAAGCTTTGCGTAATATATATTTCCTTTACCAACAAGAAAATTAATTTCTTCTCGTTCTTTCGACTCGATACCTATGTGAGTTAAATCATCATAATAAAAATCCGGATCCGAAAGGATTTGTTTTGCTTGATTTGTTATTTTATCAATATGATTATATTCGTCGGCGTTTCTGACACCTATTTGGTCACTTTCGGAACATAATGAAGTTCCGTAATCAAAGAACCAATATTGATTTTTTGCATACCCCATATTGCTTTTTCCGAAATCCGTATGAAGAATACCCGCGCGTTTATACTCTTTAACCGCTCTTATTACACTTTCACTAAAAACGTTAGATTGTTCGCGGGGGGGGGGTAGTCAAAGCAACAAAATCATAAACAATCATTAAATAATTTTTTTCTTCAATGTATTTCCAAATTTTCGGTTTCCGTGCAGATAAATAAGGGGATTCTTGATCAATAATACTGTTTACTTTCTTTTCATTCTCATAATTGATTCTCTGCACAGTATCCATTACTTTAATGAATACATTGACAGTATTATTGGTTTCATTAACTAACTTTCCGGAAAAATAACAACAACCGTACCATATTTTCCAGTTATCAAATGCGGATTCTTTTATGTTAGTAATCCCGTTTTTGTGTAAAATCGCTTTAATTTCGCCGCGTTTTTTATTGAAGTATTGTCTGTAATCGTTTCGGTATTTTTTCAACAGATACAATATCTCAATTTGCTTTATTGCTTTTCTTTTTAATGTACTGCTCATTAATATTTTTCCTTCTCTAATATCCTATACGTAAACTTTTTTTTATGGAACAAACCATTGTAAGAGAAATTCGGGATAATGTCAACCATACCTTGTGTGACAGACGCATATCTGCGTAATCATTATACTTTATCGGATACTTCTTCTGAATTTTTCTTAGTTCATTATATACATTTCTACGGTCTTTTTGATTTAAATATGTCATTGCCATCTGCCCGTGGTAAATACAATTTTCCCAAATTGAGCATAATGCCTTTTGTTGAAGTTCAGGAAAATATTCCTTGAAGTACTCATAACGATTACAGTAGGCTTCCATAGCGTCAAGCCTTTTCAAAGAATATCCGCTCCCCATAATACTCTCAATTCTTTGTAGATAGAAATATCCTATATAGTCGCTCAAACTGACTCTTTTTGCGCAACCAATCGCTTGATAACTCCAAAATACATCCTCATGATATTTACCCTTTTCGAAAGGTATATGTCTTATATTTTCCATGCGGTATAATTTATAAAAAACGGGTTGTTTTAGTTTCTTCTCCGACAAAAGTTCCGATTGAGCTTCATATTGGCTCAAAACGCAATTAGTACGTAGTGTAAGAAGTTTGCTGGAACTGCCATCTTCCCATACCATTTTTACTGCGCATGCCGCAATGTCGCTATTATCGTTTTTGATTGCCATCAGCAGTCGTTCATACATTTCCGGAGCGATCCAATCATCACTGTCAACGAACGCTATGTAGTCTCCCGAAGCGATTTTCATTCCGGCGTTACGCGCGTCTGACAGTCCTCCGTTTTTTTTATGAATTACTTTTATGCGGCTGTCCTTTTTTGCCCACTCGTCGCAAATTTCGGGACATCGGTCAGGCGAACCGTCATCAACGAGGATTATTTCAAGATTCGTGTAGGTTTGATTAACAATTGATCCAACACATTTATTTACATATTTTTCCACATTGTAAATCGGAACTATAACGCTAATCAAATCCAAATTATCTCAACTCTCTATTCGTATTTATTTTTTTGAAAAAATTTTACGTATATTTGATAAAAAACCGGGTATAATAACGGAATATATTTAATCATATAAGCAAGTAATCTTGTTTTTTTGTTTAAATATTTAAACAACTTAGAATTTTCTAAAATCAACTTACGAATTTGTTTTTTATATTCTGAATATTCATGACCATTTAGAGATAGTGTATTATATGTGTTGACACATGTTGAAACAAAGGCGCTTCGTACATTGGATTCTATTTCATTAAAAGAATTATCTAAAATAATCTTTTTTACCTTAATCGGGTCATAAATTTTATTATAATTAAGTTTTTGCCGTGAAGCTGACTCATATCTAACCATATAATGATATGGACATATGTCTTCATATACAGTATTTGACGCTTCTTTAAATAAAAAATAATTCATTAATAAATCTTCATTTATCTTAATAGATAAATCCAAAATATTGTCGTGTAACAAGCTGTGGAACAAGGTCTTGTGGAAGAGCTTGTTACACAGGCCGGGCTCAATTCTTGAGCCCGCTAACAGCTCTTTCAGAGCTGTTATTTTATCTTGCTGCGCAAGATAGCCTGTGTTATGAAAATAACTTACTCTTCCATCAGGAAATACCATCTGATAACCGCAATGTGAAATCTGTGCGTTATATTTTAAAGCATTTTCAAGAAGATGCCCGTACATATCAGGCTCGATTATATCGTCACCGTCAACAAAACCGATCCATTCGCCTGAAGCCGCAGCAACACCTGTTAAACGCGCAGCTGCAACTCCAGAATTTTTCTTATGAATTACTTTTATTCTCGGCTCATTTTTAGAAATTTTATTTAATAAATCTGCCGTTCCGTCAGTTGAACCATCGTTTACTGCGATTATTTCTATGTCTGAATATATTTGTTCTAATATACTTTTAAGTGTGATTTCTATATAATTCTCCAAATTATATATCGGAACAATTACACTTATCATTTTAAATCTTTCCCTATGCTAAGTACTCTTTTATTATATTTTTGCACCATGTTTCAAGCGAATATCTGCTTTCAATAATCTTTCTTGATTCTTCAATATCATTCTTTGAAATTTTAAAGTCCATATCAAGCATATAATTCATTGCATCGGCAATTTGCTCAATATTTTCACTTTTTACATATTTTACTGTTGGACAATCAGCAACTATCATATTTTCCGGAATATCGGAGCATATAACAGGCAAACCGGAATATATTGCTTCCAAAAGTGCGTATGATAACCCCTCGCTTCTGCTTATGTGTAAAAAACATCCTGCCGAGCCATATATCTTGTTAATATCATTACATATATCGCCCTTTACAAGATATTCATTTTCCAATATGTTTCCTCCCGGTATAAATTTAACACAAAAGTCTTTCCTTTTTTCCCAGAGTAATTTTGCGGCCTTTTCTGCAAGATCTCCGCCTTTTCTGTAAAAGTCCCAACAAAACATTGCAAACTCTCGATTTTTTTTAATACCCGATGAATTTAATATACGTTTTAAATCTATTCCGTTTGGTAAAATATGTATATTATCTTTATTAAATCCAAGTGAAATTGTAAAATCAGAATGTACTTTTGATGTTGATAGCATGACAACCCGCTTACTAAAAGTACCGTACTGAAGCTTAAATAAAAATTTATATAAAAAATTACTATTTTTATATGTTTGTTTTACAGTATCATGTAAATGCCAAAATATTTTTACATTTTTAGGAGCCATAAGTGCCGCCGGAATATCATACAATTCAAAATGAGAATGCACAATATCAATATCGTTTTCATTATAAATTTTTCTTACTTTTTTATATGTTTCAGGTTTAATTCTAGCTTTGGCTTCGGGCAAAAAATAAACTTTATTTTTTTTGCATAATTCTATGCACCAATTTTTGCCCTTTGCTTTTTCAGGGAAAGCATATATTGTTTCATATCCATGCGACTCCATTTCACTTTGTAACATAAGCAATGAAGGAATAAAATTTCCGGGATTAGGTGCGCCGAATGCGCATATTTGTAAAATATTTCTCATAAATTAACACCATCCAAATTTAATAGCAAGTTTTCTACTGTCTGTACTGTTTTTTCAGTGCTAAAATCCTTACCGCGTTTTTCTGCCTGCCGTTTATAATAAGCTAACTTTTCTGGATTGTCAAGTAAATCTTTTATTCCTTCATATAACGCCTGCTCATTATTTTCCGTTACAATACCGTACTCATTGTTTTCACCGAGCATTTCCCTCATTCCCGATACATCAACCGTACAAACAGGAGTTCCGACAATTAAAGCCTCCGTCGCGGCAGTAGAAAACCCTTCGGAATATGAGGAACATACAAATAAATCGCATTTTGCAACGTATTTATAAGGGTTTTTTTTGTAACCCAAAAATGTAAAAGTAGATGATTCTCCTTCATTTGATACATAATCGGCTATTTGCTGTTTATGTCTATTGTCACCTTCACCAAGTATATATGTGTGAAGAAAGTACCCTTCTTTTCTTAACTTACAATGAATCTTAGCCAGTCTTTTGAAACCTTTTATATCAATAATACGTCCTACCGATATTATATTTATTTCGTATTTATTTATAGCAATATCTATATGTTCTTCTGAAAGTTTTTTTATATTATGTGAATCGTTTATATTAAATAGAACCTTGGAATTTTTAATTGGAATATAGTTTAAAAAAGCCGTTTTAACGCTTTTGGAAACAAAAACTACCGTATTAAATTTATGATAACACTCTATGGCTTCCTGTAAGCTTCTAAATCCAATAAAAGCATCAATTTCCGTATTTGCTGTACTGTGTATCCATGCGGCAAGTTTGGTGGTTTTATTTTCACAGCCACTGATTACTCTTGACGCCGGTCCTTCCAAGTACGCTACCTCAATATCATACGTTTCTTTTATAAATTTTTTGTGAAGCTGTGATGGCGTAAAAAGTTTAAGTATATGTGAATTTGCAGGAAAAGATTTTTTGAAACAGGTCTTATATCTTATATCCGGCGAAAGATATTGTTTATTTATGCCTTCGTCAAAAAGAGTCATAACGGTAATATCAAACTTAGTTTTGTCTAAATGGTTAACAAGATTTACCAATACCTTTTCAGCGCCGCCGTGTCCTAAGTCACGGATTAAAAACAATATTTTCTTCATATTGAATTAAGCCACCTGTTAATACATAAAATTTATACCACTATACAATATTTTTCGTATTATTTTTCGTTCTTTGTGTCATTTTCCAAACATGAAGTTTTTTGTATATTCCAGTAGGAATAAAATATGTTAAAATTTGACCGTATGCAGTCTTAAAACATAAAAAACCGTGTAGTCCCATTCTCTTAAAACCTTTGGATAATGTTTTTGCTGTATTTAAACGATTTTTAAAATCTCTTCTACGGACAGCATTTTCATCTTCAAGAACGACATATAATTCTTCAGGCAAATTATAACCTTTGAAACCACAGGAAAAAAATCTTGACCATAAATCAAGATCTTCACATCGTAAAACGGATGGTTCAAGTGAATAACCACCAAGAACATCATAGACTCTTTTATATGTCATTATAGTCGCATGAGAAAAACAAGAGCAATGCAACATATCATTAGGTTGGGGATTTGTTGGTTGTATGTTTGACGCTATTTTTTTTTCTCCATCAAATATTGTCATACCTGTTCCTACCATATCAATATCAGGATGTGTCTTCAAAAAATCAATTTGCTTTTGAAATCTATCAGGCATAGACCAATCGTCACCGTCCATACGAGCTACTATGTCTGTCTTAACGTATTTTAAACAATGATTTAATGAATATGGGAGTTTTTTATTTTCTTTATTTTGAATAATTAAAAACTTTTCAGGATATTCTTCTTCGTATGACTTTAAAATATTATAAGTATTATCTGTTGAACCGTCATCACATATAATCATTATCCAATTGTCATAAGTTTGGTCAATAATCGACTGAATCGCTTTATCAATAGTTTTTTCACAATTATAAGTAGCCATAATGACAGAAATTTTATTATCCATACAAGTATTTTATTTTGATACATTACTTAACAAAAAATATACTTTTGTTATTATAGTATCAAACCTTTCATTAATTATTTAAAGATTATAGTCGTTTTTAGTGAATAAAGACACTGTATATATAAAATAGCAAGTAAAGCACAATCATAGTTATAGTAATAACAACCCTTGCTGATTTTGAAAAAATATGTTTCATTTCCCAGGGAAGCAAAACATAGCTGTATAGAGAAAAATAAATAGGAACCCTACCTATAAATATTCCGCTTGTAAATATTGAAATAATATATATACCTGCGGACACTATTGACATATTAGTACAAATATTGATAACAGAATCATTTTCTGCCTTTATTTTATTTCGACCATATAGCGATATTATTGCCGGAACACTGTATACAAGAGCTCTCAAAACATTTGTACCATCGTCTCCCCACTGAGTCCAGTCTGTTACGACATTTTTATATGTTGTATCTGTCAACATATTATCAAGCACGTCTGTGAATCTGTCAACAAAAGAAATTATTATAATAATCGCAAACAAAAAAATTACAGTCAGTTTATTCCATGCCTTACCTTGTACAATGAATATGAATGGAATCATGATAAGTGCAGAGCCGTGGAACATTGACGCGAAAATAACGATTAAAATTGTTGACAAATATCTTTTTTTTAACAAAAGCGGGAACGCAAGAAACATAATGCATACGGCTATAAACTGACGCATTCCGTTAAACATCCATGACAAATAGTCTGTAGATGCGATAAAAAGAAACATTGATAAAAAATATTCTTCCGAGTATTTTCTGTAAATTCTGTAAAGCGCGAAAAGCTGAAATGCCGCTATAATTCCAAAATATATATATCTGTTATCGGTTATAAAAATTTTTATCAGGGCGGAGAATAAATAGAAAAATTCGTCTTTTTGAATAGTATCCATATATGCGCTAAGCTCGGATATTTTATCGGGCATCTCAAGAAAACCCGCATAATACGCTCCCGTATCACCAAAATAGAGACTACGCTTTGCTGTCCAAATAAGTATAGGTATAAGAAGTAAAATTGCCCAAAAATTTTTATATCTTATCTCATAATGATTATTTACAAGTTCAGTTTTTTTTCCTCCCGTTGCGTTTGCGAGGAAAGCGACAAAAGCCAGCCATATTAAAATAAAAATATAGTTCGCGTTTGTCATTATGCGTTACCACTCACTTAAAAATCTCATTTATTGTTTGTCTGACCACATCTGCTTTATCAAAATCTTTTTCAACCTTTTTTCGGGCATTGTATCCCATATCCGCTTTATTTTTTGCTGAAAGCAATACGAATTTTTTCATAGCTTCATAAAGAGCCTCACCGTTTTTTGTTTCGACAAGATAACCTGATAATTCGTTTTCTACGGTTTCCCTGCATCCCGGAATATCGCTTGTTATAACGGGTCTGCCCATAGCCGAAGCCTCCAAAAGAACATTGGACAAACCTTCGTGATAGGACGGCAGAACTACGCATCCGCAATTTTTATAATAAGGACGTGCATCTGTCTGAAAACCTTGAAATCTTATTATACCGTCTTTGTTCAATGTTTCGGTGATATCTTTATATTCGTCCTCAAAAAAACCTATTATATCAAGATTTACTTTATCACCAAATTCATCTTTAAGCTTTCTTATCGCGTAATAAAGCTCATCAATGCCCTTTTCTTTCATTATCCTGCCGACAAAAAGAAAATCCGTTGATTCCGTTTTGGGATAATCACAAAAAAAGTAATGCTCAAGATTTACTCCCGCGCCGTTCAGCACTTTTATTTTATTGGGGCTGACTATTTTTCTTTTTATAAATATGTCCGCATTCGCAGAATTTTCAAAGAAAACAGTCGATGCCTTTTTTACGCCTGCTTTATACATAGTTGTAACAAGTTTTGCCAATTTGCTGTTTTGAAACGCAGTTCCTAATCCCTGAACGTTCGTAAAATAATCTATTTTTTTTAATCTGCAAACTAATCCCGCGTAAATGTTGGGCTTGATAGAATATGTTATAACTTTATCCGGTTTTTCCGATGATATAAGCTTAAAATAGTTTAAAAGCAACTTAAAATCTTTTATGGGATTTATCCCGCGTCTGTCAACATCGGTATCAATACATTTGCATCCCATTTTTTCAAAGTCATCTTCGTGACCGACAAAAGGCATACTGATTACCACATTGCCGTGCTCCATAAGCGCGGCAATCAGTTCCCTACGGAACTGCCATAACATATACGAATGGTTTGTGATAATCAAATTTTTCATTACTAATCCTCTTATTAATATTTTTCTATGGGTCTGTTAAAATTATAGAAATTTTAAAAATATACATCACTTTTTATTAAACCGTCGGGCTAATTCACCCGTTCCGCCTTCTACCACGCCTTTATGTTTTACGACCTGCAAAGCTGTTGATATTATGCATTTTATATCAAACGGCAGACTCATTTTCCTTACATATTCCCCGTCAAATTTTGCTTTTACATCTATCTCAAGTTCGTCTCTTCCGTTTATCTGCGCCCAGCCTGTAAGTCCGGGTCTTATTGCGTTTGCGCCGTATTTGTCTCTTTCTGCAATCAAATCGTCCTGGTTCCACAGCGCCGGTCTCGGTCCCACGATTGACATATCGCCTTTAATTATGTTAAAAAGCTGCGGAAGCTCGTCGAGGCTGGATTTTCTCAAAAATTTGCCTACTCTTGTTATGTAAGCGTCGGGATTTTTCAGAAGATGAGTCGGCATATCGTGAGGCGTATCAATTCTCATCGTTCTGAATTTATACATATCGAAAAGCTTTTTATCCTTCCCGACCCTTTTTTGTGAAAAGAATACAGGTCCTTCGGAATCAAGCCTTATTGCCGCCGATATAAGCAGAAAAACAGGCGAAAGTATTATTGCGGCGAGAAGCGATATGATAAAATCAATAAGCCGTTTTACGATTTTGTACATTTGCGTCACCTTTTTTATATGTGTTGCGTTAAGCTTGTACGGCTGCGGTTTCATGCTCCGGCGTATATGTCATAACGATTTCTTTTACCGAATCTCTTATATTTGAGTCGTTTGTGTAACATTCTTCTCTCAAATAAGATATTTTTGTAAAAAATTCATCTACGTTAACATCAGAAAGCTTCCCTATATAAATAAGGTTGTTCTTCGTTTTTGTAAGACCTTCCTCTGACATAAGAAGCTCCTCATAAAGCTTTTCGCCGGGACGCAGCCCCGTATATTCGATTTTTATATCCACATCGGGTTCAAAACCGGAAAGCTTTATCATTCGTCTTGCGAGGTCGTCAATTTTAACCGGCTGTCCCATATCGAGCACAAAAATTTCGCCGCCGTGCGCATAACATCCCGCCTGCAGCACAAGCGAAACGGCTTCGGGAATAGTCATAAAATATCTTATGATATCCTTGTGGGTAACGGTTACGGGACCTCCGTTCTCGATTTGTTTTCTGAAAAGAGGTATAACGCTCCCGTTTGAGCCTAACACATTTCCGAATCTGACGGCAACGAATTTCGTATTTGATATTTTTGCGAAACATTCTATTATCATTTCGCACAGACGCTTGGACGCGCCCATGATATTTGTGGGATTAACAGCCTTGTCCGTTGAAATAAGAACAAAGGTATTGCAATTATATTTATGCGCCGACTTCGCGACGTTGTAAGTGCCGAAAACGTTGTTCTTGATGGCCTCATTCGGTGAATCCTCCATAAGAGGAACGTGCTTGTGCGCCGCCGCATGGTAAATAATATCGGGTCTATAGCCGTTGATCAATGAATCCACTCTGCGGATATCACGTACGGAGCCTATAATAACATCAAGAGCGAGAGAAGGAAATTTAGTCTTTAATTCCTGCTGGATAGCATACGCGTTATTTTCATAAATATCAAAAATAATAAGCTTTTTTGGAGAATATTTAGCTATCTGACGGCAAAGCTCGCTGCCTATTGAACCGCCTCCGCCTGTAACAAGAACTGTTTTTCCTTTAAGATTTTCCGATATTTCCGTCATATCGACGGAAACGCAGTCACGCCCTAAAAGATCCTCAATTTTTACGTCGCGAACCTTTTCTATATTAACTTCCCCGTTAGCGAGCTGATATATCGCGGGGACGATTCTCAGGTTACATTTCGTTTTTTGGCATGAATCAATAATCGACCTTTTTTCGCTATTGGTAGCTGTGGGGATAGCGAGGATTATTTGGTCGATTTTATATTTTTCGGCTATTTCGGGTATATGCTCACAATTGTCTATAACCTTGACCCCATGAATATATTTCCCGATTTTTTTTGGATCCTTATCGAGCATACAAACAACCGTACCCTCTGAATGAGAGCTTGTCTGCAATTCTCTTAAAACCGTAGCGCCGGAGCGTCCCGCTCCGATAATCATTATTCGTTTTCTGTTTCTTTTTGTTATGACGGACGTTTTTATTTTACTTGCGAAACGATATGAAAAACGCAGAAAAGTTGTGAACGCAAGCAAAAAGATAAAATAAAGCAACGGATAACTTCTCGGAAAGGATATATCAAAGAAATGCTTTCCGAAAAAAAGAACTGTTGTCGATATCGCGCAGGAAAGTATGCACGCTTCGGCTATGGTCATAAATTCGTCCACGCCGGCAAACTTCCATATTCCCCTGTAAAGTCTGAATAATATAAAAACCGCGAGAGTTATAACCGTATTAATAGGAGCGAACCTGAGCATATTAATAGAAAATGAAGATTCGGCGAATTGTTCGAAATTAAACTCAAAGCGAATAAACAGAGAAAAAAACGAAGCAAGGTTTATCAATACGATATCGGCAATCATTACAAAAGCCGTTTTCAGGTTCGGAAACCGAGCGTTTACCTGCTTATGGCTGTTGTTCTGCATAAATCATAACCACCAATTTAAGTAATAAGGATAGAGTCGGCAGTACATACCGTTACGACTCCAACGAAAACATCTGTCCGCCGCCCCGCTCAACAAAATTATCGGGAGCGTACGAAAAGAACAACTGAAAAAGCTTGAAAACAAATTTCTCCGATAAACCAATCGACAAAAAGCCGGTCTGATTCGAGAGAAGAACAAAGCGTTCGGTTTTAAGGCGTTTTACAGTTAAGGGAGTTATGAAAAATACAATTAAAAAACGCTCTTTTAATGACTTCATGCCCGTATTTGGTTTTCGCGTTATCGTAATCGGTATATGACAGAAAGCAATACATACTGCATATATGAGTATATAATATCACCGAAAATAAAAAAAGTCAATATTTTTGTTATATTTGTAAATTTTTTAAAAATATGTATATTTTTTTATTTTTTTAAGGATAAATTTGTTTATTATATTAATTGAACTGAATTGAAAAATATAGTAACATAAATACTGGTTAAAAATATCAAATTAAAATATGAGGAGATAAGCATGTTCATTGATATGCATTGTCATATACTGCCGGGGCTTGACGACGGCGCGGAATCCGTAAATGATTTCCGCGAAATGGCATCTCTGGCTTATGACGGCGGAACGACAATAATGGTTGCGACTCCTCATTATATGAACAGCGCTCAGTGTACGGCGGCTAACAGTAAAGAAAGCATACTGCGAACCTACAGACTTATGAAAGAGGAGACGCAGCGGAATAATATACCTATAAATCTTTACCTCGGAAGCGAGATGCTTTGCGGTACGGGCGTAAACGAGCTGTACTCCGAGAATAAGCTTATAACAATAAACAATACAAGATACATTCTTGTCGAGTTTCGGTTTGACGACGATATTCATCACGTTGAATTTTGTCTTAACAGTCTTATATCATGCGGACTTGTCCCCATAATCGCCCACCCCGAGAGGTATACATTTTTCAGAGATTACCCCTACGGAATTTATAAATGCATTGAAATGGGATGTAAAATGCAGATAAACAAGGGCAGCGTGTTCGGCAAATACGGAGAGTACCCGAAAAAATACGCAAAATGGCTTTTGTCAAATAATTTGGTTCATCTTATCGCGAGCGATTGCCATGATACAGTTTCGAGGACACCTTATATGGGAGATATTTATGAGTGGATGCTTACAAGATTCAGCCGGGACCGTATAAACGAGCTTTTGCACGATAACCAGAAAAAGATATTGTTGGATAAAACGTTTTAAGGCAATAGTATTAAGGAGAGGAATAATGCGTTTTTTTAAAATTCTTATATCTGTGATATTTATATCTTTGACAGCTTTTACAGTATATCTGCATTTCAGCGACGACAATGATTACAGCGCTCCCGAAATAAAGTGTGATACGGAGATGATAAATGTCTCGGTAAACGACGATTCGTCCGAACTTCTGAAACACGTAAAGGCTTCGGATAAAAAGGACGGAGATTTAACGTCATCTGTAGTGATTGAATCCGTTTCTCCGTTTATTAAAGATAAAACGGCAAATATTACCTTTGCCGTCTGCGATTCGGACAGCAACGTTTCCAAATTGACGGTCGGAATTATTTACAACGATTATGTTCCGCCTGTATTTAAAATAACAAAGCAGCAAACGTATTATGTGGGCGCGTCAAAGGTGGACCTGCTCGACGGAGTTACGGCGTCCGACCTTCTTGAGGGAGACGTATCTTCAAGAATAACCGTTGCCGACGCCGACATAGATTTATCGACGCCGGGCGTTTATCCCATAAAATACCGCGTAACAACTTCACTCGGAGCCGTTTCGGAGCTTCCCGTAAACGTCTATGTATACGAATCAAGGCTTCAGGCGTCAATAGATTTGAAATCTTATTTGGTTTATACCGAGAAAAACGGTAAAATTAATCCCAATTCTTATATTGATTCTTATCCGAAGGAATATCTCGAAGATGATTATTTCGACGGTTATATATGTAAGCTCGGCATAAAAGATGAAACGGATTATTCAAAACCGGGAACATATACCGTTACTTACCGTCTCAACAAAAATCCGAAAAACAATGAAAAGGGAAAAGCGGAAATTCTCGCCGAATCATACCTTACCGTCGTTGTAAAGGAATGACAGAGCCGACAAACATTCGGCATTAATGATAACGCGAAAATTTCAAAAAATATTGCGAAAAAAAATATAAGGAAAGGAACGGTGCGGAACTCATATAACCGCATAGGTACCAATATCCGCGGTTTGCCTGTACTGCACTTCGGTTTTTATGAAAGAATTCCGTTTTGATTATATAAACTGGTATACGATTTTAAAGGACACAATAAGAAATTTATGGATAATTATTCTTGCCGCCGTAACGGGATTCCTCGGCGTAAGGGCTTATTTTAATTTTACTTATAAGCCGACGTATCAAAGCTCGGCTACAGTTTCGATAAGCGCGGCAAGCTCGGGACTTTATACTTATTCAAATTTAAGCAAGACGATATCGACCGCGTCAACGTTTCAGGAGATGTTCCAGAGCACATATTTCAGAGAAAGGCTTGCGGACATAACGGGACTTTCCGTTAACGGCGAGTTGACGGCAAATCAGATAGCGGAAACAAATCTTATAGTAATGACATATGTTTGTTCGGAACCTGTGGAAGCGTTTGACACGCTTAACGCCGTTATTGCAAATTACAATGAAATAACGGAATACGAGTTTGAAGATATGATAATCAACGTCATTATACAGCCCACGGTGCCGACAAGTCCGAACAACCCTATTTCCTACGGTTATTACGATAAGCTCGCGGCTCTTATTCTGTCCGCGCTGGTGCTTGCGGTAATATTCATATCGTCATATATGAGAGATACCGTAAAGAACGAGAGCGACGTAAACTCTATGCTTGACGCCAAGCTTTTCAGCGTTGTATATCATGAAGAGAAAAACAAAACACTGAAAGCGAAGCTGCGCTTTGTACATTCAAAAGAGCCTCTTATGATTACAAATATACTCATAAATTACCGTTTCGCGGAAACATTCAGAATCGCGGCATTAAAGCTTGAGTATCTTATGAACTCAAAAAAAATAAAGACCGTTATGATTACGAGCTGCGGCGAAAACGAGGGCAAAACGACGGTTGCGGTAAATCTCGCCTTGGCTACGGCGGCTTTAGGCAAAAAAACTCTGCTTGTTGACGGCGACCTCAGGAAACCCGCCGTTTATAAATTTTTCGGAGGAGACGACCCCGACGCTTTAAAGGGCTTCGGAGAGGTTCTTAACGGCTCGATTTCAATAAACGAGGCAATAACAAAGGAATCGGATGCGGGACTTTACGTTTTGTGCGGCAAGCAAAAATACAAAAACAGCTCCGAGATGTTTTCCACGAAAAGATTTGAACGTCTTATTGATTCCCTAAAAGAGCAGTTTGATATAGTGATTATAGATACGCCGCCGACCTCGCTCGTTGCGGACGCGGAAATAATCGCTCAAAATATAGAAGCGGCTTTCATAGTCGTAAGGCAGGATATCGCTCCCGTGCCGGAAATAAACGATATGACAGAAGAACTCAATCAGTCGGGAACTCACGTCGAGGGCTGTATTTTCAATGACGTTCATGTTTTGGCTATCGGCGCGGAAAACAGGAATTACACGGAATATGACGCGGAACCGGAATCGGAGGTGCTTAACTGATGTCGGATAATATTTACGGAACTTCACATCACGGTATGCACAATGACGTTTCGGCTGACATAGCCGATAAAGACAACAAATCTTCTCTTACCGGCGAATTTGATACAAGCGTATTTGTCGTTGATTTTACAAAGGGACTTAAAAAATTCTGGTATATAGTATTAATATTGGCTTTGGTCTTAGGCTTGGCCGCCTCTTATTTGAAATATAAAAGATACGTTCCCATGTACCAATCTTCGGTTTCGTTTTCCGTTTCCACAGTATCTTTCGGTACCAACGGCAGCAGCGTAAATTCTTCATACTATGATAACAGCTCAGCAAGTCAGCTTTCAAAAACTTTTCCGTATATAGTAAACACGGCGCTTATGAGAAACGCTCTGATTGAAGAACTCGGGACAAATTATATCAACGGAACTATCGCCGCCGCTCCCGTAACGGAAAATTCAAATATTTTCAAGCTGACGGTTACAAGCAATTCCGCTCAGGATTCGTTTGATATAGTGAACGCCGTCATAAAGGTCTACCCCGAGGTGGCAAGCTTCGTTACGGGCAACGTAAAGCTTAATATATTGATACAGCCCACTTTGCCTTCGGAACCGTATACCACAAACAATATTGTAAGAACAGCGGCCATAGCCGCCTTTATCGGAGCGGCGGCAGGATTTGGCATTATAGCTCTTTTCGCTTTCTTCAAAAACACAATCAGGAAAAAAGAAGATTTTAAAAACAAGCTCAATCAAAAATGTCTTGTTGAAATACCCTATGTCGTTGTACACAGAAAATCAAAGAAATACGTCTCCGATGAAAAGACGGTAAGAATAACAGGCAAAAATCCTCTTTTTAAAGAGTCGTTCAGGCTTTTAAGAAGACGATTGCTTAAAAATCTCAGCGGAACGGAAAAAGTTATCGCTGTAACATCTTCCGCGGAAAACGAAGGAAAAACCACAGTCGCTCTTAATCTTGCCCATACGGTCGCGATAGCGGGCAAAAAAACGGCGCTTGTGGATATGGATTTAAAACGCGGAAATCTCAAAAAATATTTATTGTCCGAATTACCCGAAAACGACGGTGTAACGGCATTTACCGATATTTACGGCGATGACAATGATTTTTCAAAAGCCGAATACAAGGCGGACGATAATTTGTTTGTCTTTTTCGGAAACGGAAAACAGAAAAAGCCGGACGACGGACAGTTTGACCTGTTTTTTAAATATCTGCGTGAGAATTACGATTACATTATAGTTAACTCCAGTCCGGGCGCGTCCGTTTCCGATACGGTGGCGGTATGTAATTTATGCGACTGTATTATTGTTGTGGCAAGACAGGATTTTACTTCAATAGATAAAATCAGAAGAACTCTGGAATTTTTATCGTACAGCAGCGCTAAAATCAAAGGATTTGTTTTTAACGGCGTTCGGGAAGGCTTTTCGGGCTACGGCGGATATTATTACGGCGGTAAATACGGTTACGGTAAATACGGCTACGGCAGATATGGGTATGGCAGATACGGTTACGGAAAACACAGCTACGGCTACGGCAGATACGGTTACGGGTACGGCTACGGACACCGTTACGGTTATTACGGAAGCTACGGCGGCGAATACGGTTACGGAGATGACGAGCCTGAAAACGAATCCTCGTCGCACAGACTTTTCGGAAAAAATAAAAAACATTCTTCCGAGGAAAAGGACAAGGATATACCCGATACCGAAATTCCCGATAACAACGCGGAATAAAATAACCGTCTTATTTGCAAGGAGATTTCGCGCTCTGCGGAGCGCGACACGGTGACGCTGTCCCCGTGACCCCTGCAAGCCTTTGTAAAGGCTTGACCGAAACTTTTATACTCTTTACAGCAAGTTTTTCAACACGCTTTGCGCTCCGTTTTTTCGGAGCGCTTTTTTCTTTTTTACGGTATTTGTGTTGACAAAATATATAAAATTTGGTAGTATATTAATACTGGTTTGTATAAATTATTGAAGCGTATCAAGACAGTACAAGCAAAGACCGCTTACGCATTTGCACACAATCTTTATACGAGGTAAACAAATAAAAACGAAACCGTTAGCAGCAAGAGATAAAATCGTTCACGGTTTGGATATCACGCGGTGATTAAAATGAGATTTATTGAAAATATTAACGACGGCTGGGTCTTTCATAAGGGTCCCCTTAAAAATGACGCGACGCCTTCATATCCGAGTCTTACATGGAAAAATATAAAGCTTCCGCATACATGGAATGCTCTTGACGGTCAGGACGGAGGCTTTGATTATTATAGGGCAAAATCATGGTATATGACATCTATGGAGCTTGATTTGGCTCAGGACGAAGAGGCATATCTTGAATTTGAAGGCGCGGAGGCTGTAGCCGAGGTATATGTAAACGATATAAAGGTCTGCGCTCATAAGGGCGGATTTTCCGCTTTCAGATGCAATATTACCCCGTATATCAAGAAAAACCGCGCTAAAATAACTGTATCGGTCGATAACGGCGAGAGCAAAGAGTTGTACCCTCAGACAGCCGATTTCACTTTTTACGGCGGACTGTATCGAGGCGTAAAGCTGATAATAGTAAACAAATGTCACTTTGACCTCGATTATAACGGCGCTCCGGGTATCGCGGTAACTCCCGTTATAAATAAAGACGGCACAGCGACTGTAACGGTTGAATCCTTTACGTCCGAGCTTACCGATGACTGCGAAATTGTATTTGAAACCGACGGAAAACCCATTATTTTACCTCACGGCGAGAAAAAATGCGATATCACTATAGAAAATCCCCATTTGTGGAACGGACGCAAAGACCCGTATCTCTATACGTTGAGCGCAAAAATAATGCGAAAGGGCGAAGAGCTTGACAAGGTCGAGGTAAAATACGGTATAAGGTCGTTCCGTATTGACCCCGAAAAAGGATTTTTTTTGAACGGTGAATATTATCCGCTTCACGGCGTTTCTCGGCACCAAGACAGGGAAAATATGGGCTGGGCAATAACGGAAAAAGAACACCGCGAGGATATGGAATTGATTGCGGAGGTAGGCGCGAATACGGTACGTCTCGCGCATTATCAGCATTCTCAATACTTTTATAACTTATGCGATGAATACGGAATGGTCGTTTGGGCGGAAATCCCATTTATATCGACTTTTATGAAAGGCAAAGCAGCAAAAGAGAACACCTTATCGCAGATGAAAGAGCTGATTTGCCAGAATTATAACCACCCGTCAATAGTTTGCTGGGGAATAGCGAATGAAATTACAATAGGCGGAGAAGATTCGGAGCTTACAGAAAATCTGCGCGCTCTCAACGATTTGTGCCATGAGCTTGATAAAACAAGATTAACCTCTATAGCGAATCTTACTATGGTGGAAAACGACAGCGTTTTAAATAAAATCACCGATATAATTTCTTATAACCATTATTTTGGCTGGTACATAGGCGACGTCGCGGATAACGGGCCTTGGCTTGATAAATTCCATGAGGAAAACCCCGAAATATGTCTCGGTCTTTCGGAGTACGGCGCGGAAGGAATAATCACGTATCACAGCGACGAGCCTAAGATTCAAGATTATTCCGAGGAATACCAATCGTATTACCATGAAAAAATGCTTGAAATACTCACCGACAGGCGCTATTTGTGGAGCACATACGTATGGAATATGTTTGATTTCGGCAGCGATATGAGAGACGAGGGCGGCGTAAAGGGACGAAACAACAAGGGACTTGTAACGTACGACAGAAAAATAAAAAAGGACAGCTTCTATATTTACAAGGCCTATTGGAGCGACGAGAAATTCGTCCATATCTGTTCAAAAAGATATACCGACAGAACGGGCGATTCAATCACCGTAAAGGTATACTCAAACAGTCCGAAAGTCACGCTTGAGGTAAACGGAGTAAAAGCGGGTACAATCACGGGCGATAAGGTCTTTGTATTTGAAAACGTACCGCTTAAAAACGGCGGAAACACGGTAAAGGCTTTTTCCGACGAATGTCAGGATTTCGCGGAATTTAACAGAGTTGAAAAGCCTAATGAGAGCTATACTCTGAAAAATGAAAAATCCGGAACCAACGCCGCAAATTGGTTTGAGGATAACGCCTCGGAGGACGGGCTCGAATTTAAGGACGGTTATTTTTCCGTTAACGATAAAATAGGCGATTTAATGAAAAATAAGGAGGGCGAAAAATTCGTTTCCTCCATGATAGAAAAAATTTCAGCCGAAATGAATATGAATATCAGCAAGGGAATGCTGAATATGGCAAAAAGCTTTACAGTTCAAAAGGTATTCGATATGGCAGGCTCAAAAATACCGCCGGGAGTAAAAGCCAAGGTAAACAGCGAGCTTCAGAAAATAAAAAAAGCTCCGTAATATAAACGGAAAATATCGGTGCAAGACATGCGTTCAGCCGTCAGGCGTGATTTGTTCAGTGCTTGCCTAATATTGATAAATATTACTATGGAGTGTCTACACATACCGATTTGTGTAGACACTCCATAAACGATTATATTATATCTTTATAAAACTCTTTTATATAAGCGTCTATATCTGCTCTCGACGCTTTAATCGGTCCGGGAGTTTCCATTTTAAGGGAAACGGTTGCGGTCGCGTACAGCAGAGAGGTTTTTATATTGCTGTTCAGCCTTTCGTTTATATACGCCGCAAAGGTCGTGTCTCCGCGTCCTGTTCTTCCGCTTAAATTTCTTGAGCGAATCGGGCATGAGTATACGTTTTTGCCGTCATAAGCTATAACCTCGGTATTATGCGTTATGAGAATCTCTTTCGCGCCCCATGAATAAAGTGTTTTCGCCGCTTCATACCTGTCGTCAAGACCTGTCATTATTTCCGCTTCGGCGGCGTCCGTTTTAAGGAAATCAATATAAGGAAGCATTTCTTTTTTATCTTTCCAATCCTCAAAATACATACTTCCGTTATCTTCGGCATTCACATGGCGCAGACAAGCTTGAACATCTACCGCAAGCTTGCCTCTTTTTGACATTTCTTTCATCATTTCGCAGTTAAAATCGCCGTAAATAAGCCCCGCGAAATGATATATGTCAGCCTCGATATTATTCGGAATATCCGACGTTTTAAACGGGTCGCCCACGCTTTTGCAGACGCATATTCTTCTTTCCTTATCGGGAGTTAAATACCTGTTATACATATCGGTCGACTTTTCCGCGTCGATACAATATATATCCTCTTTTGGTATTGTAAAAGCGTTAAGCCTGTCATGGTCTTTTTTTGCAACTTTTGTGACAGCGAGTACATGGTGCCCGAGAGCGTACGCCGACGCGGACGAATAAACCACAGCTCCGCCCGGAATAATCTGCTCGTTGCCGAGATGGTCTATATTCTCATCCACGGTAATATGACCGATAATCGCTGAAGAATATTTTTTCATTTTCTTCGCTCCTTTAAATATCTTTTATTCTTACGCATTTATTCATAAAGTCCTTTCTGATATTCAGCCTCAAGCCCCTCTTTTATATAGCATTTTACAAGATTCAAACGCAGAATATCGCGCACCTTTGAATGGTCGTACGTCATAAAATCGCCCGCTATAATATTTACCTTTTCGAGCCTTTCGGGGTCAACCGCTATCTGCTCTAAGATTCCCTTATAGTAGGGACGCAGGGACATATCGAGCTTTCTGGGCGAAGTAAGATTGACGGCCGTGCCGGGATTCGGCGTCTGCTGGGTCTGAAACCAATAAAAACCGTCGGTACTGTTTTTATCAAAAAGCTCCAGCGTTCCCCTCGCAAAATCGGGCGCCGCAGAACCGAATATTTTTTTATCCCACGGGAGTATACACGGGCAATCAACGCTGTACTCGTAGTCCTTTTTCTCATTTATGAGAATATATCTTTTCCCCGATTTTCTTATATCCCCTACAGTAACGTCCCCGATTTTTTCAAATTCGCAAAAGGCGTTTTTTTCGGGGTCTATGTATTGCTTTAAAAGCTCGTTTACCTTTTCGGGTTCGGCTTTATAATGAAGCTTAACAGGCCCTATCCGCTGGTCATAATACTCCCTTATATCAAATATGAAAAACTCGCTGTCATTCTCATTAAGCATTTTTCTGAACTGATAGAGAACCGATTCAAACGACGCTCCCTTTGCCACACCGTGAGCGAGAACTATCGTGCCGTCCCTCGCTGTATCGAGTCTTATACAGAAATGCCTTATCCCGTATTTAAACTGAGTATAAAAGTTATCGTCTTGACAGCAGGCCATTTTATTCATGCCGTAGCTGCCCGCATTATGCGCCCCGGGAATTACAAGCTTGGTAATTTTTACGTCATCCTTTATGTAAGACATCCAATTTGAGTAAATCATATAATATCCTCCCTTTTGCCTAAAAGCATATAATACTGTCTTATCGGCAAAATTTTATATTTCATTTGTTATTTTAACACAAGTTTGCAATAAATACAAGAACTTTTTTGTGTAATTTTTGTAGAAATGTTAATAAATTTTTAAACAGTAAAAAATTATTGCTTTAAATTAAAAAATCAACGCTCCCTAAAAACTTTTTACACAGGTCGATATTATGAATTTATTGCAGCGTATTTCCGAAGTAAACGAATATTTTTTGTCCGAGCAAATTATTCCGTTTTCCGTTACCGTAAACTCTGCGGACTTTAAACCTCCCGAAATTCCCTCCCCCGTACATTTAAGGTACGCTTCTTTCAGCGTCCATACAGTATAGAACCGTATCAGTTTTTCATCTTCGTTTTTTGAGGAAAATATATATTCTTTTTCATTTTCGGTACAAAAAATCCGCGTCGCCCCATAATTTACGGGTCTTATTTTTTCAATGTCAATTCCCGCTTCAAACCGTGAAATTATGACCGCTACCGTTCCCATCGAATGAGAAATGCTGAAATATATATTTTCATTAACATATGGCTTGCCCTTCTCCGTTCTGAAAATTTCTATTTTTTCAGGCGGTATTCCGAGCTCTTCGGATAAAGCAAGCCTTGCGACGGCTTCGCCTGCCACCGTCGATTTTCTGTTTGATTCATCGGGAAACTTATTCGTTCTGCGTAACGTTTCGTCGGATACAATTTTTTCGTATTCCAAATAATCCTTGTTTGTTAAAGAAAAGGTATCGCATATGTATATCCGCATTTTTATTGCCGCGCGGTACAAAAAATCACGCAAGACGCTGTGAAAAGCATTACGGGAATATCGTAAAAGCTCGGGCGTCCGCTTACAGTACCGCTCCTTTCTTCGGATTTTCACTTGTATTCATTGAGCGTTACATATATTATATACTTAATTTAACTTTTTGAAAAGTATTTTTATAAAAAGTGTTGACATTATGAAATTTTGGGATATACTATATTTAGCACTCAATACATGAGAGTGCCAAAGCGAATTTTAAAATAAGGTGATTGAAATGAGAAAAAAGCAATTTAAAGCGGAATCAAAAAAATTGCTTGACATGATGATTAACTCCATTTATACGCATAAAGAGATTTTTCTCCGTGAGCTTATATCAAACGCAAGCGACGCGATAGACAAGCTGTATTTCCGTTCGCTTACAGACGAAACAGTAGGAATGGATAAGGGCGATTTTAAAATCACAATCGAAATTGATAAAGAAAACCGCGCTTTAACGATATCCGACAACGGCATGGGAATGACCGCCGACGAGCTTGAGAGCAATCTCGGCACTATCGCGAAAAGCGGTTCGCTTGATTTTAAAAAGGACATGGAGGAAAAAAGCGAGGTCGAGATAATAGGTCAGTTCGGCGTAGGCTTTTATTCCGCGTTTATGGTCGCGGACAAGGTAAGCGTTTTAAGCAAGGCTTTCGGCTCGGACGAAGCGAATATCTGGGTAAGCGAAGGCGCGGAGGGCTACACCGTTGAGCCTGCCGAGAAAGAAAACGCAGGAACGGTTGTAACTCTTTACTTAAAGGAAGATACCGAGGAGGAAAAGTACAGCGATTTCCTTGAAACATACAGAATAACGTCCATTGTTAAAAAATATTCGGATTATATACGCTATCCAATTATGATGGACGTTGAAACGACAAAACCCGTCGAGGGAAAGGAAAACGAATATGAAACAGTAAGCGAAACAAAAACGCTTAACAGCATGATTCCCATTTGGAGGAAGAACAAAAGCGAGCTGACAGACGATGATTACAATAACTTTTACAGGGATAAATTCTATGATTATGAAAAGCCCGCAAAGGTTATACATTCCAAAGTAGAGGGTCAGGCTACCTATGACGCGCTGCTTTTCATTCCGCAAAAAGCCCCGTACGATTATTACACCAAGAATTATGAAAAGGGATTGCAGCTTTATTCAAACGGCGTGCTTATAATGGATAAATGCCCCGACCTTTTGCCCGATTATTTCAGCTTTGTAAAGGGTCTTGTTGACTCTGCCGACCTGTCCCTGAACATTTCGCGCGAGGTTTTACAGCATGATTATCAGCTCAAGCTTATAGCAAAAACAGTTGAAAAGAAAATAAAATCAGAGCTTGCCAATATGCTCAAAAAGGACAGAGAAACTTACGAAAAATTCTATAACGCTTTCGGAATGCAGTTAAAATACGGTCTTTACGAGAGCTACGGAGCGCATAAAGACGTTTTACAGGATCTAATTATGTTTGTTTCATCACATGAGGATAAGCTCACAACGCTTAACGAATACGTTGACCGCATGAAGGAAGGCCAGGAAAATATTTATTACGCGAGCGGCGAAACAAAAGCGAAAATAGATATGCTCCCGCAGGTCGAAGCAGTAAAGGACAAGGGATATGAAATCCTTTACTTTACGGACAATGTAGATGAATTCGCGATTCAGATGCTCATGACGTATGAGGACAAGCATTTTGTAAACGTATGCGCCGATAAACTTGACCTTGATACGAAAGAAGAAAAAGAAGAAATCAAAAAGGAAAACGAAGAAGCAAAGGATATGCTTGACAAAATGAACGGAATCCTCGGCGACGCGGTAAATTCCGTCCGTTTTACAAACGCTCTGAAAAATCACCCCGCGTGCCTTACAAGCGAGGGTATGCTCTCAACGGAAATGGAAAAGGTTCTCAATTCCATGCCGAACAATGAAAATGTAAAAGCGGAAACTGTGCTTGAAATAAACGCGAACCATCCGATTGCCCAAAAGCTCAAAGAATTAAGCGATGAAACGCTCGAAAAATATACAAAGCTTCTCTATATGCAGGCAAGACTTATCGGAGGGCTTTCCATTGAAGACCCTGCCGAGTTCAGCAGACTTATAAGCGAGCTTATGGTATAATTTTAAAAATACCGCACAAAGATCGTCCTACACTTTTACACACAATCTTTGGCGGTATTAACTTAAAAAATTATTTGTCCTTAGGCTTAGTCATAAACGATACCACAACGCCCGACAGCAAAGCCGCCATAACTCCTGCGGAACAGGCTGTAAGCGGTCCTGTGAGGGCGCCTATAAGCCCCATTTCATCTATAGCTTTTTTTGTTCCCTCTATAAGAGTATATCCGAAGCCCGTAAGAGGAACAGTCGCTCCGGCTCCGGCAAATTCCTTTATAGGCTCATAAAGCTCAAAAGCTGAAAGTATTACTCCGGCAACGACATATCCGACAAGTATTCTTCCGGGCGTAAGCTTTGTGTTGTCAATCAATATCTGTCCGATTACGCATATAAGCCCGCCTACGACAAAGGCTTTTAAAAAAGTCATAAAAAACACCTCGGGTACAGTTTGCGTATTTTTACCGAAATTATGCCCGAAACGCATTAAATTAAGGAAACACCGAAAAAGGCCTGCTCGGTGCTTCCTTAATTTTATTAATTGCCAAAAAATTTAAGGCAATACCGCATAATTATTGTCGTGCAGATGTGCCAAGAGATTTTTCGTCAGATTGACAAAAATGACGCAGGAATACTGACGTATTTCAAGGAGTTTTTGGCAAAGATGACGGGAAATCTCGGTGCAGATGCGCGGCAAAGGCGATAGCCGTTAATTGTGCGGTATTGCCTTAACAGTTCTTGCGGTTTCAAGCGAATATATAAGCGTTTCGGTTACGGGCAATTCGAGTATTTGCTCCGCCGCGCGCTTATACATATCGAGCTGACCGCCGTAGATTTCCGTAAAATCGGAATCGGTTTTGTTTCTGTCCGTCTTATAATCGACAACAACGGCGTTTCCGTTTTCCGTAAATATGAGATCCGCTTTGCCAAGAACAAGGATTTTTTCATTTTTTACGTTTTCATTTGCCGTTTTATCTATATCGCCGAGACTTATTTCAACAGTAAATTCCTTCTCCCTGTAAACGCTGTCGGCGTTTATTATCCGGCGGCACAAATCGGATTTCAAAAACAAATCTATTTTATCAAGCTTTATCACTTTCGCCTGAGCCTCGGTAAGAATATTCGCCTTAAGCAGTCTTTCGCGCTCTGACGCGGCCGAATCCGCATTAAAATCAATATTTTGCAGCATTAAATGGTTGGCTGTGCCTATCTGAGCGGGCGTAAGCTTTTCACCGTAAATAAAGGACGGCTTAGAGGACGCAAAATAATCGGGATTGAATTTTTCCTTTTCAAAATCGGACGCGGTTCTTTTCGGTCTTGCGTCCGCAGGAAAAATATAGGGATATTCATACTCCGCCGCTTCGGCTATTTTTTCCACAATATCCGCATCGGGTTCGGGAGCTTCACGCGTCGAGAAAATTTCCCCGTCTTGAGAAAATTCATCGACAATGACGTTTAATCTGCTGTCCGCTTTTTTGCAGCGGCGACCCGTCATACCTCCGATTGAAGCAACGGCGTTCATATCGGGATGCGACATATAACCGAGCAGAAGCCAGCGCATATAAGATGTGGCGTTCAATACGGCGCAGGGCGACGGTTTTCTTCCTCTCGCCGCGTCGGAAGACGCGCCGCAGACCGCCTTTTCAAGATTTTTTACCGTCGAGACAAGTATAAGACGTTCTCTCGCCCTTGTCATTGCCACGTAAAGAACTCTCAGTTCCTCTGAAATCATCGCTTTTTTCACCGCTATTTTAGCCGCGCGATGACCTATGGACGAATATTTTTGAAGTCTCTCGTTATTCAGTATAACCATTCCGACGCCTGCCGACGGACTGATTATCATATCCTCGGAAATATCGGATACGTTAAATTTTTTCGCGCAGTCGGCTATTATTACGAATGGGAATTCAAGCCCTTTTGATTTATGGATACTGTAAATTTTTACCGTATCATCGCTTTGAGAAGCTGATGAAAACGCGGGGATATCGGCTCCGTTTTCGGAAGCCTTTTCGATATATCTTATAAAGCCTCCTATTCCTCCGTTTCCCGAGGTCGCGTACTTAGCGGCGAGCTCGCACAGAATTATAAGATTAAGCCTTCTGTTTTCGCCGCCCGGGAACGCTCCGACAAGCGACATATATCCCGTCATATCAAGAAGCGTCCTTATGAAAATATCAAACGGCATGACCGCCGAAAGCCGTCTGTATTCCTGCGTCTTTTCAAGGAACAATGCGGCTTTTTCATTTGTATCGGCCGACTTTTTAAGGCATACTGCCATTCTTTGCTTTTTATCCGCGAGCTTTATTTCGGTTATTTCATCGGCTGTAAAAGCGAAAATCGGTGAAAGCATTACGGAAAGAATTGAGATATCGTCTGTAGGATTGTTTATAACCTTTAAAAGCGACATGAACACATTTACTTCCGGCGCGGAGAACAGATTTGTCTTTTTTTCGCCGCACGCCTTTAGACCTTGCGCTTCGAGCGCCTTGGCGTATATATCCGTTTTGCCCGCCGCGCTTCTTAAAAGAATACAGAAATCCCCTGCTTTCGCCTTTCTTTTTCCGTTTTTATCCTGTACTTCCATTCCGGCAGAGAGCATATTTTCAATTATCGACGCTATGTAAGCGGCTTCGTCTTTTACACTTTCCGCCTGTAAGAATCTCATTTCCACGGCCGGTTCTTTATCCTCGGGATAACCGTCTGCGTAATACAGCGCTTCTTTTTCGGTATATTCCATTTCGCCCGCGTACTCGCTCATAAGATTGCCGAAAAGGAAATTTATATTGTCAAGAATCCCTTTGCGGCTCCTGAAATTTTTTCCGAGAACTATCTCGGCAGGATACGTTTTTCCGTCAAACGACGCGTACTCACGACTTTTTTTTACAAATATTTCAGGCATGGCAAGTCTGAAACGGTAAATACTCTGCTTCACGTCCCCCACCATAAACAGATTTTTACGGTTTTTTGAAATCATCATAAACAGCATATCCTGTGCTTCGTTCGTATCCTGATATTCGTCTATGAGAATTTCGCGGAATCTGTTTTCAAGCGACGACGCAAGAGAGGACTTTTTAATTTCACCGTCATTTTCGTCAATCAGCAGACGAAGCGCGAAATGCATTATATCGGAAAAGGTATAGCTGTTTTTTTCCCTTTTAAGGCGCATATAATTTGTTCCGAACTCTTTTACCGTTTTTACAAGCGATTTGATAACGGGATAAAGCAATTCCGTATCGCTGACATTATCCTGCGTATTGGCGCAGAAATTTTTTCCGCACTCATAAAGGAGACTTTCGACCCGCTTATATTTTGCCTCGGCGGATAGCTTAACGGGGTCCTTTCCGAAGCCTTTCGGAGCCGAGGGAAGCTTCGGAATACTCAAAGAGCCGAAAAACTCAAAAAGACTGTCCCATGAAGCTTCGTCAATAAGCTTGTCAATCTCGTCAAGAGTTTCAATCGCGCCCGAAATCACGGAATAATATTTTTCCTTTATTACCTCGGAGCCTTCGATATCGAGGAGCGCCTCGCCGATAAGCTCTCTGCAAAATGATGAGGTAACACAGGCGTTTTCCATAATAATTTTACCCCATACGGTTTCCGGTATATTTTCGTTTTTTTCATACATTCCGACAATCTCGTCAAGTTTGCGTTCGGGAAACGGATGCGCGAGAGAAAAGTCGTAAAGACGAAGTATTTTTTCCCTTAACGAACCGTCGTCCCTGCCGTATGAAGTTACGGAATTGAGCATATCGTAAATATCGGGGCTTTCAAGGCATAAGTTATCGAGAGTTTCCGACATCGCGTCCGCAATCAGTATTTTTTGGTCGCTGTTATCAAGAACGGTAAAATCCGGCTCTATACCCGCATTATGAAAATTCTCTCTTACGAGCTTCATGCAAAATGAATCTATTGTGCATATATCGGCTTCCGCAAGCTTCATTTTTATGCTTCTGTAAAATGAGTTTGACGGTTCGCGGCTTATAAGAGCGTCGATGCCGTCGGAAATTCTCGTGCGCATTTCGGCGGCGGCCGCCGAAGTAAAAGTTACGACAAGCAAATCGGACGGTTCCGCGGGTTCGTTTCCATCGGTAAGCAATGTTATTATGCGCTCAACAAGGACGGCTGTTTTTCCCGAGCCGGCCGCAGCCGAGAGCAAAAGCGTCCCGCCTCTTGAATAAATCGCGTTCTTCTGTTCGTCGGTCCATTTTCTTTCAGCCATTATCCTGAGCCTCCATCGTCTCGAGCGTTTCCCATACGTCGCCCTTGAAAAGAGCCGCGTATTCGTCCGTTTTCTCGCGTCTGCAAACGGTTTTATAATCGCAGTATTCGCAGGTGTTTTTATAAGCGCCGTCAAGAATCGGCATTATTTCGATTTTTCCGCCGTGAAGAGAACGCGCCATTTTCCTGATAATACCGTCAACAGCCCTGTGAAGCAGAGCGAAACCGTGTAAATCAAACGTTTTTCCGCTTACCGCTCCGTCGGATATTTTAGCTTCTATAAGCCTTCCTTTTCCCGAAGCGTCCATACCGTATATGACTTCCGGTTCGCCGAGAACCATTCCCTTCATTTTGCCGTTTTTTATCATCAAATTCTCCAAATCTTCGTCCGTCGCGTTCCTCGGCAGTTCGTTCTTTCCTTTTTTCGCCGCGACATACAGTATTCCCGCCGGAATCATATCTCCGTAGCGCTTATATCCCTTTTCCGTAAGACATATAAGATATACGAGCATTTGTATATTTAGCCCCGATAAAATATCGTTAATATTGAAATCCTTGCCGCCCGTCTTGTAATCAATTACTCTTATATATACCCTGCCGTTCCCCGCGTCCATAGTGTCCACGCGGTCAACCACGCCGCCAATAATCGCTTTGCCCGTACCGAAATCTACAATATACGGTTTGACAGAGCCGTCGTCGCCTATTTTCAGCTCAACGTCCCTTGTCTCAAACTTGCAGAGAGTAAATTCTCTTACAAGCCTTTCAAGTATCTCTTCTACGGTAATTTTGCTTCTTTCCAGCGAATACAGCAGTCTGCCCTCAAGAGCCTCTCTGCCTCCCATATATTTGTCTATGTATGAATTGACCGTTTCCGAAACGGCCTTTTTGCGTTCATCGGCGGTCAACTCGGTAAGCCCGTGGCTTCCGTATTCCGAAAACAGCTTTTCAAGCACGTAATGGACTATAAGTCCGTTTTGCTTCGGGTCAAACGACGCTCTTTCAAGCTTTTTCGCGTTAAGACCGTATCGGCAAAAATATCTGAACGGACATTTATAGTATTCTTCTATTCTCGAAGGCGTAACGCGCATATTTGTACCGAAAAGCTCTTCGGCTTTTTTCGTATCATAAATGCGGACAGGTGATTTTTTTACGGCCGATTCTATGGTTTCGGCCATTCCGCCGTACATATCAAGAGAAAAAACGTATTCCCGAACGGAGCTTGAATATGCTGTTTCATCGGAATAATGAAGCATCGCACTTTCAAACGCGGACTGTCTGCTCTCAACAAAATACATCGGCTCCAAAAGAGAAAAATCAATTTTCTTATGATTCGGCACTATCTTATCAGCCATGGCGACTATTTCGGAAGGAGCGGAGGCCTCGCCTTTAAAGTTTCCGAGAGAATACGAAATAAACAGTCTTTCACTCGGCAGGCTTAACGTTCTGTATACGCCGAGACGCTCTTTCATCATAGTGTCAATACTGTCGCCGGTAAGCTCTACGCCTTGATTTTTAAGCATTCCGCGCTCATTCCGCGTAAGCACGAACGAATCTTCCGCTTCCGCAGGAAAAACGCCCGCGTTCGCGCCCGCTATAAACAGAACCTTTTTATCCCCGACTCTTATTCTGTCCGAATTTCCGACGGTAATTTCGTCTATACCTCCGGGCAGAGAGCCTATATCCGATGATGACACCATGATTTTAAACAATTCGAGATATCTTGACGGAGTTACCGTTCTGTTTCCCAACGTATCGGCAAGAAGCGACAAAACGCTCATAAATTCGTCCCATGAGCGCGAACACTCATACGCTTTTTCGGCGTCAAGACGCATGGCAAAATCGAAAAGCCTTTTATCCGCGCCTACGGATAAAATAAAATCATACAGCGCTTCGGTACAGCCTGTGCCGTCCGACTGTGCGAGGCCGTTTTTAAGCTTTAAAATCGGCGTTACCGCCTTTTTACGGATATCGTTAAGATGGTCAAGACGTTCTTTCGCTTCTTCGTCAAATTCCTTTCCGAGACCTTCCGGGTTTTCCGTCCAGTCCGTGAGCCATTTTCCGTAATCTATACGCCAAATAAAGACATAATTCTCAAGCTCCGCGATATCGTCCTCCGAAATATCGGTAAGATACGTTTTAAGATATCTGAACATACAGTCTGTATTAAGTCCCTCCGCCGCGAGCGACAATGCGCTTACAGCGAAAATAACTATAAGCTCCGAATCAAGAGCGTGCCTTTTATCCTCAAAAACGGGAATACCGTATTTTTTAAAGGAGAACGGAAGATACCGCGCGTAATCCTCGCTTCTGCTTACAACTACTATATCTCTGTATCTTATGCCTGTTTTTCTTACAAGCTTTTTTGCGGTCATCGCGATAAATTCACATTCATCGTACAGAGTTCCGGCGGAGACTACTGTTATTTTGTCAGTCTCGCCCTCATATATTTCGGGAATCGAAGAATACGCTCCCCTTTCAAGGAATCCGAGCGGTTCGCATACCGAGCGCGCGTCTCTTTTCAGTATAACAGGCTCGGCGATACCCGTACCGCATTTATTCGCGAGGGAAATAAGCTTGGCTATGCTCCCGACGGAATATGAAAAAGCTCCCGTACCGCCCGAAGCGTCCGTTATGCCGTCCGCACACTGGGTTATATATACGTTTTCCGCCTGCTTCAGCATTTCCGAAATAATAAGATTTTCCTGAGCCGTAAAGCTCATAAATTCATCAAAGAATACCGTGTGTCCCTCAAAAAGTCTTTCACGCGCTATGATTTCAGCCGCAGAATTTATAAGATATCTGTCGTCCGAAAATCGCTCGGTCAAAAGAGCTTCATACATTTTTGCAATAAGGCTTATTTCACGGGATTTTTTAATCAGCGCCTCGTTCCCCATTTTATTGGCGGCGGACTCGATATCCTCGGGAAGAACAGACGACATGATAAGCTCGTCAGTCATATGAAGAAGCTCCGAAACGGTTCTTTTGTTTTTTGAGCAGCCCGAAAAAATTTCAAGATGCTCCGAAAGAGCTTCAAGCGCAAGGCTCATTATAACGGTTTTGGCAGCGTCCGTTACCGACGGCTTTCTGTCTTTTTCATATTCTCCGATAATTTTTTCCGAAAGAGAGGTAAAGCTGCAAATATTCATTAATGAAGCCGTTTTTGCGCCGAGCATTTCTATCACGGCCTTTTCGCTTTCAAATGAAAACTGCTCCGGCACTATAAGCGTGACAAGTCCGCCGCTTTTCACTTTTTCGGCAATGATATTTCTTATATAAGTTGTTTTTCCGGAAGCGGCTCTTCCGAGTATAAGCCTTAACATAAAAATCGCCATGCGATACGTACGCCGTACAAAACGCTGTGAAAACTCAAGCCCTTTGCACTCTGTATCGCGCCTTTCTTTAAATTTTTTACCTCTTGCAAGGCAATCTTCGTTCGATATCGTATTAACTTGAATTTACGTTATTATACAGTACAATATCGGGATAAAAAGGGCATTTTCCGCGCATTTGTGTTAATAAATTAACTATCAAAAAGTTAAAAATTTAACTATCGGAAATAATATTGACAATCTCCGAATAATATAGTAGAATACCGACAATTTCCATTTTTAAGGACGAGGTACAAATCATGGACAATATTTTTATTCAAATCGCGATTATGGTCGCAGCGATAATCGCGGTAGTTAAAGGCGGCGACGTATTTGTGGACGCCGCGTCATGGATGGCGGAAGCGACAGGAATTCCCAAGCTCATAGTGGGAGCGACTGTCGTAAGCATAGCGACTACGTTGCCCGAAATGCTTGTTTCGTCAATCGCCGCTTTTGAAGGCAGCGGAGATATGGCCATAGGCAACGCGGTCGGCAGCGTAACGGCAAACATAGGTCTTATAATGGCGCTCGCTCTTATATGTATGCCCGCCGTAATAAAAAGAAAGGATTATATGCTCAAATCGCTTCTCATGATAGGCGCGTGCGCCGTTATTGTCATAAGCGGATTAACGGGAGATTTGGGAATACTCGGGAGCGCGGCTCTGCTTATAATATGCGCGGTATCATGGACGGAAAATATACTGGACGCGAAAAAAGCCGTCAAGCTTTCAAATGAAGGCGCGGCGGCGAAGTCAAAAGAAAAAATCAAGGGCAAAGAAGCCGCTAAAAATATATTTCTGTTTTTACTCGGAGCCGCCGCAATAGCGCTGGGAGCTAAATTTATGGTCAGCAGCGGTCAGTTTATCGCGAAATACATAGGCATACCCGAAAGAGTTATTGCCGTTACGGTTATCGCGATAGGCACATCTCTTCCCGAGCTTATAACAACTGTAACCGCGATAGCGAAAAAAGAAATGTCTCTTTCCGTCGGCAATATAATAGGCGCGAACATACTTGACCTCACTCTTATTCTGCCCGTATGCACTATAATATCGAATATAAAAACGGGTATGCCGCTTGAATTCAAGTCCACCGTCGCGGGGCTCGACCTGCCCGCGTCGCTTATAGTAGGAAGCATCGCGGTATTTCCTATGCTTGTCACTAAAAAATTCTCACGCGCACAGGGCATAGCTCTGCTTGCCGTTTACGCCGTTTACGTGATTATAAGCTCGTCAGCCTCAATTCAATCAATGCTGCCATGGCTAAATTAAGGAAACACTGAATAAATCACGCCTTACGGCTGAACACATTCTAATTCATTTTGTATACTTCGGCAGGAGCACGGGCGACGTTATGCCGCTTTGCGCTCCCGCTTTTTTTAATTCGTTTTCAAAAGCGTCGATATGCGAAAGAGATAAATTTTCATTTTTTGCCGATTCGCCTGTTTTCGAGCGGTTTGCGGCGTTTCTTCCTGCGTTTCTTCCGAAAACTATTATATCGAGCAGAGAATTACCCATAAGTCTGTTCCTGCCGTGGATACCGCCTACGACCTCTCCCGCCGCGAAAAGATTTTTTACCGCCGTTTCACATTCCGGCGTTATATCTATTCCGCCATTCTGATAGTGCAGAGTCGGGTAAACGAGTATAGGTTCTTTTCTTATATCTATTCCGTATTCTCCGAACATTCTGAGCATCGCGGGGATACGCTTTTCTATTGTTCCCTCGCCGTGTTTTATATCAATCATGGGCGTATCGAGCCAGACGCCTACGCCGTTTACCGTATGAACGCCCTTGTTCCTCGCGTTACATTCGCGGATTATCGAGGCCGCCGCGACATCCCTTGTTTCAAGAGGGTGCATAAACACCTCGCCCTCGGAATTTATAAGCTTTGCGCCGAGCGAACGCACTTTCTCCGTAACGAGCGCGCCGAAAATCTGAACGGGAAAGGCCGCTCCCGTCGGATGGTACTGCAACGTATCGGCGTAAAGCAGCTTTGCCCCTGCCCTGTAACCGAGTATGAGCCCGTCCGCCGTCGCTCCGTAATGGTTTGAAGTCGGAAATCCCTGGTAATGAAGTCTGCCCGCGCCGCCCGTCGCGAGAATCACAGTTTTTGCTTTAGCGACAAGAAATTCGCGCGTTTCCATATTCATAAGAACCGCTCCCGCCGCCGAGCCGTTTTCATCAAGTATAAGCTCAACCGCCGCCGTAAAATCAACGACGGGAATTTTTCTGTTGAGGACTTCGTCTCTGAGCGTCCTCATTATTTCCGCGCCCGAATAATCCTTCGCCGCGTGCATACGCTTTCTCGACGTGCCGCCGCCGTGTGTCGTTATCATGGTCCCGTCATCGGTCTTGTCAAATTCAACGCCGAGGGAATTAAGCCATTTCACAGCTTCGGGCGCTTCTGTGACAAGCTTATAAAGCAGCTCTTTTTTCGCCGCGAAATGTCCTCCGCCGTAAGCGTCGAGAAAATGTACCGCAGGGGAATCATTAGGCTTATCCGCCGCCTGTATGCCGCCCTCGGCCATCATTGTATTCGCGTCGCCTATTCTGAGCTTAGTAACAATCATGACAGACGCTCCGGCGTTATCGGCTTCTATCGCCGCCGCCGCTCCCGCGCCGCCGCCTCCTATTATAAGAACGTCGGTATCGTAATCGGGACGCGACAAATCGAAATCCGATTTGACCGCGCTTTTTCCCTGCAAAAGAGCGGCAAGCTCCTTGGGTACTTTTTCGCCCTTGTTTTTCCCGACTTTTAAAATCTCAAATTCATTTTCCATGTAATCGGGATGATACGTCGCAAGCAATTTTTCCTTTTCTCCGGCGGTCATGCGTCCCGGCTCAAAACCGACGTTTTTCTGTCTGTTCCCGCCGACCTTTTCCATTGATTTTTTCATTTCTTCCGTATACGTTTTAACCGCCTCCTTACGCTTCAATATCTCTGTCATTATAAAGTTTTTTCAATTCTTCGTCCGAAGCGAACATTAGAGCCGCCATAGCTTCGTCAAATTTACCGCCGCTTATTTCGTCCGCCCTGATGTTAAGATGTTCCGATTCGGGAGTTAAATATTTGCCGTTTATTCGTCTCGCGAGCATTGCTACCTGCGGATGCGAAATTCCCGCGGGACATCTCGAAGAACAAACGCCGCACATAACGCAGTCGAAAGATTCTTCGGCGCATTTTTTAAAATCGCCCCTTTGCGCGTAGGCTATGTACTGCATAACGTTCAGCTTCTGCGTACAGCTTTTTGTGCAGGCGTTACAGCCTATGCATTTGTATATTTCAGGATAAAGCTGCATCATTATCTGTGCCGACGTATTGATTTTTTCGATATCGTAAACTTTTTTCACGAGAGGGAAAAACGGAAGCGTCGCCACGTACATACCCTCCCGAACCTGCGTTTGGCAGGCAAGGCAGAATTTAAGCTCCCTGTCTCCCTCGATTCTGTAAATCGAAGCGCACGCTCCGCAAAAACCGTTGCGGCAGCCGCAGCCTCTGACAAGGCTGTAGCCCGCGTATTCCATAGCGGTCATAATCGTAAGCTCCGACGGTACAGAGTATTTTTTTCCGAAAAGATAAATATTTACTTTGCCGTTATTCGCATTGTCATTCATTTTATAACTCCTTAATATTCGTCGGGCAGAGCTTCAAGCTCATCGCATCTGAAAACGGGACCGTCTTTACAGACATATTTAGAGCCTATGTTGCACCTGCCGCACTTCCCCACTCCGCACTTCATGCGAAGCTCCATTGTCGTATAGACCTGAGTTTTATCAAAGCCCATATCAATAAGTCCCTGCAAAGAAAATTTTATCATAATCGGCGGACCGCAGAGCAAAACGGTCTTATCGGTATTAAATCCCAATTCCTTTACATAATTCGGAACGAACCCGACATGACCGTTCCAGCCCTCCTGTTCGCGGTCGATTGTAAGATATACGTCTATACCGCCGTCGGCCATCCATTCGTTTATTATTTCACCGTAATCCACAAGGTCGTCCTTCGACCTCGAACCGTAAACAATATCAATTTTACCGTAATCCGAACGCTTATCGCGGCAGTAATTTATGACGGAGCGAAGCGGCGCAAGCCCGATACCGCCCGCGATAAAAAGCAAATCCTTGTTTTTAAGCTCGCTTTCAACGGGAAAAAAGTTACCGTAAGGCCCTCTTATAAGTATCTCCTGTCCCGCCTCGGCGCTGTGGAGCCAATCCGTAAGACAGCCGCATTTTTTTATGCTGAACTCCATAAAATCGTTGTTTGTCGGCGACGACGTTATAGAAAACATCGCTTCTCCGATTCCCGGAATCGAGAGCATGGCGCATTGCCCCGGCATATGGGAAAAACATTTTTTTCCGTCTCTGCCGACCACTCTGAACGTCTTAACGTCGGGAGTATCAATCCTTATGTCGGTAATAACGCCGACCGACGGCACAAGGTTTTCAGTCATCGGCTGCCACGCTCCTTGCAACTTTGATTATATTCAGCGACTGCGGACAGCTTTTCAAACACCTTCCGCAGCCGACGCACGAAAAAATTCCGCCGTTATTCTCGGGAAAGTATTTCAGCTTATGCATAAAACGCTGTCTGAAACGCTCCTTTTGACTTTTCCTCGGATTGCCGTGCGCCATTTTAGTAAAATCGGAATACATACACGAATCCCAGCATCTGAATTTACGAACGCTTTTTCCGCTGTCAAAATCGCGCACGTCATAGCACTGGCAGGTAGGACAAACGAAAGTACAGGTTCCGCAGCCGAGACAGCCCTTGTAAACGCTCTCCCATTTTTCGGACGCGAAAATTTCTTTTTCCCCCGTATTGCGCCAGTAATCGAGATTAAGGCTAACGAACGGAAGCTTTTCGGCGGCTGTCTTTATATTATTTTTTATACTGATTATTTCGCCGTCATTGCACCTTTCAAATATATCCGCGATTTTATTTGTAAGCTCTTCTCCCTTTTCGGTATTGGCTTTCCAATATAAAAAATCTTCCGAAACCCAAGTTGAAACGTCGCCCCTCGGCTCGGACGGGTCTATTCCGAACGCCGTACAGAAACAGGTTTCCTCGGGATAATTACAGGCGGCGGTTATTATAACGGCTTTTTCACGCTTTTCATTATAATACGGGTCACTCGGCTCGGATAAAAACACTCTGTCAAGTATTCCAAAGCTCTTTTCGTCGCAGGCTCTCACTCCGAAAACGGCAAATTTCCCCGTTTCCTCCGTATTCTGCAGGATTTCTATGGATTTGCCCGATATTTTAAATTCCGCTATATTCTGCGTCTGCGGAAAGAAAAAATCCTTAGCCGAACGAACGGTATTGAGCGCGTCCGCTTCATACCTTGTCCCCGATTCATATTTTGAAAACGATACGGCGCCGTCGTTTTTTGCCGGCAAAAAGAGAGTTATGACGTCTTTTATCCTGTCAAAAAGATTGTATATTTCCGAATAAGCGATTTTATACATTCTTTTCTCCCCTTTCATAAATCACAGAGGGTTCCGCGTCGGATTTTGTAAAGGTCAGGAGCGCGGGCTCTTTCTCGTAGCCGTAAAGCTCTTTTATATCCTTTATGTATTTGCGGTTAAGAAGATGTAGCGGTATTTTTTCGGGGCATACTCTTGAACATTCGCCGCAGTCAACACATCTGCCGCAGACGTGAAACGCTCTTATAATATGATACAGGTTTTCCTCAAAATCATCGGAATTTGCCTTTGACGCGATTCCCGAATTGTCGTTATCGAATATACATTTAACGCAGGAGCAGACGGGACAGACGTTTCTGCAGGCGTTGCACCTGATGCATTTTGACAGTTGGCTCCTCCAAAAAGAAAACCGCTCGTCGGACGGCATATTTTCTATTTTTTTAACGCCCTCAAATTTTTTTCCGTCGTACGTATCCTCCGACAGCTCTGGCATAAAGACCTCGTCGCAGCCGACGTGTTCTTTATCCGTACAGGAAAGGCACTTGTCATAAAGAACGGATTTTTTGGGTATTATTTTATCGCCGTAAAGAGTTTTTATTATAAGATTTTCGTCGCCGTTACAGCTTACGTTTTCTTTTTCTTCCTCAATTCCGATAACGCCCTTTACGCCGTTTTCCCTTATCTTATCCATATCAATTTTGCCCGCGCACGGAACTCCGAGAGCATATATTCTTTCACGATTTATCCTGTGTTCCTTTTCAAGCAGCGCAAGCCCCTTAGAATCGCAGGGTTTTATAAGGACAAGCGTTTTACCGTCCTTTTTCGATTCGTTTATCATGAATTTGCACAAATTCGCCGCGCAGAAATCGTCATATGTAAAGCCAACGTAATTGTCCGTAAAAAGCGACGGCTCGGTATCGTAACAAAAATTGCCCTTTTTCCACGCAAAAACACGGTCGGCTTTTCCGTCGGAAACAAGCCTCTTGACCTTACCGAGAATAATATCCGATTCTATACGCATCTCAAATCACCCAGCCTTCTGCATTTTCCGAGCGAATTTATTTTTTCGGCGAACTCGTTCATCGTGGAAGCAAATTTCGCGCCTTCGGCGGCGGAAATCCACTCCACCCTTGTCCGCTCCTTTTCTATTCCCATATAATCGAGCATTGAAAAAAGCAGCGTCATTCTGCGCCTTGTGAAATAATTTCCCGTCGAATAATGGCAGTCGCCGGGGTGGCACCCCGCTAAAATCACGCCGTCCGCGCCTTTTTGAAACGCTCTTAAAATAAACGTGGGATTCACTCTGCAAGAGCAAGGCACTCTGATTATTTTCACCTCGGCGGGATAAGAAAGCCGCCCCGAGCCGGCGAGGTCGGCTCCCGCGTAACTGCACCAGTTACAACAGAAAGCGACTATAAGCGGAGTGAAATTTTCATCGGACGGAACGGGATTTTCATTCGGCCGATTACTTTTATCTTTTTCATTTATCTGCATACGGCGTCCACCTCCGCGAAAATCTGTTTTGAAGTAAATCCCATTAAATCCATAGCCCCCGACGGACACGCCGCCGCGCATGCTCCGCAGCCGTGGCACACAGCCTCGTTTACAACGGCTACACGCCTTGTTTCCATACCGGTGCCGTCGTTCACACGGGCGTCGGCATAAGTTATCGCGCCGAACGGACATACCTTTTCACAGTTTGAACAGCCGCTGCAAATAAGGCTGTCACTTCTCGCGACGCACGGATTGCTCTTGAGCCTGTCCTTTGAAAGCAGACCTATAACCTTTACCGCCGCGGCTCCCGCCTGAGCGACGGTTTCGGGAATATCTTTCGGTCCCTGACAGAATCCAGAAAGAAAAACTCCCGCCGTCGGGCTCTCAACCGGCCTTAATTTCGGATGGGCTTCCGTAAAGAAATCGTTCGTATCCATGCTTGCGGTCAGCATTGTTCCGAGACTTCTCGCGGAATCGTCGGGCTTCGCTGCAGCCGCAAGAATTACCATATCCGCTTTGATTGTAAGCTGTTCATTGGCTATAATATCGGAACCGCGCACCATGAGATTGCCGTTGCCGTCGTCGTAAATCTTGCCGACCATACCTTTTATATAATGCACGCCGTACTGCTCGGCGGCGCGCCTGTAAAATTCATCGAAATTCTTGCCGGGCGCCCGAACGTCTATATAAAACACGTAAACGTCCGTATCGGGATATTTTTCCCTCGTAAGCATAGCATGCTTCGCCGTGTACATACAGCAGATTTTTGAGCAATACTCTTTACCGCGTCCCGAAGTGTCCCTTGAACCGACGCACTGAACAAACACGAGCGTTTTGGGCTGTCTGCCGTCCGACGGTCTTTCAAGATGGCCTTTGGTGGGTCCCGCGGCGTTCATTATTCTCTCAAATTCGAGAGAGGTGACAACATCGGGATACGTTTTATAACCGTACTCACCGAATTTGTCAAGATTTATAATATCAAAACCCGTCGCGGCAACTATCGCGCCGTATTTTTCCTCAATTATTTCATCTTTCTGTGAAAAATCAATCGCTTGCGCGGCGCAGTTCATTTGGCAAAGTCCGCATTTGCCCGTTCTGAATTTTATACAATGCTCGGCGTCTATCACGGGTATATTGGGTATCGCCTGAGCAAACGGAATATATATAGCCCCGCGCTTGTCAAGCCCCGTATTAAATTCGTTCCCGCTGTTTCTCGACGGACATTTTAAGGCGCACGCGCCGCAGCCAGAGCATAAATTCTCCCTTACGTATCTCGCCTTTTTTCTTATTTTAACACTAAAATTGCCTACATAACCCTTTACTTCCTCGACCTCGCTGTACGTATACAGTTTTATGTTTTCGTGCCGTGCGGCTTCAACCATTTTCGGAGTAAGAATACACGCGGCGCAATCGAGCGTCGGAAAGGTCTTGTCGAGCTGGGCCATTTTTCCGCCTATTGTCGGCTTCTTTTCAACGATATCCACTTTATAGCCCGCATCGGCGATATCGAGAGCCGTCTGTATTCCGGCTATTCCTCCGCCGATAACAAGAGCGCGCTTCGTGACTCCGCTTTCTCCCACCGTCAGAGGCTCGTTGAATCTGACCTTTGCTATCGCGGCTCTGCCGAGAATTATCGCCTTTGAGGTCGCGGCTGTAATATCCTTATGCACCCACGAACATTGCTCCCTGATATTGGCAATTTCAACCATATACGGGTTTATTCCGGCTTCGGAAGCGGTTTTCCTGAAAGTCGCTTCATGCATTCTCGGAGAACAGGAACAAACGACAATACCGGTAAGGGCATTTTCCTTAACGGCGTTTTTTATAAGCTTTTGACCGTTTTCGGAACACATATACTGATATTCGGCCGAAAAAACAACGTTCTGTTCACGTCCGAGAGCTTCGGCAACCTGTTTTACGTCAACCGCAGCGGCAATATTGCTTCCGCAGTGGCAAACAAAAACACCTATTCTGTTCATTTTTTCGCCGCACCTCATTTTACCATATTTTAACATGCGAAACTTGTTTTTTATAATGATTAATCTCACGCTGTTACGTCATTTTGAGTATTTTCTCATAACCGCCATAAGAAGCTGCTGGGGCGTATCGCCGTCAATAAATTCGGTGAGCGTATCGGGCGATATTCTGTCCGCTCCCTGCCGGCGTTCACTCAAAGTCCTGACAGCTTCGACAATATTTGCCGGAAAAACGTTCCTCGGACACCTTTCAACGCATACAAAGCACGAAAGACATTTATATATCGAATCGGATTCCATAAGCTCCTTTATTCTGCCTTTTGATATCATATCCACAAATTGGTGAGGATGATACTCCATTTCACCGTAAGACGGACACGCGCCCGAGCATTTGCCGCATTTCATGCATCTTTCGGGATAAACGCCGCTCATTCTTATAGCTTCAAGGCTCAAATCATATTCCGTCATTCGCCGTCCGCCTCGATTCCCAATGCTTCGCAAAGTATTTCCGTAAAATATTTTATCGGAATATCCGCGTATTTTTTAAGATTGTACATACATAGAGGACACGCCGTAATCATCATATCAGCGCCGTGTTTTTTCGCACATTCGATTATTTCGCGGGATTTTTTTTCGGCAATCGCTTTGTCCTCGGCGACAGCGTACCCGCCGCAGCACTCGTTTCTGAAAGGATATACAACGGGGTCGCCGCCGAGAGCCTTTATAAAATTCTCCATTGTAACGGGATTTTCCGCGTCGTCAAAGCCAATTATTTTAGACGGTCTGAGAATAAGACAGCCGTAATACGGAGCGATTTTTAATTCTTTAAGGGGATTTACAACCTTTTCGGAAACAGCGTCAAAGCCGATATCGTCCCTGAGCATCTCAAGGTAGTGAACAACTCTTGTTTCGCCCTTGTATTCTTTTTCGTATTCAAGATAAGAATTTGTCTTTGACCTTACGTCCATACTGTTTTTCATATCGTAATTCACGCTTTTGAGAACGTGATAACAAGCCGAGCAAACCGTAAGCAAATCGCGCCCGTTATTTTTAGCCTCGTTCAGCGCCCTTACCGACGGAAGTCTGTGCGCGATTTCATCGCACGCCATAGGATAAACGCCGCCGCAGCACTGCCATTCGGGTATTTCTCGCATCTCCGCGCCGAGAGCTTCCGCGGCCTTTACCGCCGATATATCGAACCGTGACGCTTTGCTTTTCAGAGTACAGCCGGGATAATAATCGTAAACCATGGCATTACCTCCGCAAGTATACAAGTATAAACTTTAGGAAGCACTGATTAAATCGAACGTGCAGATTGCGTCATGAGATTTTTCGTCAGATTGACAAAAGTGACGCAGGAATACTGCCGTATTTCAAGGAGCTTTTGGCAAAAATAGCGGGAAATCTCGGCGCAAGATGTGCGTTCAGCCGTTAGGCGTGATTTATTCAGTGTTTCCTTTATATATTCTAACATAAGATACGCATCATTTCAACCTTATTTTCACACAATACGACACATTCGGCCATGAATTTTTTTGCAAAATTTTTAATGTGTTTGGGAATTATATATTGACAAGCAGGAAAATTTAAAGTATAATAAAAACGTATTATAGTAGTTTTCAATAAGGAGGAAAACTTATGAAAAAGGCAATATCTTTATTTTTGGCCTGTATTATGCTTTTAGCTTGCGCGCCTGTTACGGTTTTTGCGCTTGATACCGAATGGTCGGGAACTGTTACAAAGGATACGAGTGAAACTATAGGAGAAGGCAATACCGTAAAAGTAACGGGTACAGTAACACTCAGCAATGTGCTTAGTATTGCAAGCGGTGCCGAACTTAATATAGAAAACGGCGCAACTCTTACCGTTTCCGGCAGTAACGGCAGAATCGTCAACTCGGGTAAAATTAACGTTAAAAACGGCGGACGTCTTTATATAGCAGGAGCAAGCGGCCAACAGGAAATGACCGCCGCAGCGCTTTATAATAACGCCGGAGCGGTAATCAACGTTGAAAATACTGCCGATATGACTATCGCAAAAGGTTCTTACGCTTATAACGAAGGCGGAATTAACAATATTGACAATGTAACGGTAAGCGGCGAATTAAAGCATCTGGTTACTCTTCCGAGTGATTTCCAAGAAGATTACAAATACACCGAAACATGGAACAGAAAAGATTTGACGGTTGATTTTGACGTTAAATATTTCATGTATGGCCCCGGAAGCAAAGATCTTGATTATCTTGACGAGACTCTTTATTCAGACGCGGCTGATAATAAAGTTTGGGTCGATAACGGCAATCAGTTATTCATTCTTATTTCTCCCGAGGACGGAGACGGCGACTGGGTAGATACCGGCAGAATGAAAATTAACGTTAACGGTCAGCTTACGGGCGCGAAGGACAGAATAGGCAACGACCGCGGAGTTTTCTGCATAACTCCCACAAGCGCGGTCAATATAGAAGTTCATTCTAAAAAATATAAGGATATTGTAAGACTGTTTGAAGTAGAGCTTCCCAGATCAGAGGCTTATTACGTTATCACAAAGGCCGGCGACGAAGACACAGCCATAGTTGAATACGGAAAAACTCTTTCCTTTATGGTAAGATTAAACGATGAATACGATAAATCCGATATTTACGTATACATCAATTCCATTTACGTAGAGCCCGACGAATACGGCTACTATGACGTAACGGGACCGATTTCCTCAAAGGGCATGGCTACCGAAGGCGGCGTTCAAGAGGATATCATTATAACGATACTCGGGGCGGCTCCCAATCAGCGCATTGATATGATGAACAGCATAGTAGGCTTCATTCAGGAAATATTCAGCGTAATAAAGAGTATCTTTGAATACTTCATAGATATATTCAGCAGTTTGGGCGATCTCGGCGGCTTAGGCGGCTAAGGTAACCGAAAGACCGAGGATATAAACCCTATAATTCAAAATTTACAGACTGTCAAGCTACTTTGACAGTCTGTTTTTTATAAAAATAATATACACTTACTTACATTCTGTTTATATTCAGTTAAAAAAACTGTGCTAATATCACTTCCATATCGTGGAAAGATTTCAATAGCGCGTTTTCTGCGTAAAATCTTAAAGAAAGGAACGGTACTCAGCGCAAAATTTTTTGTTTATTCAGAGTATTTGCGCATATGACGTATCGTATGGCATTTTTTATGCTTCAGGTCAAAAACATATCGAAAAGCTATACAACCGGCGATTTTACACAAAAAGCTCTCGACGAAGTAAGCGTAAGTTTCCGTAAAAATGAATTTGTTTCAATTCTGGGTCCGAGCGGCTCGGGTAAGACTACGTTTCTTAACGTTATCGGCGGACTTGATAAATACGACAGCGGCGACCTTATCATCAACGGCAAATCAACCGAAGATTTTTCAGATTCCGAATGGGATTCCTACAGAAACAACAGTATAGGTTTTATTTTTCAGAGCTATAACCTGATTACACATCTGAATGTTCTTGACAACGTCGAGATGGGAATGACACTTTCGGGCGTTTCCGAATCCGAAAAAAAACAAAAGGCTCTTGACGCTCTTGAAAAGGTAGGTCTTAAAGAACACGCGCACAAAAAGCCGAATCAGCTTTCCGGCGGTCAAATGCAGCGCGTGGCGATAGCGAGAGCCTTGGCAAACGACCCCGATATAATCTTGGCGGACGAACCGACAGGCGCTCTCGACAAAAATACAAGCCGTCAGATAATGGACCTTATAAAGGAAATCGCAGACGATAAGCTTGTAATAATGGTAACTCATAACCCCGCTCTTGCTGAGGAGTATTCCGACAGAATCGTTAAATTTGAGGACGGCAAAGTTATCGACGACTCGAATCCTTATAATGAGGACAGCGATAACAGCGGATATTCCCTTAAAAAGACGAGTATGAAGTTCAGCACCGCTCTCAAGCTTTCCGGAAGAAACATCTCAACAAAAATGGGACGCACTATTCTTACCGCGCTTGCATCGAGCATAGGCATAATAGGAATAGCCCTTATTCTCAGCCTTTCAGACGGTTTCCAGATTCAAATTGATAAATATCAAAGCAACGCGCTTAATGAATTTCCGATAGTGATTTCTCAAACGGTAATGATGATGGACGAGGACCAGATGAAAGAGAGCCAGCAGGAGTTTAAGGATATGCTGACCGGTGAACGGGAATACGCCGATACCGATTACGTTACACTTGAAGACGCTCCTCTTGAGAACACGATTCATTTTAACGATTTTTCAGATGATTTCATGAATTATGTGAACGGCGTTGACCCCGAAGTCTGCAACAGTATAGGCTATACGAGAACAGTCGCGATGAACGTTTTAAAGAAAAACGGCGACGGAAGCGTAAACTGGCACAATCTTCCTACAGGTATAAGCGGAATGACAGACGGCAATATGGACGCTATGATGTCATACAGCATGAGCGGCGTAGGTCTTTCCTCCTATCCGTCAACATTGGGCGACAGCAATGAATCATATCTTAATAAATATTACGACGTTATCGCGGGCTCGCTTCCCGCAAACGATCATGAGCTTGTGCTTGTGGTTGACGCCGACAATACTGTAAATAAATCTATAATGGAATCTCTGGGCTTTGACGTTTCAAAGGATACTATTAATTTCAGCGACATTGTAGGAACAGAATACAAGCTTGTGGGCAACGACGTTTTCTATTCAAAATCAGAATACGGCGTATACATTCAAAATACCGATTACGCCGCGATGTATAACAACGAAAAGAATATAACGCTTAAAATTTCCGGCGTTGTAAGGCTTAAAGCCGGTGAGACAGTAGGACTCTTAGGCTTCGGCGTTGCATACAGCGACGAGCTTGCTCAGGAAGTGATAGAGCTTAATTCAAATTCGGCTATGGTTAACGATATAAAAACCTCCGATATAGATGTAACTCCGACAAATCCGATGTCGGCTGTTGACGATAATACGAGAAATTCACTTCTTCTCCAATACGGCGGAAGCTCGTCTCCTTTCGTAATATATCTCTACCCGAAGAATTTTGAAACGAAAGATACTCTGCTTGAATACCTTGATAAATACAATGAAAACAAACAGCAGACAGATGAGGATTATATAGTTTATACCGATATGTCCGCAACCATAACAGAGCTTACGGGCAGCATCATGGACGCGGTAACAATTGTTCTCATAGCGTTCGCATCAATTTCACTTGTTGTTTCGCTGATAATGATAGCGATAATAACGTATATCTCGGTTCTCGAAAGAATCAAGGAAATCGGTATACTGAGAGCGCTCGGAGCAAGAAAGAAAGACATCACACGAGTATTCAACGCGGAAACGTTCATAATCGGAATTGTATCCGGCTCTCTCGGAATAGGAATCGCTTATATCTTAACAATTCCTATAAACATGATTATTTACAGAATGACGGAGCTGCACCATGTAGCTGTACTGAATCCGCTGTATGCGATAGGACTTGTGGCAATCAGCATAATTCTTACTCTTATCGGCGGAGCTATTCCCGCGAAAATGGCGGCAAACAAAGACCCAGTCACAGCACTCAGAACGGAATAAGCTAAACAAAAGAGCCGCTTTTTAGGACGGCGGATAAAGAAGTAATGATATAGATACGGCGCAGTGCCAAAAACGGTGTTGCGCCGTATCTTTTTGCTAAAGTGATTGATTTCCTTTTTCAATCACTTTTTATACTGCTACGCAGTCTCACATCAATTGTAACACTACACGCAGCTTTCTTTTTTTGTTAAAAACATCTTGAAACTTAAATAAATATATATTATAATTAAAATAATATCATACAAACATACAAAATTGTGCGTAAGATACGCAGCCGAATTTTTCGTCAAACCGCAAAAAAAACGATGCGGGAATACTGACACATTTTAAGAAATCTTTGGATAATATGACGGAAAATATCGGGGCAAATTATGTGCAAAGGCGTTAACCGCCATTTGCTCGGCATTATATTAAAATGATTTTTATGTGAACGGAGTTGATAAAAAATGAAGGAGTTTGAAGAAGACCTTATATCATTGCCGTTGCTTGCTCTCAGAGGAGTGGTTTTATTTCCCGGCATGACGCTTCATTTTGACGTAGGACGCGCCACTTCCGTTGCGGCGTTAAAATACGCGCTGTCACATAACGAAAAAATATTTGTTGTTTCTCAGCGCGATATAACCGATGAAGAACCGCTTATAACAGACCTTTACACAACCGGCGTTATTGCGGAAATAAAACAGGTAGTCCGCGTTCCCGAAAACGGGAAAAATCTGCGCGCCGTAGTCGAGGGAAAACAGAGAGCCTCATTAAAGGAAATAATCAGTATGAAACCGTTTTTGAGAGGAACGGTTCAAATTAAAAACGATACGCCGGTTTCCGGAAAGGCTTACGACTATGAAACGGCGCTGATAAGAAACGCGAGAGAGCTGTTTTTCACCTACTGCGATATTTCAACGAAAATTCCCTCCGATATACAGGTGGAAATTCTTGATATGGTCGATTCGGGTACCGTATCGGATAAAATAGCAGGCCATATTTTTCTTTCGGTGCAGGAAAAACAGAGACTTCTCGATGAAATTAACCCTGTAAGAAGGCTCGAATACCTCTGTGTTCTGCTCAATCAGGAAATTGATTTACTGATGCTTGAGGAAGAAATCAACGCGCGCGTTCAGGAGCAGTTGGATAAAAACCAGCGCGAATACTATCTGAGAGAGCAGCTCCGTATTATATATGACGAACTCGGAGAGGGCGAGGATACGCCGGAGGAAGCGGATAAATACATATCTCTTATAACCGAAAGCAAAATGCCCGAAGATTCAAAGGACAAGCTTATTTCAGAAGCAAAAAGGCTTGCAAAGCTTTCCGCAGGTTCTCCCGATTCAAACGTAATAAGGACTTATCTCGATAAATGTCTCGCGCTCCCATGGGGTATTTATACTAAAGAAAATCAGAAGCTCGCAAACGCGAGAAAACAGCTTGACAAGGACCATTACGGTCTTAAAGACGTAAAGGAACGCATTATAGAAATGCTCGCGGCGAGAGCCATGTCTCCCGATATTAAAGGTCAGATAATCTGCCTCGCCGGTCCTCCCGGAGTCGGAAAAACTTCAATCGCGAAATCGGTCGCAAAGGCAACGCACCGCAATTATGTAAGGATATCGCTTGGCGGCGTTCATGATGAAGCTGAAATCCGAGGTCACAGAAGAACCTACATAGGCGCGATTCCCGGCAGGATTATAAACGCACTGATAGATGCAAAAAGCGCAAATCCATTGATTCTGCTTGATGAAATTGATAAACTCGGCGGCGATTTCAAAGGCGATCCGTCCTCCGCTCTGCTCGAGGTGTTAGACGGAGAACAGAATTTTTCTTACTGCGACCATTATATTGATTTGCCGTTTGATTTGAGTAAAGTTCTGTTTATTACGACCGCAAACGATAGATACTCAATTCCCGAACCGTTAAGAGACAGAATGGAAATTATCGACCTCAACAGCTATACGCATGAGGAAAAATTCAATATCGCAAAAAAGCATCTTATTCCCAAACAGCTAAAAGAGCATAATATAGATAAAAAAATGCTCAAATTTTCAGACAAATCAATAAGAATAATGATAGACGGATATACGAAAGAAGCGGGAGTAAGGCAGCTTGAACGAATTATTGCCAAAATCGCAAGAAAAGCGGCTGTAAAATTTGTTGACGGCGAAACGAAAGCCATAAACATAACCGACAGCAATATATTCGAGTTTTTAGGTCCTGTAAAATACAGAGAGGATTTAACGTTTACCTCCGACGAAATAGGACTTGTAAACGGTCTCGCATGGACGTCGGTCGGCGGCGAAATGCTGCAAATCGAGGTTTCGGTACTTGACGGAACGGGTAAATTAGAGCTTACAGGTTCGCTCGGCGACGTTATGAAAGAATCGGCAAAAACAGCCGTAAGTCTCGTAAGAAGCCGCGCCGGTCAGTTCGGCATAGAAACGGATTTTTATAAAAATAAGGATATCCATATCCATGTTCCCGAAGGAGCCGTACCTAAGGACGGTCCGTCGGCAGGCATAACGATTACAACGGCTCTGTTTTCCGCCCTCGGAAAAATACCGGTAAAAGGCAGCGTCGCTATGACAGGCGAGATAACGCTCAGGGGCAGAGTTCTTCCGATAGGAGGATTAAAGGAAAAATCCATGGCGGCGTACCGTCACGGAATAAAAACTGTTATAATCCCGTTTGAAAATTCGCCGGATCTTGCCGAAATCGACGATACCATAAAAGAAAAACTGACTTTCATTCCAGTTAAAAATATAGACGAGGTGCTTTCATACTCTCTTAAAAGAAATGAAAAGAGTGAAAAAAGCAACATAAGCGAAAAATGCGAAAGAAGCGAAAACCATAAATCATCGGTCGTACCCTCAAAACAGGAAAAACCGACTATAGGAATATACAATTGAGGTGACAGGTTGAATTATAATAACGTAAAATATGAGGCATCATACGGTACGTCAAAACAGCTTATTGCTTCCGATTTGCCCGAAATCGCATTTTCGGGACGGTCAAACGTCGGAAAATCATCGCTTATAAATAAAATATTCAACAGAAAAAACCTCGCGAGAGTAAGCTCGATGCCGGGAAAAACAACAACTGTGAACTTTTTTCGCGCAGATAACGTAAGATTTTCGGATTTACCCGGCTACGGTTACGCAAAGCGTTCGGACGCCGAAAAAAAGCGCTGGGCGGATTTGATGGAAGGATATTTTCAATCGAAAAGAAATATTAGGCTCGTCGTCCAGCTTGTCGATATGCGGCATGCTCCGTCCGCCGACGATATAACTATGATTGAATTTATGAAAAGCGCGGGATATCCGTTTATAATCGTTCTGACGAAATGCGATAAGCTCGGCAAATCAGAGCGGGAAAAGCGCAGAGAAGAGATAAAGAGCGAACTCGCATTTGCAGGCGATTGTAAAACAATAGAGTTTTCAGCCGACACCGGTGAGGGCTGCGACGAAGTAAAGACCGCTATTGAAGAAGCGGTAAGATAAAAATAATAAGGAGAGGTATAATATAATGTTTGTTTCCGATTGTCTCAACATTAACGGCAAGGGACACCTTACAATAGGAGGAGCGGATACCGTCGATATTGCAGAGAAATACGACACACCCGTAATCGTTTATGACGAAGGCGCGATAAGAAAAAATTGCAGGGCGTTTGTAAATTCCATAAACGAATATTACGGAGGTAACGGACGCGTTCTTTACGCAAACAAAGCTTTTTCGTGCCTTGAAATGTGCAGAATTGCCGACGACGAAAATATGGGACTTGACGTTGTATCTGGAGGAGAAATCTATACGGCTCTTAAAGCCGGCTTCCCTGCCGAAAAGCTTTATTTTCACGGAAATAATAAATCGTATGATGAAATCAAATACGCGCTTGAAAGCGGCGTAGGCAGAATTATTGTCGATAATCCCGAAGAGCTTTCTGTTATAAGCGCGCTCGCTAAGGAATCGGGTATTACGGCAAATATTTATATGAGAATAAAGCCCGGTATAGACGCGCATACACATAATTTCATCAGAACGGGTCAGATTGATTCAAAATTCGGTTTCGCTCTTGAGACAGGCGAAGCTATGGAGTGCGTAAAGCTCGCTGTCAATGCGGAAAACGTAAATCTTTTGGGACTGCATTGCCATATCGGTTCACAGATTTTCGACGTCGCTCCGTTCGTTCACGCGGCTGAGGTTATGATGAAATTTATTTCCGATATAAAGAATGAGACGGGCGTTATAATTTCAGAGCTTGACCTCGGCGGGGGCTTTGGCATTAAATATCTTGAAACGGACGAGCCTGTAAGCTTTGACGCTTATATGAAGCCGGTTTCGGACGCGATAAAAGAAGCCGCCACAAAATATGATTTGCCTGTTCCGTTTATTCTTATTGAACCCGGCAGGAGTATCGCGGGAGCGGAGGCGGTAACGCTTTATACGGTCGGCGCGGTTAAAAATATCCCGAATGTACGCACATATGTTTCAATAGACGGAGGAATGACCGATAATCCGAGATATATTCTTTATCAGTCGGACTATACTGTGCTTTGCGCGAATAAGGCCGATAAACCGCGCGACGCGGTCATTACCGTTGCGGGCAAATGCTGCGAAAGCGGAGATTTGATTCAGGAAAATACGAAAACGCAAAAAATGGAAAAGGGCGATATACTCGCCGTTCTTTCCACAGGCGCTTATAATTACTCAATGGCTTCCAATTACAATAGAGTTCCGCGCCCCGCCGTTCTTATGGTCAAGGACGGAAAAATAAAAACTGTAATCAACCGCGAGACATATGAGGACTTAATTAAAAACGATATCTAAGGAACTACTTGATAAATCACCTTCTACAGGCTGAACGCATATCTTGCTACGATATTTTCCGTAATTTTTGCTAAAAATTCCTTGGAATATGTCGGTGCTCATGTGTTTTTTAGGCAAAAGGAGATTTCGCGCTCTGCGGAGCGCGACACGGTGACGCTGTCCCCGTGACCCCTGCAAGCCTTTGTAAAGGCTTGACCGAAACTTTTATACTCTTCGAAACAAGTTTTTCGACAAGCTGAGCTTCTTAGAATACGTCGGTATTCCAAGAAGCTTTTATTAATCTGACGAAAAATCTCATGACGCAATCTGCACATTCGATTTAATCAGTGCTTTCGCCAATTAAAAACAAACGATATAAATAATCAAATACAAACATCGGATACGGACGGCAAAAAAACGGCTGTCCGTATTTGTTTTTAACAGAAAAAACCGCCCCGTCAACCGAGGCGGCAAAAATATCAATTTTTTGTAATTTAAAAATCTGCTTTAGAAAGAAGCGTCAACCTTAGCCGATACACGGAGTATCTTTCTTGCGTCGGAAGCATCAATCTTGCCATCGCCCGTTACATCGGCGGCAGCTTCCTGCTCGGGAGTAGGAATGTCAAGTTTTGCGGATATACGAAGCGTTGCACGTGCGTCCGCAGCATTAACTGTGTCGTCGCCGTTTACATCGCCGAGTACGACATCGGGCTCAACGGGTTCTGTAGGATCAGTCGGATCTGTCGGGTCGGTCGGATCTGTAGGATCGGTCGGATCTGTCGGGTCAGTAGGATCGGTGGGATCGGTAGGATCCGTGGGCTTGACGGGATCTGTCGGTTTTTCGCCTGTTGCGGGAATTGTCTTAACACCGTCAAAATAGTGACCGTTAGCGGTGCAGTATTGACCTTCATAACCGTCATGAGTCGCGGTAGCCTGTTTTGTGAAGCTCGCGGCCGAGCCGTGGTTGTGCTCAAGAAGTGAGAATACAAGACCGTCAACCATACCTATAACGGAAGAAATAACAGGTTTATTAAGAGGATTGGATTCATTGTCGTTTGTCGCAAGAATATCGGCAAAAGCGGCAAAGTCGCAGTCAAATACGCTGGGAGCAGCTTTCTCCATTAAGAATGTATAGGTATCAAACGTAAAGGTAGCGTCATTGCAGCCATTGATAAAGGAAAGAGGAAGAAGCTCGTTAAGAACAACATTGAGTTTATACCATGCGCCGTAACCGTCTTTAACGCCCTGCTTTGTTTCAAGCTCGTCGGCAACGGCGGGAATACCGTCAATGTAATTAAGAGCCCAGTCTACTATCTCCTCAAAGAAGTCTTCCCATGTCCAGCCCTGAGCCTTGAAAGCCTTTGCGGCAGCCTGGTCAACACCGATATTTGTAGCTCTGTTGAGCCAGTAAACAGCTACGTCCATACCCATTGTGCCGATTTCATCAAACATCTTGCTCTGTGCAAGGTCTCTGACTTTACCGTCAGCGCCGAGTACCATATCCTTATAATCCGCCGTGAAAGCGAAATCATCGGGCATATATTTATCAATCGCGATGTAAGCTGTGTAAACGCCGAGCTTTTCAAGGCTGTCAACGTCGGCGGGTATACTCTGATTGAACCATGTGGGGTAGAAAAGACCGAGAACGGCTACAACCATATCTTCAATGCTCTTGCCGGCAAGGTTTGCCTCTGTGAACTGGCTGAAATCGTAGGAATAGGCTGTTCCGTCGATTGTAAATTCAAGCTTGCCGCCGTTATTGGAAGCGAGAGTTTTAAGAACGAAACCGAGGAACGATTTAAGGTTAGCGGTAATATTCTCATTGCCGCCCGTCTTGAGGGCAAGCTCGGAATAAACGGAGGGCTGAGCAATAACTTCGATTATCTTGCAAACGATGTTATTAAGGTTCTCGAAAAGACCTTCCTGAGCCATCTGCGCGAAATTGAATGTATCGGCCTTAAATTCATAATTAAGATTGATAATATTGTTAAGAACCGCAAGCTGAGGATCGCTGCCTATAAGATTCTTAAGAGCGTCCTTGACTTTCGTGTTAAGAGGCTCGATAGCATACTTCGCTATGACCGCATCGGCATACTTTCCGATAAGCTCATAAAGCGTCATGGTAGCGGTCGCCTGAGCGTCCTCCTTGGAAGCGTCCGTACCTGATATGACCTTTATAAGAGCCGCGGCGAGAAGCTCGTCACAGGTAAAGGAAGCGTAAGAGGAATCGGCATAAGCGGTAATTACGTTGCCGTCGGCGTCCTTATCGGCGATAAGGTTATCGTAAAGAAGCTCATTGATAGTTTTGTCAAGATTTGTCATAAGGTCGTTGACCATTTTTTCAACGTCGGTACCGTTGGCAAGCGTCTTGATTGTTCCGTTAAGATTTCCGAGATTGAGCTTTCCTGCTACAACATTCTTTATAACGCCGATGTTGGCAGGATCGGCAAGGAAATTGAAAACAGCGTTGATAACTTCAACATTCTTTGAATTTGCTCTGTTGATAACCTTCGCATTTCTGCCTGTGCCGGTCTTGAACGCCTTGTTGCTTAATTTAGCGGCGTCGCCGAAATTCTTCTGTCCGTTAAGAAAATCAATCGCGCCTACGAGAGTGCCTATAATGCCGTCAACGGAGCTGAGGTCGATATCGGTTTTAAGAACCGATGAAATAACGCTCTTATAATCCTTGATGGCATCGTCAAGCTTCGCTTCCTTGAGCTGAGCGTCGGCATAATCGAGAACAAGCTTCGCAAGAGTTTCGGTGTCCGCCTTCATAACGTCAACGCCGTCTGCCTGAGCCTGTTTTTTAAGCGCGTCAATCACTTGACAACAAATGTTGAGAGCTGTGGGCACAAGCTGATCTTTTCTTGTGCTCAGGTCTGTGAGAAGCGTTTCAACAACGTCGGCAAGGTTTGCATTGTCGAGGTAAGCGTCAAGAGACGAGGTATCTCTGTCCTTGGCGAATACGGTCATTGGAATGCAGGTAACAACCATAAGCAGCGCCATTAAAACACTTATGATTTTAGTGGTTTTTTTCATAAGTATAAACCAAATCCTTTCCCTAACGGTTTTGTCACCGTTTTGTATTCGCGGCATTGTCTGCCTTAAGTATAGAATAATACAAATCGCTCCCAATGTCAAGATTTAATAGTATGTAAAATAATTCTTTTGAGTTTTTTGTACATAAGCACAAATTTGAAAAATTCTTTTTGGCAATTTTTACATGTATTAATATTTATGCCGACGCCGTTATCTCGGCGTACGTTTCGTCATAATACATAGGAAAAAGACAAATCAGACGGCGGATTCGCGTATTTAATTTGTTTAAAACGCAGAAAAAACGAAAAATATGGAAAAAAGCTTAAATTAATATTGAAATTCAGGCATAAAAGTTATATAATGATTTTGTCTTTGAAAGAGGTGATGAATATGAACAGCTTACAAAAAAAGATTCTCACCGACGGGACTGTCCTGCCCGGGAATATTCTTAAGGTAGACAGTTTCCTTAACCATCAGATTGATATCGGTCTTCTCAAAGACATGGGCAAAGATTTTTACGAGCTGTTTAAAAGCAAAAATATCACTAAAATCCTCACAGTCGAGGCATCCGGCATCGCAATAGCCTGTTACACCGCGGAGCATTTTAAAGTTCCCGTGGTTTTTGCAAAAAAAGGTCGTCATAAGAATGTCGGTTCGGATGTTTTTACCGCTGAGGTTTTTTCTTTTACAAAGGGTACTTCGTATGAAATAGCCGTTTCAAAGCTTTACTTAAAGCCCGATGACAGAATACTTATCATAGACGATTTTCTCGCTAACGGACAAGCTGTTTTGGGACTTCAAAAAATCATAAACGAAGCGGGCGCTGTTCTGTGCGGCGCGGGTATCGCGATAACAAAAGCTTTTCAGCCCGGAGAAAAATTCCTGCTTGACGCGGGCATAGACGTAAAATCGCTCGCCGCTATAGAATCAATGGAAAACGGAAATATTGTTTTCCGAGATTAAGCGCCGTTTATTTAAGGTATATGTTTTTTTACATATAAATTTATAATAGGAGAGATAACAGAAATGAAAAAAATTCTCGCAGTACTTCTCGCAGCAGTAATGGTACTCGCTCTCGCGGCTTGCACAAAAAAGCCTGTGGACGAGGAACCTTCGTCAGGCGAAGACAAGTCCAACACGGAAACAGCCGTTCCGGCTGTTCCGGCTGATTTAAAGGTAGGCTTTATCTTCCTTCATGACGAAAACTCCACCTATGACAAAAACTTCCTTGACGCGGCTATTGCCGCTCAGAAGGCTCTCGGACTTTCCGACGAACAGGTAATGCTTAAAAAGAACATTCCCGAAGGCAGCGAATGTTATGAAGCAGCCGCAGAGCTTGCGGATGCGGGCTGCGACCTTATCTTTGCCGATTCTTTCGGTCATGAGGATTACATGATACAGGCCGCTAAAGAATATCCCGACGTTCAGTTCTGCCACGCAACAGGTACAAAGGCTCATACCGAGAACCTTGCGAACTACCACAATGCGTTCGCTTCTATCTATGAAGGCAGATTCCTTGCAGGCGTTGCGGCAGGATTAAAGCTCAACCAGATGATTGAAAACGGCGACTTCACCGCCGAAGAAGCAAAAATGGGCTATGTAGGCGCATTCCCCTACGCAGAGGTAAAATCAGGTTACACTTCTTTCTATCTCGGCGCGAAATCTGTTTGCCCGTCCGTTACCATGGAGGTTAAATATACAAACTCATGGTTCGACGAAGCAAAGGAAAAAGAAGCCGCCACGGCTCTTATCCAGGACGACTGCAAGCTTATAAGCCAGCACGCCGATTCAATGGGCGCTCCCACAGCTTGCGAAGCCGCAAACGTTCCCAACGTTTCCTACAACGGCAGCACAGTTTCGGCTTGTCCCAACACTTTCATAGTTTCCTCAAAAATCAACTGGCAGCCTTATTATGAGTACATCATTAAGAGCGTTATCAACGGTACCGAGATTGATAAAGACTGGTGCGGCAATATTGCGACAGGATCCGTCGAGCTTACAAGCGTAAATGAAGCAGCGGCCGCTCCCGGAACCGCCGAAAAGCTTGAGAAAGTAAAAGCCCAGCTCAAGGCCGGCACTCTCCATGTATTCGACACCTCCACATTTACAGTAGGCGGCAAGACACTCGACACATACATGGCGGACGTTGATACAGATGCCGATTACACAGGCGATACGGAAGTTATTTCCGATGGTTATTTCCATGAATCCGAGTTCAGATCGGCTCCTTATTTCGATCTTCTTATAGACGGCATTACAGAAGCATAATTAAAAACTTATACGACGCAGGCGAGGCGGCAGCTTCGCCTCGTCGCAGTTTTTATACAATGACCGCTGAATTATGATAAGAGCTTACCGAACGGTCAACACCCGCAAAGCGGCGCACAATTATTGCCGCTCACACGTACGTCGGATTTTTCGTTAGACTGCCAAAAATGACGAAGTAATACAAAGCGTATTTCAAAAAGCTTTTGGTGAAAATAATGAAAAATATTCAGACATACGCGTGGTAAATGGCAACCGCTGATTGTGCGGTGTTACCGCAAAAGTAATCCGTTATGATAATTCAGTTAATCGGCAATCGTATTTCGGGAGGTTTAAGCGTGAACAGCTATCCGGCGTTGGAACTCAAAAAGATAACAAAGCGCTTCGGCAGTATCGTCGCCAATAAAGACGTTGATTTAACTGTCCGCAGAGGAGAGATTCTTTCAATCCTCGGCGAAAACGGAAGCGGCAAAACTACACTTATGAACATGATTTCGGGCATTTACTACCCCGACGACGGCCAGATTTTTATTGACGGCCGAGAGGTCGTTATAAAGTCGCCCAGAGACGCGTTCAAATATAAAATCGGAATGATTCATCAGCATTTTAAGCTCGTTGACGTTTTTTCCGCCGCAGAAAATATTGTACTCGGCCTTAGCAAAGAAGACAGTCCCACTATAAAAGAGGCCTCCGAACGTGTGCGCAAAATCAGCGAAAAATACGGCTTTGACATAGACCCCGAGAAAAAAATATACCGAATGTCGGTATCTGAAAAGCAGACTGTTGAAATAATCAAAGTGCTTTTCAGAGGCGCGGATATTCTGATTCTTGACGAGCCTACGGCAGTTCTTACTCCGCAGGAAACGCAAAAGCTTTTCTCTGTTCTCAGAACAATGCGCGACGACGGAAAAGCTATAATAATTATAACTCATAAGCTTCATGAGGTGTTATCGCTTTCGGACAGAGTCGCCGTACTCAGAAAAGGCGAATATATAAACACAGTAGTGACCGCCGAAACAAATGAAGCGGAGCTTACCGAGATGATGGTAGGCAAAAAAATCACGCTCGATATAGACAGAAGCGAGCCTAAAAACACTCAGGACAGGCTTATAATCAATAACATCAACTGTCTCAGCCGCGAAGGAATAAAGCTGCTCGACAATGTTTCTTTTACCGCAAAGGGCGGAGAAATTCTCGGAATAGCGGGAATCGCGGGAAGCGGTCAGCGTGAACTGCTCGAAGCGATAGCGGGGCTTCAGCGTCTTGAAAGCGGTGAAATCAACTATATTGACCCGAATACGGGAAAAACCGAGAATCTCAAGGATAAAACTCCGCTTCAGATAAGAGATCTCGGCGTAAGGCTTTCCTTTGTGCCGGAGGACAGGCTCGGCATGGGACTTGTAGGCAATATGGATATTGCGGAAAATATGATGCTGCGCAGCTACAGAAAAGGCAAATCCATGTTCCTTGAACGCAAAAAGCCCAAAACTCTCGCGGAAACAATAATAGAACAGCTCGAGGTCGTAACTCCGGGCGTATCGACTCCCGTAAGAAAATTATCGGGCGGTAATGTTCAGAAAGTTCTCGTAGGACGCGAGATATCCTCATCGCCCACGGTTCTCATGGCGGCTTACCCGGTAAGAGGTCTTGATATCAATTCTTCGTACATGATATACAATCTTCTTAATCGACAAAAAGAAAACGGCGTCGCGGTAATATTCGTAGGCGAGGATCTCGATGTACTGCTTGAGCTGTGCGACAGGATCCTTGTTATAGGCGCGGGGAGAGTTACGGGAATCGTTGACGCCCGCACCGCAAAAAAGGAAGAAATAGGACTTCTTATGACAAAAACAGACGGAGGTGCCGCGTAATGAGCAAAGCGAGTGAAAAAGCAAAAGAACCTCTTTTCCACATAGCGAAAAGACCGTCAATGCCCATGTGGAAATCATGGCTGATAAGAATAGCCGCAATCGCGGCGGCGCTTATAGTCTGCGCCGCAATCGTCGTAATGCTTACTGATTTAAATCCCATAGAAGTCTATGTTTCGATGTTCAACGGCGCTTTCGGCTCTAAAAGAAAAATATGGTCGCTGCTCCAAAATATAGCGATACTGCTGTGTATATCGCTGGCGGTCACTCCGGCGTTTAAAATGCGTTTCTGGAACATAGGCGCGGAGGGTCAGGTTCTCGCGGGCTGTCTCGCGACAGCCGCTTGTATGATTCTTATAGGCGATAAACTCCCCTCCCCCGTTCTTATATTGATAATGGTAATCGCAAGCATCGCGGCAGGAGCGCTATGGTCGGTTATACCGGCGTTCTTCAAGGCAAACTGGAACACAAACGAGACGCTTTTTACCCTTATGATGAATTACGTCGCGATACAGCTCGTTTCGTTTTTTATAACAATATGGGAAAATCCCAAGGGTTCGGCATCAATAGGCATAATAAACATGAACTCTCAGGCGGGCTGGTTCCCGTCCCTGTTCGGTCAGAAATATCTTATAAACATTATAATAGTAGCCGTACTTACGGTTCTTATGTACATTTATCTTAAATACAGCAAGCACGGATATGAAATCGCGGTTGTGGGCGAAAGCGAAAATACCGCGAGATATGTCGGAATGAACGTAAAAAAGGTCATAATAAGAACTGCGGCGCTCTCCGGTGCTCTGTGCGGAGTCGCGGGACTTCTGCTCGTAGCAGGCACCGACCATACGATGTCAACGGAAACGGCCGGCGGTCAGGGCTTTACCGCCATAATGGTATCATGGCTCGCTAAATTTAATCCACTGCTTATGATATTTACATCGTTCCTTATCGTTTTTCTCGAAAAGGGCGCGAGTGAAATCGCAATGGCTTTCCGTTTAAACGAATCCATAGCCGATATTTTGACAGGTATTATACTTTTCTTTATAATCGGCTGCGAATTTTTTGTTAATTATCAAATAATTTTCAATAAAAAGCATAAGGAGGGTAAATGATGTTTGCTTCAATCGCCACGTTCATTCAGCGGGCAGTTGTTCAGGGAATACCCCTCCTGTTCGGCTCCACAGGCGAAATGATTACTGAAAAATCGGGAAATCTTAACCTCGGTATTCCCGGAATTATGTATGTGGGCGGAGTATCCGGCGTTATAGGCGCGTTCTTTTACGAGCGCTCGACCGATAATATAAACGCGTTTCTCGCCGTTATAATTCCTCTTTTAGCCGCGATAGCAGGCTCAGCGCTAATGGCATTCATCTACAGCTTTCTTACGATTACGCTCAGAGCCAACCAAAACGTAACCGGACTTGCTCTGACGATTTTCGGAGAAGGCGTGGGAAACTTTTTCGGCGGCTCTCTGGCAAACCTTTTCGGTGAGGGCGGCTCCATCGCGATGACCGCGACGAGCAACATTTTCAGAACTCCGTTCCCGTTCGCAGACAAGCTCGGCGCGTTCGGTAAAATATTTTTCTCCTACGGTTTTTTGGCGTATTCGGCAATTGTTGTTTCTCTGTTTGCCGCGTGGTATCTGAACCGCACAAGGTCGGGACTTCATTTGAGGTCGGTCGGCGAAAGCCCGTCAACTGCGGATGCGGCCGGAATAAACGTTACAAAATATAAATATCTTGCCACCTGCATAGGCGGCGCGATAGCCGGTCTCGGCGGACTTTACTATATTATGGACTACACCAGCGGCGTATGGACAAACGGCGCGTTCGGCGACAGAGGCTGGCTCGCAATCGCTCTCGTTATATTCGCGCTTTGGAAACCAAACGTCGGAATTTTAGGCTCTATTCTTTTCGGCGGTCTTTATATAGTTTATCTGTTTATACCCGGTTTGAGCAGAAGCTCACAGGAACTATTTAAAATGCTGCCCTATGTGGTAACAATATTTGTTCTGATTATCGTAAGTATGCGCAAAAAGCGCGAGTATCAGCCTCCGCAGAGCCTCGGACTTTCATATTTCAGAGAAGAAAGATAAAAACGGCAATCGGACGGAGTTCCGCGCTCCGTCCGACTTATTTTCCGTATCAAAATCTGCGTCTGAAAAGAAAAAACCCCGTAAAACGGGGAAAAACGATTCAATTAAAACGCTCTTATTGCTTAAAATAATTTTATTGACTTAAACAAGCCATCAAAATACTGTCCAAAGGACGAAAAGATATCGGCAATCAGAGTAAAAATGCTGTAAATTGACTCGTACATAAAGAAAGCAACCCCCGTATTCTTCAAACTATGTTAATATATTATCACATAAATACGCAATATATGTTAAGTTATGTTTAAATAAATATTAATAATTTGTAAATACAGGTAAAAATGCGCATAGTTTTATACATTTGTCTTTTTTATTTTTATTGACTTTGATGATTTTTTTAATATTTAATGAACAATTAATTAAATATCACTTACCGATATCACAGGAGTAAATATATGAGGGCGAGCGACGTCAGATAATCTTTTTCGTCCTGCCCTATTACTGCAAGCAGGGCGAGAATCAGCAAGGCGTCCTTATCCTGAGTTATGAAGCTTAAAATTCCGGACGGAGACTTTTTTTTCTCACCGTGTTCTTCATTTCGTTCTTCATTCTGTTTTTCATTCTGCTTTTCGTTTTGCTCCTCTTTTTGCCCCGGAAGCTCCACGGGATATGAAATATGCTTTACCTCGTCGGGCAGAACTTTTCTGACCGTTGTGGGTATGTTTTCAAATCCCGATTCGTCTTCCACGGCAATTGCCGCGCGTTTTTTCATCTCTCTAACTCTTTTAGCCGCTTCCTCCTGCATTTTAAGCATATCCTGATAAGTGTAATCACGCATAGCCTGCGCCTCCTAAATCAGCCCGTTAAACAATCCGCTTTCACGCAGCAGGGGCAAAAGCTGCACCAATTTTAAAATTTTTATTGCTTCATCGGCTTTCTGCTGTCTTGATTCGCTCAACATCGGCTTTAATGCCTTTATAAAGGCAGTTCTGTCATCGTCGCCCGACAGCGCCTGACTGAGCTTACTCAAATTCCCAATCATTGCCGGATTGAACAAAGGATTCTGCGGCGTTTCCTGTTTCTGCGGCTGATTATTGCCTAATATCGCGTTCGCGGCATTTTTAAGCTGCTCCATATCCTCGCTCGAAAGCGAGGAAAGTAATTCACTTATGTCCATTTTTATCACCGCCGAGCTTATTGATTATATTTTTCGCCGCGTCCGACGACAAAAGCTTTTGCATAAGGTCTTTATTTGACATAAGATTATTTAAAGCTTCCGTCTGACTTTGCGACAGGTTGCTTTTAAGCTGCTCGGCAAGCTTTCTGTTTTCATCGGCGCTGTTGCTTTTTATCTTTCCGATGATATCGTCAATATTATTTGACATAAACTCTCCTCCTATATATTGAAGCTTACGCGCAATCTTTGTGCGGTGCCTTGAATTTTTGTATATGCATTATTTTACATGATTCTTTTATATATTTATATTGCTGAAACGAGGCGTTTAGAATGAGAATACTTGTACTTTCCGATTCACACGGAGACAGTCTTTCAATGCGTACCGCGATACGCTCCAACAGCCCCGACGCGGTTATATTCCTCGGTGACGGCATACGCGATTGGGAAGCAAATCTTCCATTCATAATGTGCAAAAAAACGGCGGCGGTGCGTGGTAACTGCGATTTTTACGCCGACAATTACCCGCTTAAAACAATTGAGGATTTCGGGAACATCTCGGTTTACTGCACACACGGTCATTCGGAGGGCGTAAAGTACGGGTTAGATACTTTAACTAAATGCGCCTTGGAAGCCCACGCGAAAATAGCTGTTTACGGTCACACGCATATTCCTTTTTCATCATACCGCGACGGGTTATATATACTGAATCCCGGCAGCGTAAGACAAAATTCCTGCGGTATAATCGAAATTACGCCTCAGGGCATTTTATGTTTTTCAAAAAATATTGTTACGGAAATACCGCATAATTAATTAGAGATTTTCCACGCTCTAAGAACAAAGGATTTTTTTGTCGCACATTCGATTTTTTAAGGCAATACTTTATGTATTTCAAAAAAAACCAATGCGGTACGACGAAAAAAGCCTCGTTATTCGGGCATTTTGAAGGTTTCCGAATAAGCCTTGGCGTCGTGCAAACGCATCGCCATTTAATCGGTATTTACATATTTCCGCGATATTACATTATAACAAAGGCAGTGATACTATGATGGATTTCAGAGAAAATTCCTTTATGCTTGCGCTTGGACTGACAGTTGTGGCTTTCATTCTCGCGCAGTCGGCGGCTTTCCTCATAAGAGCGGTAAAGCGCGGCAATCAAATAGGTCTTTCAAAATCGGTAATGAAAAACACAGTAATTCAATCGGTTCTGTTTACGGTTACACCGGCTCTCGCAATCGTCGCCACTATAATAGCGCTGACTCCCGCGCTGGGAATAATTTTGCCGTGGATAAGGCTTTCCGTCATCGGCAATATTACGCAGGAAACAGCGGCGGCATCAGCGGCTGTAGAAGCGGCGTCAAACGGCGCGGCAAGCTTGTCCGTACCGATAACCGATGAAAAGACCTTCGCGACCGTAATGTGGGTCATGACGCTCGCAAGCTCGCTCCCGCTTGTAATACTGCCTCTTTGTCTTAAAAGAATACAGCACGGCATGAATAAGGCGATTGGTAAAAGCGGAGACTCAAAGTTAACCGATACTCTCGCGGTCGCAGCGTTTATAGGACTTATAGCGGCGTTTATAGCAAGAGCCCTCGCCGGAAAAGGAACGGGGATACAGGCGGCAGACGGAACTGTTACATATAATTATGACGGCGCGGGACTTATGTCCGTCGCAACGCTGGTTATTTCTGTCGTGATTATGCTCATACTTTCAAAGACGGCTGAAAAAAGGAATATAAAGTGGCTGCAAAATTTCGCTATGCCAATAAGTATGTTTGCCGCTATGGGATTTGCTGTTCTGCTTTCGCAGATACTGCCCGAAGCGATAGCCCACTTTGAATTCCGCGCGCCAATAATCAGTTAATAATCAGTTAAGGAGTAATAACCGATGAAAACAGAAAAGAATTATATTGACAGAACGCATACGTTCGGCTCTGTATGGTCATTAGCCGTTCTGCTCGTGCTTATTGCCGTACCGCTGTCATTCTGCATAAACTATAACGTCTGGCCGACATTAAAAGAAATCGGGAGCGGACTTCTGCCTGTCGCGGTGCTTTTCTATCCGACGGCAATTATAGAGGTTATTGCATACTCTCCCCTGCTTGGGGCCGGTGGAATGTATCTAAGCTTTACGACGGGAAACATCAGCAACTTAAAGCTGCCCTGCGCTCTCGCCGCCATGGACACCGCAAAGGTCAAAAGCAATTCCGAGGAGGGCGAGGTCATAACGACAATAGCGGTAGCGACCTCTGCGATAGTAACAACAATTATAATAGCGGTATTCGTACTTGCTTTCAGACCGTTTATTCCGCGTCTTACCGACCCATCGTCTATACTCTCTCCCGCTTTTAAGCAGGTAATGCCGGCACTGTTCGGCGCTCTGGGCGCTTCATATTTTTCAAAGCATTGGAAAATAAGCGTAGCTCCGATTCTTATTTTAACGGTAATAGTTATTATAAGCGGCGGAATAGGTACGGGAGTGCTAATACCAATAGGAGTTGTAATCTCGCTTGCGGGCGCGTTTGCGATGTATAAGCTTAAATTAATATAAATATAATGTATTCGTATTCACATTATGGCGCGTCTACACAAGACGGTATATGGTTTTTTTTTGAGAAAAATTTTCGTCTGACGAGGCAAAAAAACTCGTTCTCGGTCATATTGCCGATTTCGGATACGCCCTCTGTAAATATCCACTGTCATAAAAAATTTACAAATACGCAATCTCACAAACACAGAAACTCTTACATTTTTTGAAAAAACTGTTGATTTAATTAAATTATGATGCTATAATGTAAGTACAATTTATCTCAAAGTATAATTTTTTGAGAAAACAACGTAAAGGAGTGGATTTCCAATGTTTGGCGGAAGTACAAACGATGCCGTAGAAAGAGGTCTCGGCTGGCTTGAAAGAATCATTGATATGATAGTAAGACTTTTTGAAGCCTTAATGGGCGGAAGCAACAATAATAAAACTACAACCGCTGCTCCTGCAAAAGAGACAACGACAATGTCCGGTGATTGATAACGGCATTTCACATTTGTTGAAGAGATTGATTCCGAGGTCATCCTCAGATGGCCTCGTTTCATTCAAAATCGCATTTTAAAAAATTGTCATAATTATGATGTAGTTATTAACATATTAATAATTTATTAAAAAAGCCTTGTGTCAGTAATTTTATTGTGTTATTATCTGTTTGTATGAAAGTTTACCAACTTGAAGGAGGTCGTATTTATGGAAAGTTTCGCTAAAATTGTTGAATTCATCATGTTTTTAATCGACCTCATAAAAAAATTGGTGTCCAAACATGATGATGGCAATGATGATGCAGATGAAAAATAAACTGCAAACGGCAATTATTTTACTGCAAATAAATTTATTATTTTTGAAAGCGAGGTGTATATAATGGAAATATTTGATTCAGTACCGTTTGTTCAAAGAATCGAAGACTTTGTCCTCAGCTTATTAAAAATCGTTAGAGCATTCCTTGCATTTTTAGGCATTGAGCTTCCCTCGGAATAATAACTCGGAATAATAAATTGAACAAATATATTAAAGTGAGGTTATTACAATGAACAAAGATAAGTTATTTATGAGCGATATCGTTAAAATAATTGCTCTCTTCCTTAATTGGATAAGAAATATGCTTCATATATTCGATATCCATGAGCTTGACGATCAGCTCAGCAACGCTTTAGAAGAGTTAGAGTGATTTTTTGTTGTATTGATTATTAAAATCACATTAGCCGCAATTGCAAATAGCAGTTGCGGCTTTTTGTTTTTAGTGTAACTGAAAATCGGCAATGTGCTCCAAGGACAAGAAACATTTTTGCCATACAAAGCGATTTTTGGTTCTTTGTCAATAGTTGGGGTAATAAAAGGAAAAGTCAAGATCAATCAACTGAGTTAAACGGTAGCATAT
>CANRNI010000010.1 GCA_947631945.1 uncultured Clostridia bacterium
TTATGTATATATAAAAAATTCATTTAAGAAAGTTAAAATAAGGAGCGAAAAGTAATATGTATATAAAATCGCCTTTATATAAATCCGAGCTTGACGAGTACATAAGTGTATTCGCGGACGTATTTGACAAGCTCGCAGGTTCGGCCGTAATGATAACCGGCGCGGCGGGACTTATCGGAAATTATATAACAGACTTGCTTATGCAGGCGGGAAAAATTAAAGTTATAGCCTTGGACAGAAATAAAGAACGCGTTGACGCGCGTTTTTCCGACTATTACGGCAATGATAATTTTGTACCCGTGATATGCGACGTCAACGACGCGTCCGCAGTCAATGATATTTTTGATAAAGAAAAAATCACGTATGTCATTCACGCGGCGAGCAGCACTTCCCCACACGTTTACGCAAACAATCCTGTCGATACAATATGCACAAACGTCATAGCTACGCATAATCTTCTTGAGGCTTGCAAAAATTACGGTGTTAAAAGGTTTATGTTTTGCTCGTCCGTCGAGGCTTACGGGATTGGAAGCGACGGAACCGAGTATTTCGACGAACTTTACAGCGGCTATGTTGACTGCAACACAGTAAGAGCTTGTTATCCGTCGGGCAAGCGCGCGTCGGAGTCCATGTGCAATGCCTATCTGAGCGAATACGGCGTTGATTTCGCGAACGTAAGAATCGGCAGGATTTACGGTCCGACCGTTATCCCCGAGGACACGAAAGCGCCCACGCAATTTATATGCAATGCCGTAAGAAATGAGGATATCGTCCTTAAAAGTCCCGGTACGCAGGTATTTTCCTTTGGATATGTCGGTGACTGCGCCTCGGCTATGCTTAAAGTCCTTACCGACGGCATAACGGGAAACGTATACAATATAGCCGACAGCGAAGGCGGAGTAATGCTTAAGGATTTTGCCGAAGCGGCGGCCGGCGCTTCGGGCAAAAAAGTGGTTTTTGATTTATCGGCCGAGCTTGCGAAAGAGGGCTATTCAAAAGTAACAAGAGCCGTACTCAGCGTTAAAAAGCTTGAATCGCTCGGCTGGAAATCGCTTCACAACTATAAAGACGGAACTGACAGAACGGTAAATTACTTAAAGGAATTGAACGCGTTTTAAAGGAGATATGAAAAAATGGAGAAGCTTAAAGCTCTTGTAACGGCGGAAGTTATAAAGCCGATTCTTGAAACGTTAAGCGACAGAATTGATTTTGAATACGCGGGCTATAACATCGACCACGACGTTATGCCGAGAGATGAACTGAAAAGACGGGTAAAGGACATAGATGTTCTTATATGTGAATACGATACTATTGACGCGGAAATTTTTGACTGCGCCGAGAAGCTTAAATTCATAGTATGCTGCCGAGGCGGCGTAAAAACGGTTATCGACCTCGATAAAGCAATGGAAAACGGCGTAATAGTATGCAACAACGCTGGAAGAAACGCCAACGCCGTTTCGGATATGACGATGGGCTATATTCTCGACCTTACAAGGAATATAACGCTCACAACAAATCTTATACACAATAGAGTTATAACGACCGACGTTAAATCGAAGCCCGAAGAATACCGCGACACGGTATGGGGTCTTGACAACAATTCTCCGTTTATAAGGTTCAGAGGTGGTAGTGTGAACCATATGACGCTCGGTATAGTCGGATTCGGTCACGCGGGCAGACTTGTCGCCGAAAAAGCGAAGGCGTTCGGAATGAGGATTTTAGCATACGACCCGTATATATCTCCCGATTCGGTTCCAGAATACGCAGAGCTTGTCAAATTTGATACGCTTTTAAAGGAATCCGATATAATCAGTCTGCATTGTGTAGTAACTCCGCAGACAAAGCATCTTTTTAAAGCGGCTGAATTTGAGAAAATGAAAAATACCGCGTATTTTATCAATACCGCGAGAGGAGAGCTTGTAGACGAAAATGACCTTATAGAATCGCTCAACAGCGGCAAAATAGCGGGAGCGGCTATAGACGTTACGGCGGTTGAGCCGATAGCTTCCGATTGCCCTCTGCTTGACGCAAAAAACCTTATAATCACTCCCCATATAGCCGGTTCGTCTTTTGATGTTCAGGTTCAAGGCACAAATATGGCGGTTGAAAGCCTTACAGATTGGCTCAATGATAAAAAACCGAAAAACTGCGTGGTTTACAGATAAGGGGATACGGTAATGGGAAAGACTGTAGGAATAATCCTCGCGGGAGGAATAGGCTCGAGATTCGGAGCGGACAGACCGAAACAGTATTGTAATATTTTCGGTAAAGAGATGATATGGTATTCGATAGACGCTTTCGGAAAAGCAAAAACCATTGACGATTTTATTGTTGTGGTTGACGCGGCCGAAATGAAAAGAGGAAGAATCGCAAAAGAATATTCCGTTAAAACGGTCGAGGGCGGCGACAGCAGAAACGCGTCATTCAAACACGCGCTTGATTATATAGCGGAAAATTATCCCGACTGCGAAAAAATTATAGAAAACAACGCGGCGTGTCCTATGATAACTCCCGAACTGACAGATGAATTTATAGGACTTCTCGACGATTACGATTTTGTAAACACAGCGTATAAAATCACCGACGCTCTCGGTTCGTATAAAGACAGAATCGCGAACAGAGAGGATTTCTATTTGATTCAGGCTCCCGATGCGTACAGATTCCCGCTTATATATAAGTATTTTGACGAAAACTCACCTTTATGCCATCCGGCTCACCAGCTTCCGCTTGAAGCAAAGGAATACCGCTATTTCGGCTATACCGATAATTATAAGGTTACTTATCCCGAGGATATAAAAATAGTGGAGGTCTTAATGGAAAGACGAAATAATCGTTAATTGTGCGGTGTTGCCTTAAATATCGCAACGATGTGAATACTATTAAAAAAACGATGCCGGCATACAGCCGATATCGTTTTATGGCATTTGTCCGGATTATGCAGCCAAACTATAGAGAAATGTATCGTTGTCAACCTCACGCATTTCCGTCAAAGACAGCATACCTTTATCGGGAACAGGTTTGAATGATATAACGTCTAACTGTGAAGCGGGAGTGTTATCCGCATAATAATCTATGATTTTCACAATCTCATCATCGACGGTTATGATTTCTATTCTTGAGCCGTCATCGTATTTACAGGTATAGACAACGCTTTGCTTTCCGTTTATTACAGAGCCGTCTGAAACAGTAATATTCTCTCCGCCGGCGGGGACGTACTGACCGCCTAATTCATCGGGCAAAATACCGAGCAGTTCTAAAAACTCATCTGTCATATATGTATATAATCCCGTGTTCGGATTTGCCATATAAAAATCAATAGAGTTATTTGTTAATATACGCAGAGTTATCCCCGCTACCGACGATTCCATAGAAAGAGAAGCGCCGTCTACTGAAATAATCGACCATATTGGTTCTTCGCCCGGAATAGTTTCATAGGATTCCATTGTATAACAATCATTAATAAACGCCTTAACGTCATAGGGAATCTCTTGTCCGTTTGGGTCGAGCTTTGCCGCCACGCGAAGAACGTATCTTGCATCGGCCGCAGTTATTTCGCCGTCGCTGTTTACATCAGCCGTTTTTCTCTTTTCCTCGGATACAATGTCCAGCATGGCGGATACTCTCAATATGCTTCTCGCGTCCGCCGCCGTTATCTCTCCGTTGCCGTCCATATCGCCGGATAATTCTTCGGCCGCTGCCGGTACGGAAAAAATTGCGGCCGCCGAAATTAAAACGGTACAAATTACGGCGATAATTTTCTTTACATTTTTCATTTTTCTAAACTTCCTTTCAAAAGTATATATTATGGAACCACTGATTAAATCACGCCTAACGGCTGAACGCACATCTTGCGCTGCGATTTTCCGTCATTTTTGCCAAAAGCTCCTTGAAATACGTCAGTATTCCTGCGTCACTTTTGTCAATCTGACGAAAAATCTCATGACGCAATATGCACGCTCGATTTAATTAGTGCTTCCATTATAAACAACACCGCACGCTTGGCGGCAGCCGCTGATTGCGCGGTATTGTCTTAACAAAAATAAAATATCCTTTCCGAAAATAAACAGAAAGGATTGACAAAAATACAATTATATTATATATAAACCGTGTATACCATATAAACCATTTTTCATAAAACCCTTCATTTATAGTATACCACATAAAAATCTGAAGTGTCAATAGTTTTTTTTATACGTAAATCGGTATGCGAATTTTTGGGACGAATTTTCGTCGAAAAATCCGGCGGAACAATCTGCCGTCGATTCATTAATTGCCGCTTTCGGCTATATCGTATGCGTCTACATTGATTTTTACAGCGTCCTCCGTCACATTGCGCGTAAACTCCAGCAGTTCCCAGCGCATTTGAAGCTCCTGAGTTTCGGCGTCGTAAAGCTCGCATCTTGACGCAAAGCCGTATTGGTCGTCAATCCACACATAAGCGATTTTCTTATCCGCTCCGTTTTCCTTTTCAATCTGCTTGTATCTTACGGCTGAACGCCCCGCGACGAAATCTGTTCCTACCTTTGTAACGTTTTTATAAACGGGAAAATACGGGTCGCATACAGAAAGCTGTATAAATCCGGAATACAAATCATCTATCGTTGAATTTGTAACTATTGTCGCCGTGCCTTCGGCGGTATTGTTGTTAAGCATATACTGTATCATATAGCCGTCCTCCTGAGTAATAAAGGTGGCTATATCGGTCGCTTTATCAAGCGACTGATAATATTTCCCGCATTTGCCCTCGGTTATTACCGACTCGCCGCTTTTTTTATCATAATAGGTATATGACAGCGCATATGATGACTGCCATGACGAATCAGTATTGAGCACCTGCGAGACGTCGTAATTAAGGGAGGTCGTTTCCGCGTCGGAAATTACGTATTCTCCGAAATTTACGTTTCCGGTCTTTTCATCTTGAGAACAGGAGGAAAATACTGACATTATCAGAATTGAAACTAAAATTATATATGCGAATTTTTTCATGCCGATAATACCTCATATATATTATCCTATAAAATCAGAGCGTTTGTCAAGTTTTTTATTTAAAATATGAATAAAAATATGAATAATTATTTTTCATTTCGGAATTTGTTTTTAAAGCTTATAAAAATATATCAGTAAAAATACAAAAATAATATTGAAACAACCTTTAATTTTTGTTATAATGTTACTGAAAAATACGGAAGGAATGGAATTTATGTTATTTTATGTGTTGTTGGTTCTCGGAATCGTGTCCGCTGTTGTATTTATGGCAAAACGTGTTAAAGAGGGCGGAGTAAAAGCTCTCGTTTTAAAGGCTCTCACAAGCGCGCTGTTCGTTTCGTGCGCGTCGGCAGCGGCGGCCGAGGCCATTGGCAGAAATAAATTCGGCTTTGCGTTGTTTGTGATTCCGGGGCTCGTTTTCGGTCTTATGGGCGATATATGGCTTGACCTTAAATGGGTATACCCTCAGGATAACGATATTTACACATTTTCAGGCTTCGGCGCTTTTATGATAGGTCATATACTTTTTATTTCGGGACTTATTAAAAACTACGCCGATTTCAAAAGACCGCTGTATATTATCCTGCCGCTTATTATCGCGGCGGTTATAGCTGTCGGAATTATAATTCTTGAAAAGCCGATGAAAATGAAATACGGAAAGTTTAAGCTCATAACCGCCGTATACGCCTGCATACTCGCTTTTATGACGCTTCTTTCCGGCTCTCTCGCTCTTATGAACTCATTTGGTGTAAAAACTCTTAATATAATGTTCGCGGGCGGAGTGTTCTTCCTTATTTCGGACCTTATTCTTTCCGGAACGTATTTCGGCGAGGGCAAGAACCGTCCTGTTGACGTAATAACAAATCATGCTTCTTATTTCGCCGCTCAGTTTCTCATCGCGTATTCGATAATGTTTGTATAACGGCAAAAATCAATAATATTTTTTACGTTTTGTATGTTATATGTTCATTATTATTATAAACTGAAATTGTTTAAATTTATTAAAAATTTTTAATAAATTATTAACTGAATATATGTTCACCACAATATCTTGTGTTATTTTAATTTCAAATTGGAATATTTTGTTGTCGGACTTGAAAAAGATGGCATTTTAAACAAAAATTACACAAAAATAATAAATTTCCTTAAATATACTTTAAATTTTTCATTATTGGTGGTATACTATTAATGTTAAAAATCATTTTGATTTGCCTGCGGCATAATTAAGATATGCCGATAATATATTGTTTTATTCTTTAAGGAAGTACCGTTATGGAAAAATTCGTAATTAACGGCGGTAATAAGCTTCATGGCGAGGTTGAAATAAGCGGAGCTAAAAATGCGGCTGTAGCGATAATCCCCGCCACGATTCTTGCTGAGGATATTTGCAGAATAGAAAATATACCTGACATACGCGACGTTCAGGTTATGGTAAAAATCCTTATGGAAATGGGCGCCGCCGTACGTTATATTAATTCAAACACGTTGGAAATTGATACAAGGTATATTAATTCCTATATTATTCCTTATGAAATGACTAAATATTCCCGTTCGTCGTATTACCTTCTCGGCGCACTCCTCGGGCGTTACAGCCATGCGAAGGTAGCTATGCCGGGAGGCTGCAACTTCGGCGGTGTAAGACCCATAGATTTTCATCTTAAAGGTTTCGCCAAGCTCGGCGCGACTATTACAAATGACAACGGCATGATTGACGCGGAAGCGGCAAGGCTTATAGGCAACGTAATTTATTTCGATAAGGTTTCGGTGGGAGCGACAGTTAATATAATGCTCGCCGCTGTAAAGGCAAGAGGCATTACAATAATTGAAAACGCCGCAAAAGAACCACACATAGTCGATCTCGCCAATTTCTTAAACCTCATGGGCGCTAACGTTACGGGCGCGGGTACAGACGTTATAAGAATACGCGGAGTTCATTCTCTGCACGGCTGTTCCTATTCAATAATTCCCGACCAAATCGAAGCGGGAACTTATATGGTAGCCGCGGCGGCCGCAAAGGGTGATATCCTTATAAAAAACGTTATACCCAAGCATCTTGAGTCGATTACGGCAAAACTCAGAGAATGCGGTGTAACGGTTATAGAATATGACGATTCGCTGAAAGTCGTCAGCAATAAAAGGTGTAAATGCTGTAAGGTTACAGCTATGCCTCACCCGGGGTTCCCCACGGATATGCAGCCTCAGATAACCACTTTTTTGGCTCTGAGCAAAGGGACAAGCATAGTTACCGATGGCGTTTGGGACAACAGATTCAGGTACGTTGACCAGCTTATAAGCATGGGAGCGTCTATACAAATCGAGGGCAAAGCGGCTATAATATCCGGCGTTCAGAAGCTTCACGGCGCACCTGTCAGAGCGGACGATTTGCGCGCGGGCGCGGCGATGCTCATAGCGGGTATGTGCGCGGACGGTAAAACTGTTATAGAAAATATTTATCATATAGAGAGAGGCTATGAGCGCGTTATAGAGAAGCTGAAAAAGCTTGGCGCGGATATAACAAAAGTGGACTTTCCCGATGAAAATCAAAAGGTTAAGGTCATATCTCCGGCAGGATAAGAAAATTCGTAATTCGTAATACGGTCTGCGGGCGCTTCGTGCGCCCTTATTTTTCATTAAGGTGCAGTGTGAAAAGAAAGGAAAGATACTTGATACAAAAAGCATGATTTTTCATTGTGTTTTGTGTAATCATTGTATTGCATGGCGATTTAAATGGCAAGGTTTTGTACGCTTTGTTCTTCAAGCAGCGGAAACAGTACATACATAGGTTATTCAAACAGCGGTATTTTAATCGACGCGGGAACCAGCGCGAAGCGTCTTACTGCCGCGCTTGCGGAGATTAATATTGCTCCCGAAAGCATTAGCGCTATTCTTGTAACTCATGAACATTCAGACCATATCGGCGCTCTGCGTGTTTTTGCGTCGAGATACGATATACCCGTTATCGCGGCGAAAGGTACTCTTGAGGCGCTGGACGAGGCGGGGCATCTTCGCGGCGTAAAAAGCCTTGAATTGCCCGACGGGAAGTTTGAAATTGCGGATATGGAAATTTCATGCTTCAAAACGTCGCATGACAGTGCGCAAAGCCGCGGATATACCGTAACTCTGCCCGACGAGAGAAGAATATCAATAGTTACCGATACGGGATATATCACAGACGACATTTTAGAAAAAGCAACCGGCAGCGACCTGATTTTGCTTGAATCAAATTACGACAAAAATATGCTCGAAAACGGACCTTATCCGTACTGCCTCAAGCAAAGAATCCTGTCAAAAAAGGGACATCTTTCAAACGATGACTGCGCTAAAGCGGCGTGCCATTTTGTGCAAACGGGAACGTCGCGGCTGATTTTGGGACATCTCAGCCGTGAAAACAATACTCCCGCGCTTGCGTATAAAAGCACTTGCACAGCGCTTCGCGAGATGGGGGCGTCGGAAGGAACGGACTTTACTCTCGATATCGCTCCTCCCGGTATTGCCGAAAAAACGGTGATATTCTGATGCAAAAAATAAAGATAATTTGTATAGGAAGATTAAAAGATTCTTTTTTCAGAGAAGCTTCGGAGGAGTACTTAAAAAGGCTGAAAGCATACTGTAAAGCGGAAATTACGGAAATTCCCGCCGCAGAGCTTCCCGATTCGCCGTCGGAAGCGCAGATAAACGCTGCTCTCGAAAAAGAGGCGGACGCGATATTAAAGAAAATCGACGCGGGAGATATTACGGCCGCGATGTGCGTTGAAGGAAAATTATATTCTTCCGAGGATATCGCGGCGTTTCTTGCTAAATCCTCAATGCGCGCGTCCTGCGCCGTTTTTATAATCGGCGGCTCATATGGGCTTTCGGAAAGAGTAAAGCAAAGAGCGGATATAAAAATATCCGTTTCGAGAATGACTTTTCCTCACAGACTTTTCAGAATAATGCTGCTTGAGCAAATTTACCGGGGATATAAAATCAACGCCGGAGAAAAGTATCACAAATAAATAAACTAAGGCAATACCGCACAATTAACGGCTACCGCCTTTGCCGTGCATCTGCACCGAGATTTTCCGTCATTTTTGCCAAAAACTCCTTGAAATACGTCAGTATTCCTGCGTCATTTTTGTCAATCTGACGAAAAATCTCTTGGCACATCTGCACGACAATAATTATGCGGTATTGCCCTAAAAAAATTAAGCGCCCGATTATCGGGCGCTCCGACGTGTCGAAAAACTCGTTGTAAAGCGTATAAAAGTTTCGGTCAAGCCTTTACAAAGGCTTGCAGGGGTCACGGGGACAGCGTCACCGTGTCGCGCTCCGCAGAGCGCGAAATCTCCTTTTTCGACAAAATTAAGCGCCCGGCTATCGGGCGCTTCAATTATCTCTCTCTTAAGTTCTTTGACCTTTAACGATTGTTTCAATAATATTTACAAACCACTCAAGAATATTATGAACAAAAACTATAAGTGATGAGAAAAGATTCGACTGACCGGAGTCAACGGCCACGTAAACCGAAATCGTTTTTTCGGACGTAACGTTTGAAATTGTGTAAACGCCGTGAATATCCGGCTCAATTTCAGTTCCGTCAACCTCCACGATGGTAAATGCGGTTGAAAAATTTTTCTTTGCATTAACGGTAAACTTAAAATCCTCGCCCGAAAGAACATACTGCGAATATCCGTTAACAGGTACAATTTCAAGATTGCTGTTCCTGATATCATAATTCATATAGTATGTCTGATATTCGCCGTCATCGGCGGCGGCCGTAACGGCGAACGCCGAAAAAGCGAGAATAACAGCTAAAAGCAGCGATATTGATTTTTTCATGGTATTCCCTCCGTAATTCAAATAAACATATATTTGTATTTGCAAATATTATATAATTTATCACAGGTAAAATCAATAGTTTTTTTTAAGATTTAAAAATAAAATAACATATTTGACAATTATGATAAATCAGGGAATTTTTTTAACAAATTATTTTTACAAATTTATTGACTTTTTATGCATGATTGTAGTATATTAATATAGTAAAATAATATACTCATGTATAACCGCGTGTTAGGAGAGATTTTATGGCTAAAGATGAAAATATTCAGGTTGCCGAGCCGGAAAACAGCGCTGTTGAAGTGCCTGCGGAAGAAGTACCTGTTGTAAAATCAAAAAAAGAGCTTAAAAAAGAGCGAAAAGAAATTAAAAAACACAAAAAAGAAGTTAAAAAGGAAGCCGCGAGACATTCCGCAAAGAGGACTAAGGCTCAGAACTTTTTCCTTTCGGTAATTTCGATATGCGTTATTGTGGCTATGCTTGTATGCAGTGTTACGGCGATTAAAATAACTACGGGATTGGGTAAATCGTCCGCATCTTCGGAAAATCAGAACAGTACCCCCGTTCAGGGAAATAACGCATCGACTCCTTCTCAGAGTCAGTCAACAGGTTCTACGCCGTCACAATCAACTCCTTCGGGTTCAACCGGCAGTTCGGGCGACGCAAATTCTCAAAATCCCGACGCTCCTGCCGCCGCAGCTCCGTCAGACGCTGACCTTTCCACAAAAGAAGGCATAGTAGAATATTATAAAGCCGCTCATGCGAAGGTGTTATCTTCCGCTAAAACGGTTACCCAGACATATAACAATACCATAAATTATAACGATGTTCTTGAAATCGGCGGAAACGACACTATTGCCGGTATCGCGAAAACTCTTATGAACAATTTTATGAAAGAGGATACTGAACCCAAACCCTACTCGGGAGCCGATATCGCCGCTAACTTCCCGCCCGCAGGCGGTTGCGCGGGTCTTACTCCGGATATGATTGCCGACGACGCTTCCTGTACGGAAGAGGGAGACAATTATATAATCAAGCTTAAAATAAACAGCACGGAAGAAAATTATGATACGGGAGAAAAAACAAAAAATCTCGCTCCCGTGGTTGAAACTTCGCAAATAACAGAGGCGGCCGGCAGTCTTATAAAATTTGACGGACTTGAGAACAGATATATCGGCGCAAATATTATAGCGACTATCGAGAAATCAACGGGCAATCTTAAAGCTCTTGAGATTTATACGCCTTCTTATATGTGTTTCGCTCAGGTTACCGCCGCAGTTATTGTAAAAGTCAGCAACTGCCGTATAGGTCTTGAATATCAGCAGAAATGGACTGTTGATTGGTAATAGGCGAACGCAAATATAGGTTATTGAAAATAATATAAAAACAGCGCGGCGGACGTAAAAAAAGATTTTGCGTCCGCCGTATTATTATCCTAAAATCGCCACTATGTTCACGTTATTTTAGCGATTTTAAAACGTTCTGATAGACAATAACGAAAAAAATGTCGAAATTTGTATTATTATGTTGAAAAACATAAGAAATTATATTACAATTATATCCATAAAATATTACTGTTATGGGGATCATTATGGATAACGAGTTTATTTCATTGGACGAACTGCTTGAAGCCGGCAATGAATTAATGAAAACTAAAGGCGGTTCGGAACATAAAAAAGTGAAAGCCTCAAAAAGTGAAGAAAATATATCCGAAAGCAGAAAAAATATCAAATTTTTAATAAAATATGCGGCGGTATGTATTATAATCTGCCTGCTTGCCGCGAATATGATATTCTCTATAAAAAACTACAAAATACTGTCCTCTCAAAATATTTCGCCGCAGCTTGTTTATAAGCAGAACGGCTACGGCTCAGCGGCAAGCAATAACTCCGTTCTCGAGCTTTTTTCCGAAGTTAACACCGCTTCGGTAAATATCGCGGAATCCACAGCGATACAGCATATTGTAATTTCTCCGTCCCCGAACGGACAGGCTTCCGGCTCAAACGATACGGGAGGAACACCGAATGTTTCGGGAGGTTCAAATACGAGCTCCGGCAATTCTTCCGAAAAAGAGAATAACGCGCCGACAAATGCGGCGGTTCAGGATACTGTTCGGCAGGCTCAGTCCGAGGGAAAGATAAATATTAATACCGCGTCCCGCGAAGAGCTTATGACTTTAAGCGGCATAGGAGAAGTGAAGGCGCAGGCGATTATAGATTACAGAAATCAAAACGGTTACTTCACCGATGTAAATGAGATTATAAATGTCAGCGGAATAGGTGAAAAAACTCTGGCGAAAATTATAGACAAGATAACAGTATAGAAAACACGGACTTTTACGCCCGTGTCAGCGTGCCGAAAAACTTGTTGCAAAGATTATAAAAGTTTCGGTCAAGCCTTTACAAAGGCTTGCAGGGGTCACGGGGACAGCGTCACCGTGTCGCGCTCCGCAGAGCGCGAAATCTCCTTTTGCCTTAAAAACACGGGCTTTTTACGCCCGTGTTTTTATCAGAAGATTTTACTCATGAAAGCTTATGGATAAACAAACCGCTCATCAGCTTAGGCTCAAACCACGTGGACTTGGGAGGCATGATTTTTGACGCATCGGCTATATCCATAAGGTCGTCAAGCGTTGTCGGATACATCGAAAACGCGATTTTCATATCGAGCGCACACCGTTTTTCAAGTTCTTCAAGACCTCTTATTCCGCCTACAAAATCAATTCTTTTATCGGTTCTCGGGTCTTTTATTCCGAAAACAGGCGTTATAACGTTCTTTTGAAGAATTGAAACGTCAAGCCTTTCTACAGGGTCTGTATCGTTAAACGAACCGCTTTTTGCAGTCAGTTTATACCAATTGTTGTCAATATACATTCCGAAGGTATGCTTTTTTTCGGGGTGATATGCATTTTTGCCAATAAAATCAATTTGAAATTTATCGGATATTTTTTCAAGCAGTTCGTCTTTTGTCATGCCGTTGTAATCCGCGATAAGACGGTTGTAATCCATAATGGCGAGGTCGTCGCTCTTGAAATAAACGGCGAGAAAGTAATTAAATTCCTCGGTTCCGTCATAATCGGGGTTGGCTTCGCGGCGTTTTATCCCGACGTTGACGGCCGACGCGGCTCTGTGATGTCCGTCCGCTATATAAAGATACGGAACGTCTTTAAACAGTTCTGTAAGCGCGCTGATATCGGATTTATCATCAATGACCCAAACAGTATTTCTGACTCCTCCGTCTGCGGTAAAATCGTATTCCGGCGTTTTCGACATGTATTTTTCCGTTACCGCGTCAATTTCACTTCTGCCTCTGTAGGTGAGAAATATAGGTCCCGTATTCGCGTCGCAGTAATCGACGTGGTTGATTCTGTCCTGTTCTTTATCCGCTCTTGTAAGCTCATGTTTTTTTATAACGTTATTTATATAATCGTCAATCGACGCGCAGCCTACTATGCCCGTCTGCGCTCTGCCGTTCATTACCTGACGGTAGATATACAGCATAGGCTCACTATCCTGCTCGCATATGCCATCGGAAACAAGCTTTAAAAGATTTTCTCTCGCTTTTAAATAAACCTTTTCATCATATATATATGTGTCCTCGGGCAGATCCACTTCCGCTTTATCAACATGGAGGAATGACAAAGGCTTGTCCTTTACGGCCTCTCTCGCCTCCTCGCTGTTCATAACGTCATAGGGAAGCGCCGCTACCTCCGATGCGTATTCTTTTTTTGGGCGGACTGCCCTGAACGGTCTTAAAACTGACATCTGTTGTTTTTCCTTTCCTTTTTATCATTTTAATGATGATTCAAATAAACCTATTTTGATATATTGATTACAATTCATTATCGTATCGCGGTGGGTTTGAAGCTGTTTCATTCGGTTGTTCCGTTTCTGAAATATACTTCGCCTTCCGAAAATGAATATATGCCGTATGTTCCCTTTCCGAGAACAAAGTATGAAGCCTCGGTAAATGCCGGAACAACTACGCCGTGAGCTATAAGCGTCTGCTCACAGCTTTTGTATATTTCCGTTTTTTTATCCAAAGACATATTATCGGTCATTGAATTTATAAGGTTATCATAATTTACATTGGAATATCCGGTAACGTTATAATCCGAACCGCTCGTAAACATTCTGAAATATTCCGCCGTATTAGTCGCGGACACAGAAACGGGAAGAAACGCGATTTCATAATCTCCGTCGGCAAACAGCTTTAACGCGGTTTCCCTTGTTTCGGAGCGGATTTTAACATCTATACCGAAAACTTTTTGCCATATCTGGAGCTGTTTCTTTACAGAATCCGCGAAATCCTCGCTTGTAAGCACAGTTACCGCGGCCGAATCGGAAATATTTTCATTGGCGTCGAGAGCTTTCTTGTAGTTTTCTCCCGCCGCTTTTTCATCATACTTTATAGGAGTCGGAGTGAAATCATAATAGGGAGAAAGAGAAGTCAGAAGAACCCTGTCCGTGCGTCCCTCAATATAATCCGGAGGAATTAAAACAGATTTATCAATACAGGAAGCGAACGCCTGTCTTAATTCCGCCGTCGAAAACATTTCGGACTTCAAATTGAACCAATAGCCCCACAGAACGTTGCTGCTTGATTTAAGAGTATACGCTTTTTTATTTTTGAACTGCTCCGCTTCGTAAGCGGAAACGCTGCCGGCGTCATACGGGCCTTCCTTTATTTTATCTGCGACTGAGCCTTCCGTTATATAATATACCCATACTCTGTCGTTCAAGGCTTTTTCTTCGCCCGTATAAAGAGGATTCTTTTCAAGCCTTATAACCGCCCCCGGGCTCCAGCGGTAAACGATGTAAGCTCCGTTGCAGAGCATATACTCCATGGCAAGACCGTATCTTCCCTTACAGGCGTTGAAAAAAGCTTCGCTGCAAGGCATCGCCGCAAGCCTTGTAAGATAATAAAGGAAATCCGGCTCCTCATAATCAAGAGTAATTTTGAGAGTATAATCGTCTAAAGCCTCCGCGCCAAGCTCCGACGGCTGTTTTTTTCCTTTCAGAATATCATCGGCGTTTTTTATCGCCGAGAGATACTTACCGTCCGCCGAGCCTGTATTCGGGTCAACCGCACGCCTTAAACCGAAAACGTAATCCTTCGCCGTAACTCTGACGTCAAAATTATCGGGCAAGGCCGATTTTTCGGGATCGGAGTCGCTTAGCTCCTCTTTTGAAGTATTTGTAAGATACCATTTCGCGTCCTTGCGCAGGTTAAAAGTATATGTTAAAGAATCGGCGGAAACAGACCATTCGTCAGCTCCGGCAGGCACGATATCACCGTCTTTATTGACACGGACAAGCCCCTCATAGCAGTTAAATGCAATGATTTTTGATGAATCGTCGGAAGCTATTTGCGGGTCGATGCTTATAAAATCGGACGTTACGGGATAATAAAGCTCCGTTTCGTCCTCTTTTTTTTCGCATGATGAAAAAACTGTAATTATCATAATAAACGCAAGCAATAACGACGCCGATTTTTTCAAGCCTATCCACCTCGTCTTTCAGTATAACAGATATTTCGTAAATTTTCCATAGCGCGTGAAAGTTTTTTTATGATTTTACTTAACTTTTCTTAAATTTTATGATAGAATAAACCGAAACGGAATATAAATTCAGAGTGAATCTGCACAAGCCAGCACGCGCCTCTTTGCAAATTCTCCTTATTACCGCCGATTTGTGCAGACACTTATAAAATTTTATGAGGTAGATAATATGCAGACTGTTACGTTGATTTTACTTGTCATTACGGTGATTCTGTCGCTTGTCGCCGTTATTTTCGCGGCAAAAGCGGCTTCAAAAAACGAAAGCGGCGATACGGAGATATTAAGCAAAAAATCGGAAATACTCGGCGAAAAAATAGATTCTATGCAAAGATTCATGTCCGCCGAGATGTCCAATAACAGAAGCGAAACGTCAAGGGTAATTTCAGAGCTTAACGGTAAAATAGCCGATATGACCGAAAAAAGTCTTGAACAGCAGCACAGGAATACCGTTAATATAAATGAAACGTTGTCGGGTATTCGCATAAGCTATGCGGAACAGAGTGAAAAAACCATGCGGACGCTTACGGCGGCTATTGACAAAATGACTCTCGGAAATGAAAAAAAACTTGAGGAAATGCGCGCAACGGTAGATGAAAAGCTTACGTCAACTCTCACAACGCGCCTTGATTCGTCTTTTAAAACCGTTTCCGGTCAGCTCGAAAAGCTTTATGTTTCTTTAGGCGAAATGAAAGAGCTTTCGGGCGGCATAACGTCTAACGTTACTTCGCTAAACAGAATCCTTACAAACGTCAAAACGAGAGGAACGTGGGCCGAATATCAGCTTGAGGGCATACTCGACCAGATAATTCCCAATATGTACGTAAAAAATTATAAATCGGAGAAATCGGAGAAAAACCGCGATTTCGTTGAGTTTGCGGTAAAAATACCGTCGTCCGACGACAGCGGAAAAATAACGTATCTGCCTATAGATTCAAAGTTCCCGATGGAGGATTATGCGAGACTTTGCTCGGCCGCAGACAGCGCCGATGCGGAGGCTGTAGCCGCCGCGAGAAAGGCTCTTGAAAAACGCGTTACAGACGAGGCAAAAACAGTTGCGAAATACATAAACGAGCCCGAAACAACGCCGTTTGCGATAATGTATCTCGCAACGGAGGGACTTTATGCCGAAATCGCGTCGTCAAAATCGGGTCTGCTTGAAAAAATCCAAAACGAATTCAGAGTTATGATAGCCGGTCCCACTACTGTTACAGCGCTCCTCAACTCGTTTGCGATGGGCTTCAGAACACTTGCGGTAAACGAAAAGGCAAACGAGATAAAACAAATCCTCGAGGCTGTAAAAGGTCAGTACGATACGTTTGACGCGGTTCTTAAAAAAATTAAGAAAAAAATTACGGAAGCCGATAATCAAATCGACAGCGCAGCAAAGCGAAACGAAATTATACTTAAAAAGCTTAAAAACATTGACGCGGCCGAAAGTATCGCGTCCGACACTCTGCTTGAGATTCCCGAAGATTTATGATTGACATAACAGATAATAAATGATATTATGGCTACATTAAAGGAGGAACATTATGCCCATTCTTACTTATAAAGGCGATAAATTTTACCTCGGCGGAGAGGAATACACTATAATTTCAGGCGCGATGCATTATTTCAGGATTCCGCGCCAATATTGGCATGACAGGCTGTTAAAGCTCAAGGAGTGCGGCTTTAATACCGTTGAAACATACACCTGCTGGAATCTTCACGAGCCTCGGGAGGGCGTGTTTGATTTTTCGGGAATGTTAGACCTTGAAGCGTATATCGACACGGCGAAGGAGCTCGGACTCAACGTAATCCTGCGTCCGGGACCGTATATCTGCGCCGAATGGGAGTTCGGAGGTCTGCCGGCGTGGCTGCTCAATTACAAGGATATGCATATAAGGTGCAACGACGCCGTATTTCTGTCAAAGGTTGAAAGATACTATAAGGAGCTTTTGGGGCGTATCGTGCCGCGTCTTTGCACTAACGGCGGCAACGTCATTATGATGCAGATTGAAAACGAATACGGCAGCTTTGGCAACGACCACGAATATATGCGCAGAATAGCCGATATTTACAAGGAAAACGGCGTTGACTGCCTGCTGTTCACATCGGACGGCCCCACGTACTTCATGCTTTGCGGAGGCACTCTCCCCGAATATTTATGCGTCGCGAATTTCGGTTCAAAACCGAGGGAGAATTTCAAAGTTCTCGAGGATTTCCGACCGAATCAGCCGAAAATGTGCGGAGAATATTGGTGCGGCTGGTTCGACCATTGGTACGACAAGCACCATGTCCGCGACGCGAAAGAGCTTGCGGGACTTTTCAAGGATATGGTTGACAGCGGCGCGTCGCTCAACTTCTATATGTTCCACGGCGGCACTAATTTCGGCTTTATGAACGGCGCGAATTATTACGATAAATTCGAGCCTACGGTAACGAGCTACGACTACAACGCGCTTCTTTCGGAAGCCGGCGATTTAACTCCGGCATATTATGAAGTAAGAAAAATGATTGAAAAGTGGAGAGGCTCTCCGCTCGAACCGCTTACCGTCAAAAATACGGAAAAAAAGGCGTACGGCAAGGTGGAGCTTACCGAAAGATGCGATATTTTCAAGGCTCTTGATTTGATATCAAAGCCTATTCACACGCCCGACCCGAAATTTATGGAGGACGTCGGGCAATATTACGGCTTTACCATGTATTCGACCGAGCTTGAAGGCCCGAGAGAGGATTGGGAGCTGAATTTTGACGCGGTACATGACAGAGCCGTAATTTTTGTAAACCATGAGTATAAGGGATACGTCGAGCGCACACGTCATAAAGACAACGTAAGAATACCCCTGAAAAAAGGCGAAAAAGCAAAGCTCGACATTCTGTGCGAAAACATGGGCAGAGTGAATTACGGCAATAAAATTATGGACAGAAAGGGACTCAAAGGCATACGCTTCGGCTTGCAGTACCATTTCGGCTGGGATATGTATCCGCTGCCCATGACCGACTTATCGTCCCTCGAATTTGAAGAAAGCAGAGGAAAAGTAAATATCGCGTCATTTTTAAGAGGTTATCTCGATATAGACGGCGAACCCTGCGACACGTTCATTAAACTCGACGGCTTCTGTAAGGGCATAGTAATAATAAATGGCTTCAATCTCGGCAGATATTATAATCCGGCCGGACCGCAGAAAACGCTTTACGTTCCCGCTCCGATTCTGAAAAACGGTAAAAATGAAATTATAGTCTTTGAAACGGACTCTAGCAGCCGTTCGTGCGTAACGTTTACAGATAAACCGAAGCTGTGATAAATGACAAATCGCTCTCGGTTTTTATCGGGAGCGATTTTTATATTTTCGGAAAGAAGGATTTGAATGAAATTTTTTCGTGTATCGGAAAAAGAAAAACCCGAATTTTATCGGGTAACAAAAGAAAGCAAACGAGAAGTAAAGGAATTTAAAAAACTCATGCTGAAATACGGCAGGGAGCTTGACAGACATCAGAACAGAAAAACAAAGAGGAAAATTTTAAGGCAACACCGCACAATTAACGGCTACCGCCTTTGCCGCGCATCTGTGCCGAGATTTCCCGTCATTTTTGCCAAAAGCTCCTTGAAATACGTCAGTATTCCTGCGTCACTTTTGTCAATCTGACGAAAAATCTCATGGCATATCTGCACGACAATAATTATGCGGTATTGCCTTAAGAAAATGGGCTGACAGCGTTATTGATATCAGTGATGAAAAATACCGATATCTTGAGCTATGCGTTTGCGGCGGGAAACCGATAGGTTTTCTTTACGGAAAAATCGACCGCCCCGGGCAAAGAGGATATATAAGACCGAATTGGGGCTGCATTATGGAATTTTACATAAAACCCGAACAACGTCTGAAAGGTTACGGAAAATCCATGTGCGAACGGCTTGAAACGCTTTTTGAGGCGGACGGCGCGGAAAACGTATATCTTACGGCGGATCCCGTTACGGGAGAACCTTTCTGGACGGCGATAGGATATACAAATACGCATGAGCGCTCGCCCGAAAACGGACAGTATATCTTTGAAAAGAAAATTATTTGAATGTATCCGAAAGTGTTCCAAATCTATTGCCATTTTATAGATTTATGGTGAATTTTATAAAAGGAAAAATAACAATGGCGTGATTTATTCAGTGTTTCCTTTATAATTACCATGCTTTTAGTTTTGCGTCGGGGCATTTTTTGTTTTTATAGGCTGCTCTGAATTCCACATAGCAGCCGCATTTAATGCAGACTCCGCTTATAAGGTTATCACACCTTTTGCATTTTTCAAGTCTTTCGCTGTAAAGCCCGTCGGGACATTTTTCCCCGGGCTTTATTTTTTTTATGTATTCCTGAACAAGATTATAATTATCCTCCTCCCCGCTTTGGAGAAGGAGGCATTTTTTACATTCGCGCAAATCCATTATTTCGTGATAACAAATTTTACTACGCTGCACGGAGGAACCTTTGCCGTAAAGCCGTCCGCTGTTTTTGAGAAATCCGTAAATTCGGCGGTTTTTACCGCTTCCTTGTTTTCAAAGGTGTTGTGGGCGTCCATCTTGCCGGTGATGATTTCCGCTTTTACTGATTTTACTTCGGAATCCGCGACCTGACATTTGATTTCCTTTTCCTCGTCAAGCGAGACGTTTACGACCGTGGAAATGATAACGCCGTTTTCGTCCATTGACGCGCTTTCGATGAGCTTTGGCATTTTAAGACCGTCTGATTCGATTTCGTCGCTTGTCATATAACTGCCCAGAAGCGTGTTGTTCTGATGCTCTTTATACATTTTGAAAACGTGATACGTCGGCGTGAGTAGCATATCCTCGCCGTCGGTAAGAATAACCGCCTGAAGCACGTTTACAAGCTGGGCTATATTAGCCATTTTTATTCTGTCGGAATGTTTATTGAAGATATTCAGGGTAAGTCCCGCCACCATAGCGTCGCGCATTGTATTCTGCTGATAAAGGAAACCGGGATTTGTGCCGTCCTCAACGTCAAACCATGTGCCCCATTCGTCAACTATAAGGTCAACTTTTTTGTCGGGGTCGTAGCGGTTCATTATCTCTATGTGCTTTTTGACTATTTCATCAATTTTATAGGCCGCCATAACCGTAGTATAGTACATAGCCTCGTCAAATTCGGTTGCCTTGCCTCTGCCGCCCCAGCCGTGAGGAACGGTATAATAGTGAAGCGAAAGACCGTTCATATGTCTTTTCGCGGTTTTCATGAAACGGTCCGTCCAGTCGTAATCTTCGGCATTGGGACCGCAGGCAATTCGGTAAATATGCTTTTTGCCGTTGTAATCTCTTACAAAAGTATTGTACCTGTTAAATTCATATGCATAATACTCGGGACGCATATTGCCGCCGCAGCCCCAGTTTTCGTTGCCTATGCCAAAATACTGAACTGTCCAAGGTTCTTCTCTGCCGTTCTTTTTGCGTTCCTCAGACATCGGTGAAAGACCGTCAAACGTCATATATTCAACCCATTCGCTCATTTCCCGAACGCTGCCGCTGCCGACGTTGCCGTTTATATAAACATCGCAGCCGAGCTGTGAGCAAAGCTCAAAATATTCGTGAGTACCGAAGCTGTTGTCCTCTACAACTCCGCCCCAATGGGTGTTTATCATTTTTTTGCGGTTTTCGAGCGGACCAATGCCGTCTTTCCAATGGTATTCGTCCGCGAAGCAGCCGCCCGGCCAACGGAGAACGGGTATGCCCATCTCTTTGAGAGCGTTTACCACGTCGCATCTCATACCGTTGACGTTGGGTATGGGAGAATCCTTTCCCACGAACAGACCTTCGTATATGCATCTGCCCAGGTGCTCGGAAAAATGACCGTAGATATCTTTGTTTATCTTTGAAATCTTTTGATTCGGATTTATCAAATATTTTTCCATAAAGACCCCTCTGTCGAAAATTTTTTTATAGTATATCATCAACATTTTTATATTTCAATCATTTTTTCCAACTAAAAATAATTTTGCGTTTTTTAACAATTTATGTATGACCGACGCGGATATTTTTGTTTTATTATACAAACGATAACTTTGCCGCTCCGGCTTTTCGGTCGTTGATATTTTGAAAATTTTTTGTAAAATGCTTAATAATTATTGCATTTGCGTTTTAAATACTGTATAATATTGAGCATAAATCTAATTTTTGGAGTGATTATTTTGGCAAAGCTTAAAGACATTGACAGTAAGGCGGCTTCAAAGGGTTCGGGTATCAATACTCTTTGGCAGTTTGTTAAATTTATAGTGGTAAGTCTGGGCGCGTTTATTATTCAAACGGTTCTGCCCATTATTATCCAGCTTTTCATGTCGGACGCTTTTATAAATCAGAAGTATGAGTTTTTTGTTTTCGCTTCCGCAGGCGGCGAGGGCAACGGTCTGGGCTTCTTTATAGCTTCTACCGCAAGTAATATCATAGCTCAAATAGTTTCGTTCTTTATCAACAGAGATAAAACTTTCAATTCAAACGCGAATGTTGCCGTTACGCTTCCCATTTACATAGTTTTCACTATTCTTCTTATATGCTTCTCGGCTTGGTTCGCTCCGTTCCTTCAGGGCAAGCTTGTCGGCGTAGGCGTCGTCGAGAGCCTCGCAACGTTTATTTCAAACGCCGTATGCGGCGCTATTCAGTTCTTCCTTTATTTCCCCGTTGATAAAATTCTTTTCCGCAAGAAAAAAGAGGACGCGCCGAAGGTTGAAAAATAAGGAATACCGTTATCGGTCCGGCGTTAAAATAATTAGGAATTAGGAATTAGGAGTGAGGAATTTTCGGTAGATGCTTCGCATCTCTAATTATAGAATTTTAATAATTATTTACTTTATCGACAGGTCGTATCGGAGTGTGAACACATTCTAAGGCAATACCGCATAATTATTGTCGTGCAGATGTGCCATGAGTTTTTTCGTCAGATTAGTGTACGGGGCCACGAAAAGCCATCAGGCTTTTTGGGGAGAGGAGAAGCGACGGAGTGAATGAGTTTTTGCCGCAAGGCGGAAACGAATGATACGCAGTCCGCGACGACGAGACGCAGGAATACTGACGTATTGGGGGAGCTTTTGGCAAAAATGACGGAAAATCTCGGTGCAGATGCGCGGCAAAGGCGGTAGCCGTTAATTGTGCGGTATTGCCTTAATTATATCAGGAGGTTTTACATATGAATAAAAAAGCGTACGAGGCTTATTGCAGAGCTTATCAGGGAGTAATGAGAGCCGCTGTAAACGTGCTCGACTGGTCGGAGCCTAAACTCATAAAAGGCTCGGGCGCGGTTAAGGAGCTGCCGAAAACCGTAAAACAGCTCGGCTATAATAACGTCCTTGTAGTTACCGATAAAGGTCTTATGGGACTTCATCTTCTCGACTCTATGTTTGAGGAGCTTAAAAACAATGAAATCGCATACATTGTATATGACGGAGTTCAGCCAAATCCGACGATAGATAATATAGAGGAAGCGAGAGCTTTATATCTCGGCAACGGCTGTCAGGCTATTATCGCTTTCGGCGGAGGTTCTCCGATGGACTGCGCTAAGGCCTGCGGCGCGAGAATCGCGCGACCCGATAAACAGATACCGCAGTTAAGAGGTCAGTTAAAGGTACTTAAAAAAATACCTATGCTTTTCGCGGTGCCTACAACCGCCGGTACAGGCTCGGAAACTACTATCGCGGCTGTTGTTTCAAATCCCAAAACGCATGAGAAAAACGCTATCAACGACCCGAGACTTCGTCCGAAATACGCGGTTCTTGACCCCGAGCTTACGGTGGGACTTCCTCCGCATATAACCTCGACAACGGGAATGGACGCTCTTACCCACGCCGTAGAGGCGTATATCGGTCAGAGCAATACCCCCGATACAGAGGATAAAGCAAAAAAAGCCGTAAAAATGATTTTTGAAAATCTTGAAACGGCTTATAAGGACGGTAAAAATCTTGAAGCGAGAGAGAATATGCTTCTTGCTTCGTATTACGCGGGCGTGGCTTTCACAAGAGCTTATGTCGGCTACGTTCACGCAATAGCGCACAATCTGGGCGGTATGTACGGTATTCCTCACGGTCTCGCTAACGCGGTTATTCTTCCTTACGTTCTTGATTATTTCGGTGAAACGGCTTATAAGAGACTCGGAGAGCTTGCAGAAGTTGCGGGGCTTGACTGCGCGGGTAAATCTGATGAGGAAAAAGCGAAGATGTTTATTTCCGAAATAAGACGCATGAATAAGGATATGAATATCCCCGATAAATTTGAACAAATAAAGGAATCGGATATATCCCTGCTTGCGGACAGAGCTCTTAAAGAGGGCAATCCTCTTTATCCCGTTCCGAAAATTATGGATAAAACGGACTGCATTAAAATCATAAGAGAGCTTATAAAATAACTAATGTGATGCCGTGCAACAGTAATTGTGCGGCATCATTTTAAAAGCCCTCGGAGCGTTTCCGAGGGCTGAAATTTATTTCTGAATTTTATTCCTGAGTCTGTGTTTCCGCTTCTTCGGTCTGTTCATCGGACGGTTCTTCGGCCGTTTCTTCGGCAATAACAGATGTGCAATGCGGACAGCGCGTCGCTGCAATATCTATTTCGCTCATGCAGTATGGGCATTTCTTTGTCGTGGGTGACGCGGGTTCGGGTTTCTTTTTGCCTATGGACATCATCTTGTTTATAGCCTTTACAAGGCAGAAAAGTATGAATGCCATAATAATGAAATTAACAACCGCTGAAATGAAGTTCGACGCGAAGCCGCCTATTTGCTGTAAAGTGTATCTTTCTCCCGCGGTAAGGAATTTGAGTATCGGGTTTATAAAGTTATCGGTGAGCGACGTCACGATATCCGAAAACGCGGCGCCTATAATTACGCCTATGGCAAGATCGAGAACGTTTCCCTTGAGTGCAAATTCTTTAAATTCCTGAATAAATTTTTTCATATGCCGTACAACCTCTTTTTTTCACAAATTTTATTAGGGCAACACCGCACAACTAACGGCTACCGCCTTTGCCGCGCATCTGCACCGAGATTTCCCGTCATTTTTGCCAAAAGTTCCTTGAAATACGTCAGTATTCCTGCGTCACTTTTGTCAATCTGACGAAAAATCTCATGGCACATATGCACGACAATAATTATGCGGTATTGCCTTAGGTATCTCCGATTTAATCGCGGCTGACACCTTGATGCGTAATCTGTTCGCCAAAGCCATGTCATATCACACAAAATTTTCTGACAGGCGTCAGCCTGCCCGCGAAATTTATGTGCAGTCTGATGAACGATTTATACATCGGATTAAATCAAGAGCTTCCTTTATTATAACGGCATAAATCGACTGTGTCAAATATTTTTTTACATTTATTTATACAATATTTATTATTGTTTATTACGCTTACTGTTTATTTTTGTTAATATCGGTATCGCTGTCGGTACAGTTGTTTTCGGATATAAATTTTTTTATCGCTCCGAATGCTTCGTCGCTTATAACGTGTTCGATTCTGCAAGCGTCGGCGGCGGCGGTTTCTCTGTCAACGCCTATTTTTGCGAGAACGTCTGTAAGAATCGTATGACGTTCGTATATTTTTGAGGCGTGCTGCTTTCCAAGCTCCGTAAGCGTTATGTGTCCGTTGCCGTCTACGGAAATAAAACCGCCGTTTTTGAGAAGTCCCACGGCGCGGCTTACGCTGGGTTTTGAATATCCCATATATTCTCCCACGTCGATAGCTCTTACGTAATCTAATTTTTCAGATAAGATAAGAATTGTTTCGAGATACATTTCGCCCGATTCCTGAATACGCATATTTCCACCTTCTTATAACGACCGTTATTATGCTATAATATCATGTTTTTTGGATTATTTCAAGTATGTAACCGCCGTCTTACGGCAATTATTTATCACAAAAGTATCGGCTGTATCTGTTTGCCGACTATCGCGTTAAAAAACGTATCCTTTGTCTTAGTAAAATCCGCGACTATAGACGTCGGCTTGTTTACGCAGTCGTCCTGTCCGAACGGTACGAAATATACGTTTTTGTAATTTAATAAAGCCCCTATGTTTTTGGCTGCTCCCGCAAGAGCGTCGTTTGTGGAGACCGCTATTATTACGGGATTCCCGTTTCTCAAATTTGATTTCGCCGCAAGCGTTACGGGCGTGTCCGCTATACCTGCGGCGAGCTTGGCGAGGGTGTTCCCCGTACACGGCTCTATTATAAGCGCGTCTATCAGTTTTTTCGGCCCTATCGGTTCCGCGGCCGTCAGAGTGTGGATTATTTCCCTGCCGGTTATTTTTTCTATTTTATCAATAAAGTCCTTTGCTTTTCCGAATCTCGTATCTGTTTCATACGCATTATAAGACATTATCGGAACTATATCTATACCGGAATCCTTAAGCTCTTCAATCTCGGGCAGAACTCTGCCGAAGGTGCAGAAGGAGCCGCACATAGCAAATCCCGCTTTAATCGCCATTAGTATCACTCCCGAAAAATTTCAGGACCGTATCGCAAATTATCGCGCCCGCCGTTTTCGGCGACGTTTTTCCCGGGAGCGACCCCGCCTTTATCGCCGTGACGGAATATCTCGCGGCGCAGTCGAAATCAACTCCGAATGGTGCCGACGCGATTTCTATAATCGTACAGTCCTTTTTTAGCTTTGATATAATATTTTCGTCAATTATTCTCGCGGGGACGGTGTTTATAATTACGTCGAATTTTTCCGCGACGTTATGAAAATCCGACAGACGGCAGGGAGTTATCCCGTCGCTTTCGGCCTCTTTCAGATTTTTATCGCTCCTTGCCGCCACAGTTACGTCGGCTCCGAGCGCTTTAAGCTTTCCGCAAATAACGCTGCCGCATTTTCCGTATCCCGTTACGGCGCATTTAAGCTTATCCACCGTTACGGGCAGAGTGTTTATAAGTATGCCTATAACGCCCTCGGCTGTGGGTATTGCGTTATCCCTCGCGAGCTTCTCGTCTTTATAGTAATCGTAAACGGTTATATTTTTCTTTTTAAGCTTTTCCGTCTGTTCCTCCTTGAAAAGACCTCCCGCAACACGGCAGCCCTCGGGCAGAAGCCTTATAAAATCGCCGAAATAAAACGTTTCGCTCGCAAGCGGCGCGTTTATGTTTACGTTGTCCCGGCTTACCGGAACCGGCAGTATAAATATATCGGCTCTGTCAAAATCATCGGCGCGGTATTCGCCCGGATAAATTCTTTTCGCTTCAAATCCTTTTTCTTCAAGCAGCTTTTTTATGTATGAAAAACGGCAGTCCCCGCCGATTATCATGAATTTTGGTTTATTAGTCATAATCTTTCCTCCCGACACATTCTATGCCCTGACCGGATATTAAGTGATTGATAGGAAAAAAATCCGCGCGGGGAATAAGAAAAAATTTTCTCAAGGCATTGTAATTTTTTATAAAATATCTTATAATACTATGATATAATGGTTAATGGTTGTTGATTTTTCGGAGCGAGGGAGGATTTGTTTTGAGCCGAAAATACTGGCGCTTTTCATCATATGATAAAAAACAGTCCGCCGAACTCGCGTATACATACGGCTATGATGAGTTTGCCGTACTGCTGTTAAATTCAAGAGGCGTTGATAATCCGGAGGATATAGCCGAATTTCTTGATGGAGATACCGAATTTTCGTCTCCTTTTTTGATAAAGGACATGGACAAGGCCGTGAACCGCATAAAGAGGGCTGTTGACGCTCAGGAAAAAATCGCGGTATACGGCGATTACGACGCGGACGGAGTTACGGCGACCGCGCTTTTGTATTCATATCTTGAAACAATCGGCGCTGACGTTACATATTATATACCGTCACGAATCGAGGAGGGCTACGGTCTTAATAAAGATGCGGTCGATAAGCTCTGCGGCGAAGGAGTACAGCTTATTATTACCGTTGACAACGGTATAAATTCGGTAAGCGAGGCGGAATATATAAATAGCAGGGGAGTGGGGCTCGTTATAACCGACCACCACCGGCCGGGAAAGGTAATGCCCCTCGCCGAGGCCGTTGTAAATCCTCACAGGGAGGACGATACAAGCCCGTTCAAAGATTTAGCCGGAGTGGGAGTGGCCTTTAAACTTGCCGCCGCGCTTGAGGACGGCGACTGTGAAACGATTATCGATTCTTATGCCGATATTATCGCTATAGGAACAATAGCCGATATAGTACCTATGAAGGGCGAAAACAGAATGATTGCCGTAAGAGGCGTGGAGGCCGTTAATAATTCCGACCGTCCCGGCATAATCGCCCTTAAAAGCGGCGCGGGATATAAAGACAGGGACATTACCGCGTCGGGACTGGCGTTTTCGATAGCACCGAGAATAAACGCGGCAGGAAGAATAGAATCGGCTGTTACGGCGCTGAGACTTCTGCTTACAGAGGATATAGACGAAGCCGTATCGCTTGCCGAAAAGCTTGACGGCTTCAACGCTTTGCGTCAGGAAACGGAAGCCGGAATAGTGGACGAGGTTATAGAAAGAATAGAAAATGACGAAAAGCTTAAATATTCGCGCGTTATTGTAGCTGAGGGCGAAAACTGGCATGCCGGAGTTATAGGAATCGTTGCCTCAAAGCTCGTTGACCGTTACGGAAAGCCGGCTATGGTTATAGCCAAAGACTCAAGCGGCGAAGCAAAAGGCTCGTGCAGAAGTATAGACGGATTTTCGCTTTTCGACGCGCTTTCCGCATCAAGCGACGTTTTGGAGCGTTTCGGCGGTCACACGCTGGCGGCGGGTTTTTCGGTAAAAGATGAAAATATAGATTTGTTCAGAAATAAAATCAATGAATACGCCGATAAGCTTCCCGTGTTTTATCCTGTTTTGAATCTTGACTGCCGTTTAAATCCCGCGTCGATAAATATGGACCTTATTGATAGTCTTACGCTCTTAGAGCCTTTCGGCGCCGAAAATCCTCAGCCCGTATTCGGTCTTTGCAAGGTCACTCTGTGCTCGGTTAAGCCTCTCGGAGCGGCGGGAAAACACATAAAGCTGTGTTTTGAAAAAGGCGGAGCGCAGTTTAGCGCGGTGTATTTCGGTATGTCCGCCGACGCTTTTCCCTATGAAGCGGGCGACGTTATTGATATTGCCGTAACTGTCGATAAAAACGAATTCAGAGGGGAAATTAAAGCGGGGATATACGTAAAGGACGTTAAGCTGTCGTCCTTTGACGACGATAAATATTTCGCGAGTGAGGCTCTTTACGAAAAGGCTCGCGGCGGCGGGATTCTGAGCGAAAAGGAAAGGGCGTTTGTTTGTCCGGACAGAGCCTTTTGCGCGTCTGTTTTCCGTTTTATCAAAAAACGCGGAAGCTGTTGCGCCGACGCGGAGATTATCTCGGTGAAGCTCGGATTCGGCTCGGAGAGAACGTGCCGCGTAAGGATTGCCCTTGATGCGTTCTGTGAGCTTGGACTGATAAATTGCAATAACGGCGTATATAAAGTATCGGGTAATTCCGAAAAAGTTTCTCTCGGTTCTTCCGTGATTCTTAAAAATCTCGGGTACCGCGAATAAGGAGGCCGGCGGAAATGAGTGATATTGCTGAAAATACAGGCAGAGAGCTGTATGAAAAGCTCAGAAAAAAATTGTTGTACGTATTCTCCGAAGATTCCATATCGGTAGTGGATAAGGCGTTCAATCTTGCGAATGAAGCGCACGGAGAGCAAAAGCGGAAATCGGGCGAGCCGTATATTATTCACCCTATAGCGGTCGCGGAAATTCTTTTTGACGAGCTTGGCATGGATATGCCCTCCGTAGCCGCCGCGCTGCTGCATGACGTGGTTGAAGATACGCATTATGAAATCGGTGAAATAAAAGCGCTTTTCGGCAGCGAGATTGCATTGCTTGTTGACGGCGTTACAAAAATCAACCGTATGCAGATATCCTCCAAGGAGGAGCAGCAGGCGGAAAATTTAAGAAAAATGCTAATAGCCATGTCGCAGGATATAAGAGTAATTATCATAAAGCTTGCGGACAGGGTTCACAATATACGCACTTTGCAGTACGTTCCCGAGCAAAAAAGGCGGCTTACGGCTAAGGAGACGCTTGAAATTTACGCGCCTATCGCTCACAGGCTCGGTATCAGGGCGTTCAAGGAGGAGCTTGAGGATAAGTCGATAAGCTTCCTCGACCCCGTCGCGTATCACGATATAGAACAGAAGCTCGAACAGCAGGGAACGCAGAGACTTGAATTCCTCGCGCAGATAAAAAATAAAATAACCGAAAGAGTAAGCGAAACCGTAAAGGACGCGAAAATTGACGGACGGATAAAGAGCGTTCACGGAATATACAGAAAAATGTATATCGGCGGCAAGAGCTTCGACGAAATTTACGATATATACGCCGTAAGAATTATAGTGGATACGGTGGTGGACTGCTATAACTGTCTCGGAATAGTCCACGATATGTACCGTTCCATTCCGGGAAGATTCAAGGACTATATCTCCACTCCGAAGCCCAATATGTACCAGTCGCTCCATACCACTCTTATAGGCGAGGAGGGCATACCCTTTGAGGTTCAGATAAGAACGTGGGAGATGCACCGCAACGCCGAATACGGTATAGCCGCCCATTGGAAATACAAGATGGGCAGGACTGACCGCGATATTGACGAACGCCTTCTCTGGATACGCCAAATGCTTGAAAGCCAGCAGGAATCGGGCAACGCCGGCGATATTGTGCAGGATATAAAAAGCGACCTCGTTCCCGAGGAGGTTTTTGTGCTTACTCCGAAAGGCTCCGTTATCTGTCTGCCTATGGGAGCCACGGTAATAGACTTCGCTTACGCTATACATTCGGCGGTAGGCAATAAAATGACGGGCGCGAAGGTTGACGGCAGGATAGTCCCGATAGACTATATAGTAAGAACAGGCGAAATAGTTGAAATTCTCACAACGTCCCAGCCCAATAAGGGACCGAGCCGCGATTGGCTTAAAATAGTAAAAACAAGCGCGGCGAGAACGAAAATTCGCTCATGGTTCAAAAAGGAAAAGCGCGACGACAATATAATCGCTGGCAGAGCCGAATTTGACAAGGAGCTGCGGAAAAGCAATATAAGACTGAACGATGAGCAAATGCGCCAATTGCTTGAAGCGTTGGCCGAAAAGCAGCGTCAGAACAGCGTCGATGATTTCTTTTCCGCGATAGGCTACGGAGGTATAAGTATAAGCAGGCTGATGCCGCAGATACGCGACGAGGTCGCAAAGCTGCAATCGGCGCAGCAGTCCGCTAAGCCTCCCGAAATAAAAATAGCTAAGCCCAAGACCTCGAGCGGCGACGGAGTTGTTGTAGAGGGAATAGACAATTGTCTTGTAAAGCTTTCAAAATGCTGCGGACCTATCCCCGGCGACGATATAATAGGCTTTATCACGAGAGGCCACGGAGTGTCGGTTCATAAAAGAGATTGTCCGAACGTTCCGCGCAATATTCTTACGAGCGCGGAGCCGGAAAGATGGCTCAACGTTCATTGGGAGGAAACCGCGGCAAGAGGCTTTAACGCGACAATGGCCATTACCTGCATAGACAGAATGTCTCTGCTTGCCGATGTATCGGTAGCCCTTGCCAATATGCACGTTATGATACACAGCGTAAACACGCGCGACCCGGGCGACGGTTCTTTAATTATTTACATGACTATCGCCGTAAATAACGCGGAGCATCTCAAGGGCATAACGTCAAAGCTTATGAAAATCAACGGTATACTCAAAATCGAGCGTTCCGGCTCATAATGAAAAAAGCTTTAAAGAAAATAAATAAAAATATATTTTGAATAGGAGAAATTGTTTATGAAGAAAAAGCTTTATACTTCCGATACAGATAAAAAAATCGCGGGAGTATGCGGAGGAATCGCCGAATATTTCAATATAGATTCAACGCTTGTAAGACTTGGATTTGTTCTTTTCAGTCTTGCGGGCGGCTCGGGGCTTCTTCTGTATCTTATCGCTTGGGCGATAATGCCAAAAAATAATGAAAATAACGGCGGTCAAGGCGGAAATTACGGAGATTTTAACGGATATAATAATTACGGCAACGGTGGCGGACAATGAAAGCGGTAATTCAGCGTGTAAAATCGTCGTCCGTTAAGGTTGACGGCGAAACGGTAGGTAAAATCGGTCAGGGATTTCTCGTTCTTCTCGGAGTTATGGAGGGGGACGCAAAGGCTCACGCGGAAATCATGGCGGCAAAAACGGCGAATTTAAGAATTTTCTGCGATGAAAACGATAAAATGAATAAATCGGTTCTCGATATCGGCGGCGAAATACTTGTAGTTTCGCAGTTTACCTTATGCGCCGACGTTAAAAAGGGCAACAGACCCTCCTTTACGCCGTCGGCCCCGCCCGAGGAAGCGGAAAAGCTTTACGAATACTATATGGAATGTCTTAAAAATAACGGCGTAAGAAACGTTGAGCACGGTATTTTCGGCGCTGAAATGGAGGTTTCCATTATCAACGACGGTCCTGTGACGATTCTTTACGATACCGATATATGGCATGTAAAATGACGGTGAGACTATGATTATAAAAACGTTCGTTTCGGGACCTGTCAGCGCGAATACTCATATTTTAACAGATGAAGATACCGGTGACGCCGCCTTAATAGATATCGGAGAATGTACGGAAGAAATACTTTCCGCGCTGAAAGACGGTAAAATCAATAAACTCAAATATATATTGCTTACTCACGGTCATTTTGACCATATAGACGGAGTTCCCGAGCTTAAAAAGCATTATCCCGATACTCCCGTCTGTATACATGAAGCCGATGCGCCATGTCTTTACGATGATTTGCTAAGCCTTGCGAGAGGCTTCGGTGAACCCGCTCGGGAAAAGATAAAAGCCGATATTATACTTCATGACGGCGATATTTTGCCTTTCGGAAAAAGCGAAATTAAGGTTATACACACTCCGGGACATACTAAGGGCGGAGTAACTTATCTTGTCGGAAATAATTTGTTTACGGGAGATACGCTGTTTCGGCTTACCGTAGGGCGTACCGATTTCCCCGGCGGAGATTTTGACGAGCTTAACGATTCTGTTATGCGTCTGTTTGCTCTCCCGGGCGATTATAACGTTTATACGGGACATAATATATCAACTACGCTCGATTATGAAAGACAGCATAACAGATTTGTAAAACGGAAGAAAAGATGATATTGTATTATGGTATTGTCCATTATAAATCACCCTTTTAAATATGAAACGGAAAACGTTTTAAGAATATTTTTCCCGCTCGAAAAAATAACCGTTACCGAAGAATATCCCGCGTCGGACGAAAACAGCGCCGTTACCGTGAGAGCGTTTTCGGACGGCGGCTGTATCATGTCGTGTGAAGTGAAAATCGGCGCAAAGACGGTAAAAAAAGAAAAATATGTGAATGGAGCAGCCGACGGCGATGCGGAGCTGGCTCTCGCTCAATCGCTTTATGACTGCCTTGTTTCCCTTACGGGTACAGTCCCGTCATGGGGCGTACTTACGGGCGTAAGACCGTCAAAGCTTATGAGGAGCCTTATTTCATCGGGCGGCGGTGATTACGCGAAGCGTTACTTTACCGATAAACTTTATGTAAATAAAGAAAAAACAGAGCTTGCGTTCGCCGTTTCAAAAGCGGAGGATAAAATAATTTCTCTTTCTCGAAACAATTCGTATTCCCTTTATGTGTCGATTCCGTTCTGTCCCACAAGGTGCAGCTATTGCTCGTTTGTTTCACATTCCGTCGCGCACGCGAAGAAGCTTATACCCGATTATGTAAGACTATTGTGCGAAGAGCTTAGAGAATTTTCGGAAATTGCAAATAATCTCGGACTTCATCTCGAAACGATTTATTTCGGAGGCGGCACTCCGACATCGCTCGGCGAGGAAGATTTAAAGACTGTAACGGACGCAGTAAAAAAATATTTTGACGTTTCTTCGGCAAGAGAATATACGATTGAAGCGGGCAGACCGGACACTCTGAACCCCGAAAAGCTGAAAATAATGAAAAGCGCGGGCGTTACGAGAATAAGCATAAATCCGCAGACCTTTAATAATGACGTGCTTAAAAATATAGGCAGGAACCATACCGCCGAAATGATTTATAAGGCGTTCGGCGAAGCGAGAAACGAGGGCTTTGATAATATAAATATGGATTTTATCGCGGGACTTCCGGGCGATACTTTCGGAAGCTTTTGTGAGAGCATAGAAAAGGCCGTCGCTCTTTCGCCCGAAAATATAACGGTTCATACTCTCGCTCTGAAAAGGGCGGCAAATATAGTTACGGGTAAAAGAACTCACGAAGTTAAAAACGAAACGGCTGAAATGCTGTCATATTCTTCCGACGCGCTTTATAAAAACGGATATTTTCCTTATTATATGTACAGGCAGAGCAAATCGGTCGGAAATAATGAAAATGTGGGCTGGTGCAGGAATGAAAAGGAGTGCTTGTATAATATATATATGATGGAAGAAATCCATACGGTTTTTGCGGCGGGCGGCGGAGCGGTTACTAAGCTTAAATCGCCGTTTGAAAATAAAATAGAGAGAATATTCAATTTTAAATATCCGTATGAATACATAGAACGCTTTGATATCCTTAAAGACAGAAAAAAGAGAATTTATGAGTTTTACAAAGAAATAGGCATGATTTGAAAAACAATAAAAGGCAAAATCTTTCCCGCAGTTGTCATTTATTGACAATTATTTTAAATCCGAAAGGAAGAATCAAATGAGCGGACGAAAAAAACAGTCTTTGCTTAACGGAGCTCTCATACTCGTTATTGCCACAGCGTTTGTGGAAATAGTAGGGCTTATATATAAAATACCTCTTACGGAGCTTATAGGAACAGTCGGCAGAGGCTATACGGGTACGGCGTTCAACATATATATCCCCGTTTATAATATAGCCATGGCGGGGCTTCCCGTAGCTATTTCAAAGCTGGTGGCGCAAAGCATCGCAAACGGACGTTTCAACAGCGTAAAAAAAATATTCAAAATAGCATTTAGAATGTTTTTTGTAACGGGCCTGATCGGTACTGCCGTGGTACTCGTTCTCGCTTATCCTTATGTGAAAACCATGGATTCCATGGAATCTCTGCCTTCCATAATAATGATAGCCCCCGCTGTGTTTGTATGCTGCGTTATGGCTACATACAGAGGATATTACTCGGGACTTCATAACCAGACACCCTCCGCCGTTTCGCAGATGTTCGAGGTCATAGGAAAGCTTGTTTTCGGTTTGGGACTTGCGTCCGCCGTACAGAATTACGGCATGAACTGCTTTGAATCGGGGAAACCCGTTTTCGGCGTTGTTTGCAATACGGCGGACGAAGCTGTAATGGCTCTGTCTCCGTATGCCGCCGCCGCGTCGATTTTCGGCGTTACGATGGGCGCGGTAACGTCGCTCGTTTTCCTCATGATAAGACATAAGACGGTGGGCGACAAAATAACGAAAGAGGAATTGTCCCTCTCTCCTCCCGCCGAATCGGGTAAGGAAATAGCGAAAATGCTCGCGGCTATAGCGATTCCCGTTGTTATAAGCACGCTTGTTATGAATATAACCAATTTTATAGATTCTTGGTCGATTCAGTTCCGGCTTAAATCCGTAATAAATTCCGATTTGCCGGTTATAACCGAGATTTATTCGGACGCTCTCGCTCTTGCCGAAAAAATGAACAACGCTCAGCTGAAATCCTACCTTTACGGCGCGTACGAAATAGCTCTTGATTTCAGGAATCTTGTTCCGACTATGACGGTTGCGCTCGGCACAAGCGCAATACCCGTTCTTTCGGAGGCATGGACGGTAAAAAATAAGCTTATGATACGCTCGTCGGTTGAATCGGTTCTGAGAGTGGCAATGCTTATATCGCTGCCTACCGGAATAGGCATGGCGATACTTTCCGAGGATATACTCCACATAGTTTACGGTCAATCGAGCAGTCTTTCGGTATCGGCTACCGTTATGACGCTTTACAGCTGTTTCACCTTTGTAATGGCCTCCGCTCAGCCTCTTATAAATATGCTCCAGGCGATAGGCAGAGCGGATATACCCATGAAATCCGTTTCGGTTGCGGCTGTCGTCAAGGTCGTTGTGAATTTTATACTTGTAGGAGTAGCGAGAATAAACATAATGGGCGCCGTTATCGGTACATTCTGTTTCTATCTTATAACTGTAAGCGTAAATCTGAACGCTCTGACAAGAGAAACGGGTGTTAAGATAAATTACAAATCCGTATTTTTCAAACCGCTTTTCTGCGCGGTGATGTGCGGAGCGGGCGCGTGGGCTGTTTCGGGACTGTGCAAGCATTTCCTGCCCGCGTTTGAAATAAACTCGAGAGTGTCAACTTCTACCGTTTCCGCCGCCATAGGAATAGTTACCGCCGTTGTCGTTTATGTTCTCGCATTGCTTTTCAGCCGCACAATAGTCCGCGACGATATAAAAATGCTGCCAAAAGGCGAAAAAATTTGCAAAATACTTGAAAAATATGATTTAATAGGTTAATATATAATATGTTACTGATATTAATACAAAGCCTTTAATGAAAAGTATGTAAAATTAAGGTAAAAAATAAAAATTTCCGCGGAGATTTAATAATGGCTGTTGACTATGAGTTTAAAGATAAATATAATATAAACGACTTGATTGATATTATGAGAATACTCCGTGCTCCGGGCGGCTGTCCGTGGGACGCCGCGCAAAGCCATGAATCAATAAAAAAGAATCTTATTGAGGAAACCTATGAGGTCGTGGAGGCAGTCAATAAAAACGATTCCGATTCTCTCAAAGAGGAATTGGGAGACGTGCTTTTGCAGGTAGTCTTTCATTCGGTAATGGAAGAGGAAAAAGGAGTTTTCGATTTCGACGGCGTTGCGGACGGTATATGTAAAAAGCTTATAGAGCGCCATCCTCACGTTTTCGGTGATATATCGGTGAACGGCGCGGACGAGGTGCTTACAAACTGGGACGCGATAAAGCGCAGGACGAAGCATCAGAAATCCACCTCGGAAGCCATGAACAGCGTGCCGAGAGAGCTGCCGGCTCTTATGAGAGCCGAAAAGCTTCAGTCCAAGGCGTCAAAATCGGGAGTTGATATCGCGGACGGGGATATCGCGGAGTACGCGGTCAAAAAGGCTGAAAAGCTTAAAGACGGCATAACGGAAAAAACCGTGGGCGAGCTTCTTTTCGCGGCTGCTGCTGCGGCGAGAAAAAATAAAATTGATTCCGAGGAAGCTCTTACAAAAATATCGGACAAGTTCCTTGACGATTTCGCGTTGTATGAAAAAGCGCCGGAAGAAGAAAAGCCGGATATGGCGTTTTATGATTAAAAAATAAACAGTTCTTTTGATTAAGAAATAAACAAATTTTTTGATTAAGAAACCAAATATGATTTATAATAAATTTGGAAGAATAAGCCGACGGGTTTTTCCCGTCGTGTAAAAAGGAGGAAAATCAATGAAAAAAACAGAACTCATTGCCGCTGTTGCAGAAAAATGCGATATCACAAAAAAGGACGCTGACGCAGCAGTAAGCGCGGTAGTGGAAGCCATTTCGGAAACTCTCGCAAAAGGTGAGAGCGTTCAGCTTGTGGGATTTGGTACTTTTGAGGTTCGCGAACGCGCTGAAAAGCTTTGCCGCAATCCCAGAACAGGCGAGTCAATGACTGTCGCCGCTACGAAAGTTCCCGCTTTCAAAGCAGGAAAGGCGCTTAAAGACGCAGTTGCGGAATAATCAAAGGATTCCTGATTTAATCGCGGACGGTTTTTAACGACCGTTTTATTCGCGTAATCCCGTCGTATCATACAAGTTTATGACAGTATGTTGCGTATCTGATTAAATCAGCGTTTTCTTACAGCAATTTCTGTTAAAAAGCGGAAAGAACACGGAGTTCTTTCTGCTTTTTTATGGTGTGATTTATTTATATTTATAGAGTGTGAACGCACTCTAATCAAAAATAGAGGTAAATATTATGAGACTTGATAAATATCTTAAGGTTTCGCGCCTTGTCAAGCGCAGAACCGTAGCAAACGAGCTTTGCGACGCGAAGCATATAGACGTCAACGGAAAAACAGCGAGAGCGTCTTATGAAGTAAAAGTGGGCGATATAATTGAAATACGGGTGGGAGGAAACGTCACAAAGGCGTGCGTACTCAGTATTTCCGAACACGCCACAAAAGAGGACGCGTCCTCAATGTACCGCCTTGTATAATTGTTTAAGCTTGATTTTAAGGGTGATATTATGGATAATGACGAAAATAATTACGGTTTTCAAATTTTCGGCGGACAAAGCATTAATGAACAAGATGCAGATAAACCGAATGAAAAAGAGGAATACGCAAATGAGAAAAATATATTCGGGCAAAACACAGATGAACAGAATACAAATCGGGATATAAACGGCACGGCAAATGACAATGTTCCCGATATGCTTCAAAAAACGGAATTTGCTACGCCTGACGTACCTGTAGTAAAATCAAATGGGAATAAAAAAAGCGAAAATGATAAATTAAAAAGAATAATTGTACCCATATGTGTTTTGTGCGCGGTTGCAGGAGGAATTATCGGCGGTATTGTTTCGGGATTCATAGTAAAAAAATCGGTTACCCCGTCTTTGCCCGAAAATCCCGAAAGCAGCGGATATTACAGTGATGAAACGACAAAAAACTCTGAAAACGCAGTTTATACCACAGAGCGCGCGGTTACGGAAAACGGCGGAAAAGATGACGGCGCTAAAAAGAACGAGAGCAGTACCGTTAAATCCGGCACATATACCTCGTCCGAAGATAAACCGTCTCTCGGAGTTACCTACAGCGCCAAGGATATTTATAAAAAGAATGTCGATTCCGTTGTAAGCATAGAGGTCAGAAACGAACGCTCGGCAAGCTTCGGCACAGGTTTTATTATCAGCGAGGCAGGGTATATAGTTACAAACTATCATGTTGTGGATACCGCCGGAAGCGTAATTGTAACGCTCTATGACGACAGACAGTTTAACGCCGAAATCGTAGGCTATGAGGAAAACAATGATATAGCCGTTTTAAAAATAAGTCCCGATGAAAAAATTCAGAGCCTTGTATACGGGAAATCTTCCGATTTAAGCGTCGGCGATAACGTTTATATTATAGGCAATCCTTTGGGCGGTCTGACGTTTACGCTTACAACGGGCGTAGTCAGCGCACTAAACAGACTTGTAAGCACAGGAAACGGATTGGAAATAAATATGTTTCAGACCGACGCGGCCGTCAACAGCGGAAATTCGGGCGGTCCCGTATTTGACGAACACGGATACGTGGTAGGCATAGCTTCCGCAAAATACGCGTCGTCTTCAATAGAGGGGTTAAGCTTCTGCATACCTATAGACGACGTTCGCTCAATGATAGACGATATTATAAATAACGGATATGTTTCCGGCAAGCCGCTTATCGGTATCTCGGTATATGACCGCGAAGTGGTGTCATACGGTTTTATTCAGACGGTAAGAGGAATAAACGGCGCAAAAATCGAAGCTGTGGGCAGCGGCACGCCCGCCGCGAAAGCGGGACTTCAGGCCGGCGATATTATAGTGTCGGCAGGAGACAGAAGCATAACGTCCGTTTCTGTTTTAAGAACGGTGCTTGCCGATTATCACAGCGGCGATATACTTGTTATGACTGTTGATAGAAACGGCGCCAAGGTCGATGTTAGTATGGTACTTACGGAATATGAGCCTTCGGCTCCAAGAACGTCAAACCAATACGCATATGATTTGTAATCGGCGCATTTAATCCCCGCTCACATATAATGAATAATGAACGCATAATATTAAAGCTGTCCTCATATTATTTGAGTGACAGCTATTTTTTTTCATTTTTAACGGAGTGGTGGCAATGGCAGAAGAAAAAAGCATATCCTTTCCTCAAAATATTACGCTTGAAGAAAGGAAAAATTTAACGGTGACGGGCGTTACCGATATAGGCAGCTATGACGAGCAGACGGTAATTGCCGTAACGGAGTTGGGCGAGCTTACAATAAAAGGCGAGGGACTTCATATACTCCGTATGAGCGTGGATATGGGAGAACTGCAATTGGAAGGTGAGATATCCTCGCTCCAATATACCGACATTCAGCCGAAAACGCAGGGTTTTTTCGCAAGGTTATTTAAGTAATGTACAATATTGACCGTATTATTGAATTTGAAAATCTGATGCCCGCTCTGGGTCTTGGATTTATATTAGGCTTTATGTATGACGCAGTCAGAATTTTGAGATTGTTCGTATCCCGTCACAAGGCTTTTGTGTTTGTAACGGACGCGCTGTTTGTAATTCTCTGCGTTTTATCATCATACCTTTTGTTCCTTTCCGTAAATTACGGACGTATCAGAGCGTATCTGGTGATTGCGATAATTCTGGGCGCTGTTATATACAGCTGTACCGCCGGAGAGATTATTTTTTCAACGGCCGAAAGAATTTCCGTGAAGTTAAAAAAACTCATGAAAACGGTATTTTCACCGTTAGTATTTCTGTTTTCTAAAATAAAATATTTTTTAAGCAAAATATTAAAAATATTTGATAAAAAACTGAAAAAATTTAAAATTAAATCAAAAAAACACTTGAAAGATAAGGAAGAATTGTTGTATAATAGCAACGATTAAATGGATAATTGTAAATAGTTTCGGTTGGGTCCGAAAAAGTTTATCGCTGTCATGCGTAATAAGAGGGGATTTCTGGCTGTAATGAGTAAAAACGGCAAAAACAAAAGAAAAAATTTTATAATTTTCGCGGCGGCGGCTGTGTTTACGGTCGTTATCGCCATATGGGCCGGCTTTCTCGTACATAAAAATATTGCGCTTGACAGGGAATTAGGTGAAAAACAGAATGAGCTCACGGCATTGCAGGAAGAAAATGCCGCGCTCAATGCCCTTGTCGATGAAGAAAATGAAACGGCTCTTATGGAGGAGTATGCTCGCAAATCAGGGTATGTTTATCCCGATGAAAGAGTTTATATAAACGGAAACTGATAAAACCGAAAAGTTTTCGGCTGAGGATACCTTAAAATACCCACCGGGAGGAAAATTTGTTAATGCAAGCAAATATCGGCGACATTGTTGAAGGAAAAGTAACCGGACTTACTAATTTCGGCGCTTTTGTAAAGCTTTCCACAGGCGAAGTAGGAATGGTACATATTTCCGAGGTTGCGTCATCTTACGTCAAGGACATTAAGGAGTTTCTTACAGAAGGACAGACTGTTAAAGTTAAGCTTCTCGCGGTAAATGAAGCGGGAAAAATAAGCTTGTCAATAAAACAGGCGGAACCGAAGCCTGTTGAATATAGGGATAGGGAAAAGAACTCCGGTTTTGACAGGGGAGATAGAAATTTTGAGCGCAGGAACGCTAACCGCGGCACGGGGCGCACTCCTCCCATGTGGCAGAAAGGCAGACAGGAGGATAAGCCGCAGTCCTTTGAGGATATGATGGCAAAATTTAAGCAAACAAGCGATGAAAGACAGCAGGGATTAAAAAAAGCTTCCGAATCAAGGCGCACGGGATATTCGCGCAGGGGCGGAAATAACGGAAAACATTAATACTGATATAACATTAATACTATTTGGAGCGTGTCGCGCTTAATGCGGACACGCTTTTGTATTTATAGAAAGCCGGACTCCGTATGGGTCAGGATTTTTTCCTTTTGTAAGGAAACGCTGTTCCCGCGACGTGTTTTTACGGATATGTTGAAAAATTTGCATATTTGTGGTATACTTCCGACAATGAATAAATTACGGATTTGCGAGGGCGATATAATTGGATAGAAACGAATTGATTGAATACGCTCGGTCCGTGTACGGCGCGGAGCCTGAATATCTTTGGGAAAAAACTCCCGATTGTTTTATTCTGCGTCATGATACAAACAGGAAATGGTTCGCCGTTGTAATGGACGTGCCGAAAAGCCGTCTGGGACTTGCAGGCGATGAAACGGTCTGCGTCCTGGACGTAAAATGCGGTCCGATTATGAGCGGCTCTTATACGGGTAAAAAGGGCTTTCTTCCGGCGTATCATATGAACAAGACAAACTGGATAACCGTCCTGCTCGACGGCTCGGCTCCGCGCGAAGATATAGCGATGCTTTTAGACGTCAGCTACGACCTTACAAAGTAAATTAAGGCAATACCGCATAATTATTGTCGTGCAGATGTGCCATGAGATTTTTCGTCAGATTTCCATAGGGAATCCCGAAAAGCCGTTAGGCCTTTTGGGAAAAGGAGGAGCAACGGAGCGAGTGAACTTTCCGCCGTTAGGCGAAAACGAACGATGCGCAGTTTGCGACGACGCGGACGCAGGAATACTGACGTATTTTAAGGAACTTTTGGCAAAAATGACGGAAAATATCGGTACAGATGCGCGGCAAAGGCGGTAGCCGTTAATTGTGCGGTATTGCCTTAATGTTTTCAGAGGGGTAAACAGATAAATAGAATTTATGGAGGAAAAAAATGAAACATTGCGGAACTCAAAGATTGGAAACCGACAGATTGGTTTTAAGAAGATTTGTAGACGGCGACGCGGCGGCGATGTATAAAAATTGGGCGTCGGATAAGGAAGTTGCAAAATTTTTGATGTGGCAGCCTCATTCGAGCCAAGAGGTAAGCCAAAGCGTATTGGAGGATTGGCTGAATCGGTATTCCGACGACAGTTATTATAACTGGGCAATCGTGCCGAAGAAAAACGGCGACGAGCCGATTGGCAGTATTACCGTAGTAAATATGAATGAAAAAATCTCGATGGTACATATCGGCTATTGCATCGGGAAAAAATGGTGGCATAAGGGAATTACGTCAGAGGCTCTCAAAGCGGTTATGGATTATTTATTTGACGTTGCCGACGTAAACCGAATTGAATCGAGACACGATCCGAGAAATCCAAACTCGGGAAAAGTAATGCAAAAATGCGGAATGAAATACGAGGGGACTTTGCGCGCCGCCGATTGGAATAACATGGGAATCTGCGACGCATGTTATTACGCGCTGTTAAAAGAAGAAAGAAGAAATAGCATTGTATAAATTTTTTATATGTTTTTTAGCCGGAATCGGGGCGGGACTCGGCACGGGCTTTGCGGGAATGAGCGCGGCGGCCGTCATAAGTCCCATGCTTATCGCTTTTTTGGAAATGCCTGCATATGAAGCCGTCGGAATAGCTCTGGCGAGCGACGTTCTCGCAAGCGGTATCAGCGCGTACACATACGGCAAAAATAAAAATCTTGATATTAAAAACGGTATCGTTATGATGATAACCGTCTTGCTATTTACTTCGTTCGGCAGTTGGATAGCAAGCCTTGTACCAAATACTGCTATGGGCGGCTTTTCGGTCGTTATGACTTTTTTGCTCGGAATAAAATTTATCGTCCGTCCGATTATGACCGAGCGCTCGGCGATGGAAGCCGTAAGCGCGAAAAAACGCCTTATACAGTCGATAGCAAGCGGCATGGTCGTAGGCTTTATATGCGGTTTTATAGGCGCGGGCGGCGGTATGATGATGCTCCTTATACTTACTACCGTTCTCGGGTATGAGCTAAAGACAGCCGTCGGTACAAGCGTGTTTATTATGGCGTTTACCGCTCTTACGGGAGCCGTCAGCCATTTTGTTATAGGCGGTTTCCCCGACGTTTGGTGCCTTGTGTTCTGCGTAACGTCCACTCTGCTCTGGGCGAGGATAGCCGCGAAAATAGCGAACAGGGCGAAGCCTCTCACGCTCAACAGAGCCGTCGGCGTTGTGCTTGTTGTGCTGGGCGCGGCTATTATGATTGTAAATTATTTATGAACCGACAATATTGTCGGCTGAAGTATCACGAAATGAGGAGAAAAGCTTTATGACCGAAAAAGAACGAATGAAAAAAGGTTTGATTTACGACCCCGCGGACGGTGAGATTTTGGCGGAGCAGAGCTTATGCCTTGAGCTTCTGTACGATTTTAATTCTACGCGTCCCTCGGAAACGGAAAAACGCGCCACGCTTCTTAAAAAGATGTTCGGAAAAATAGGCGAAGGCTGTTATATAGAGCCTCCGTTCCGCGCCAATTGGGCGGGTAAGAACGTTTTTATGGGAGATAAGGTTTACGCGAATTTCAATCTTACGCTTGTTGACGACGGAAATATTTTTATAGGCGACAAGGTTATGTTCGGACCTAACGTAACCGTAGCGACGGCAAATCACCCGATTCTTCCGAGCCTTAGGGAAAGGGCCTATCAATACAATAAGGACGTAAGAATAGGCGACAACGTGTGGATAGGCGCGGGAGCGGTTATCGTCCCGGGAGTTTCAATAGGCGATAACACGGTAATCGGCGCGGGAAGCGCGGTTACAAAGGATATTCCGGCAAACGTTGTCGCGGTCGGAAATCCATGCAGAGTTCTGCGTGAAATCAGCGACCGCGATAAGAAATATTTTTATAAAAATGAAAAAATAGACGATGAATTGAAAATAATTATGAATTTAGGGAAGCAATGATTAGAACGTGTAGATTGCGCCGCCGAATTTTTCGTCAGAAGAGCCAAAAGTTAGTTCTTTAAGCTTTGCATGGGGGCGGGGATTCTTCCGCCCCTGTTTATAAATTTTGCGGGTGATACGTTATTGACCGGCATTACCGGGCCGAAACCGAGAAGTCCTCCGAATTGCAGTTCCTCGCCGACGCTTTTTCCTATCGCCGGAATTAATCTTACCGCGGTCGTTTTTGAATTGACCATGCCTATCGCGGCTTCGTCGGCGATTATCGCGGAAATCACGGCGGCGGTTGTATCGCCCGGAATCACTATCATATCAAGCCCTACGGAGCAGACCGAGGTCATCGCTTCAAGCTTTTCGATATTCAGACAGCCGCATTTGGCCGCGTCTATCATGCCCGCGTCCTCCGAAACGGGAATAAACGCGCCCGAAAGCCCTCCGACGTGTGACGACGCCATTACGCCGCCTTTCTTTACCGCGTCGTTGAGCATGGCGAGAGCGGCCGTAGTGCCGGGCGCTCCGCAGCGGTCAAGCCCTATCTCCTCAAGTATATGAGCGACCGAATCCCCTACGGCGGGAGTGGGAGCCAACGATATATCCACAATGCCGAACGGCACGCCGAGCCTTTTTGATGCTTCCGAGCCTACAAGCTGTCCCATTCTTGTTATTTTAAAGGCTGTGCGCTTAATAAGGTCGGCAACTCCCGTAAGGTCGAGGTTCTTTGATTTCGCGAGCGCGGCTCTTACAACTCCCGGGCCCGATACGCCTACGTTTATAACGCAGTCGGGTTCGCCCGCGCCGTGGAACGCGCCTGCCATAAACGGATTATCCTCGGGAGCGTTGCAGAATACCACAAGCTTCGCAGGGCCTATGCAGTTTCTGTCCTTTGTAAGCTCGGCTGATTTTAATATCGTTTCGCCCATAAGCTTTACGGCGTCCATATTTATGCCCGTTTTCGTGGAGCCTATATTTACGCTTGAACATACCCGTTCTGTGACGGAGAGCGCCTCCGGGATAGCCCGTATCAATTCAGTATCTCCGTGGGCGAATCCCTTTTGAACAAGAGCGGAAAAACCGCCTATGAAATTAACTCCGCACGTTTTCGCCGCCTTTTCGAGCGTAAGGGCGATTTTTACCGCGTCCTTGTTATCGCAGGCGGCAAGTATCATCGCCGTCGGTGTTACCGAAATCCTTTTATTTATGATAGGTATGCCGAATTCCTTTTCTATCTGTTCGCACGTTTTTACAAGGTCTTTGGCATACAGCGTTATTTTGTCGTAAATTTTACCGCAGACGGTGTTTATATCGCTGTGACAGCAATCAAGGAGCGAGATTCCCATAGTTACGGTTCTGATATCGAGATTCTCGTCCTGAATCATGGTTATGGTTTCAAGTATATCCTTTTCGTTAATCAAAACGTTCACCTCATATCTTTCATATGGTATGCATTGCGTTGAATATCTCCTCGTGCATTGCCCTTATCGAAAGATTTTTTTCCTTGCCGAGTTCTGTCATTTCATCGACGAATTTTGAAAAATCGGCGTTTATTTTGGATATATCGGTCATCATTACCATAACGAACATATCCTGCAAAACGGACTGTGTTACGTCCGTTACGTTGATATTATACTGTGCGCATTTCGCTGATACGGCGGCGAGTATGCCTACCGTGTCCCTGCCTATAACAGAAATTACAGCTCTCATATTTTTAGTACCTCCGATTTTATAATCGCTTCGCAAAGACAATATAACGTTTTTGCGCTAAGCGCGCGTGCGTTATTGCCCGCGTATGCGTAAATTTATATTATTTATACGCCGATAAAAAGTATTGTCAGCGCGAGAAGAGTTTGTCCGGCAAAATAAGTCGCGACGTTGTAATTTTTCAGCTTATAGTTGTCTTTGTCGGGCTTATTGAACATGAGCAGAGCAAGCGACGTGTCCGAAAGGAAAAACGATACGGCTCCCAACGTGAGCATGATACCCGCCGGCAGAGAATAAGGGTATCCTCCGCTTACGAAATCAAGAGAAAACGCCGCCGCCTTTACGACCATAGGGACAAGCACGAAGCCGTAAACGACAGAAGCAATCATTCCCGGATTTTTAAAGCTCATTTTTTTGCGCAGAATATAGTACAGCGCGGTCAAAACCATGATTACGGCGATTGCCGCGATTTCGGGAACCGTAATGAAACTTCTTTCGGGAAAATACTCGGCCGACGCTTTATAATAAGCGCAGATATAGCATATATGCGCTGTTGTAAAGCTTATGAAGCCCATTATAAAATAAGCCATTCCCTTAATATGCAGGAACAAATCGCCTACCCATGAAAAAGCCAGCCCTATAAGCATAAAACGGGCGTAGCCGGATTGGTTATCCGTAAGCAGGAAAGCGAGAACGCCTACGGATAAAAACATTGTGGCTCCGAGCATCTTAAAAAATCTTGATTTTCTGCTTATTCCGGGGCGCTGAGCCACAGAAAAAATCGGAGCGGCAATACATTCCGTAATAATCGCGGCTGCAATTAAAGAGATAATCACAATCGACCTCGGAGATATACTCGGAGACATATAAAACAGCTCTTTTCCGTTCGCGTCAAATCTTACTTAAAAACTATCTGTGCCACGTAACTCCGTTCGGAGTATCGACTACTGTTATTCCTCTCGCGTTCAGCTCGTCGCGGATTCTGTCCGCTTCGGCCCAGTTTTTGTCCTTTCTCGCCTGAGTCCTCTTTGCCACAAGGTCGTCTATCTCCTTGTCCTCGCCGCTTTCGGAGGGAGCGGATTTCTTTTCATTAAATTTTTTGGCTTCCGCTATAAGGTCGAGAGAAAGGACGCGGTCAAAATCGTTTATAAGATAAAGCTTTGTACTGTCGTTGGTGTCGGCCTTCAGAACGTCGTAAACGCAGGTAACTCCGAGCGACGTGTTGATATCGTTGCCGAGCGCGTCGATAAACCGTTTCCTGTATTTTTCAACTGTATCATTGTCTATATCGCCGTCGTTTTCATCAAGAGACGCGATTCTCGATATAAGCTTCGCAAATACGGCGGTGGCGTTGTCAAGCGCTTCAAATGAGAACTCCTGCGCCTTGCGGTAATGCGACTGTAAGCAGAAAAGACGGTACGCGAGAGGGTCGTAGCCCTTTTCCTCAAGCAACGAAACTGTAAGAAATTCGCCCTTTGACTTGCTCATTTTACCGTTATTCGTGTTTAAATGAAGAACGTGGAACCAGAATTTGCACCACGGATGACCGAGATACGCTTCGCTCTGAGCTATTTCGTTTGTGTGGTGAGGAAACGCGTTGTCTATTCCTCCGCAATGAATATCAAGATATTCGCCGTTGTGCTTTATGCTAATCGACGAACACTCTATATGCCAGCCGGGATAGCCCAATCCCCACGGACTTTCCCATTTAAGCTCCTGAGCCTCGAATTTTGATTTTGTAAACCAAAGTACGAAATCCGTTTTGTTTCTCTTGTTTTTATCCTCCGAAACGCTGTCGCGCACTCCAACAGCGAGGTCGTCGGCTTCAAAATTATTGAAAACATAGTAGTTATCGAGCTTCGACGTGTCAAAATAAACGTTCCCGCCGGCGATATAAGCGTAACCTTTATCGAGCAGAGCTTCTATTATTTTTATAAAATCGTTTACGCAGTTTGTCGCGGGCTCCACCACGTCGGGAGTTTTTATATTGAGCTTGGCGCAGTCGGAAAAAAACGCGTCTGTATAAAACTTCGCTATCTCCATAACTGTTTTATGCTCGCGCTTCGCTCCTTTCAGCATTTTATCCTCGCCCGTATCGGCATCGCTCGAGAGATGTCCCACGTCCGTTATATTCATAACTCTGTTTACGTCGTATCCTATATAGCGGAGATATTTTTCAAGCACGTCCTCCATTATATAAGTCCTGAGATTTCCTATATGAGCAAAGTGATAAACGGTCGGACCGCAGGTATACATATTTACCTTGCCGTCGGTATGGGTCGTAAATTCTTCTTTTTTTCTTGTGGCGGAATTATACAGTAACATTTTTTGTTCTCCTTTTATTTGTTTATCGTGTCTGCGAGAGCCTTTATCATATTTTCAAGTCTTTCGATTTCCTGCGCGACGGGGTCGGGAATATGTATCTGGTCGAGCGAATCGACCCTTACGCCGTCAAGCTTTACAACTCTTGCGGGTGTTCCCACGGCTGTGGAATTCGGCGGGATATCATGAAGAACCACAGAGCCGGCCGCGATTTTTGCGTTGTCCCCTATTTTAACGGGGCCGAGAACCTTCGCTCCCGCTCCTACCATAACGCCGTTTCCCACAGTCGGATGTCTTTTTCCGACGTCTTTTCCGGTTCCTCCGAGAGTTACGCCCTGATAAAGTGTAACGTCATCTCCGATTTCCGTAGTTTCGCCTATAACTACTCCCGTACCGTGGTCTATAAAAAACCGTTTGCCGATAGTCGCTCCGGGATGAATTTCTATTCCTGTTTTTCTTACGGCTCTCTGGGATATCCATCGCGCCATAAAATGTAAATTATGAAGGTGACACCAATGCGCTCTGCGGTACATTCTTACGGCACGCAGTCCGGGGTAAAGAAACAGAATTTCCGCTGCGGACGTAGCCGCAGGGTCCCGTTCTTTTACGCATTGTATATCTTCCCTTAGTTGTCTGAACATAAATGCCTCGCGGCTCGGCAGAAAATGCCGCGCCGTTCTCCTTTCCTGAATCACATTCAAAATCATTATACTATATACAAACGAAAAATGCACCACTATTTTTATACTTTTTAAAAAAAATTTACGCTTGTTACTATACTTATCGGGGCGAACACGCATTAGATATAATAATCATATACATAATAAATTAATGAAATAAAATAAAAATATATATTGCATTGACTTAAAAAATATGGTATTATTACTTCGCAATATGAAAAACGAAAGACGGTGTTATATACATGAATATAGCTTTGATCGCTCACGACTCAAAAAAGGAACTCCTGACGCAGTTCTGCATAGCGTACTGCGGCATACTGAGCCATCACAACATCTGCGCTACCGGCACTACCGGCAGACTTGTTGAAGATGCGACCGGGCTTAAAATATCAAGGTTTCTGAGCGGCTCTCAGGGCGGCGACCAGCAGATTGCTTCGCTTATTCAGTGCAATGAGATAGATTTGCTCCTGTTTTTCAGAGATCCGCTTAACCCGAAGCCGCATGAACCGAATGATTATGATATTTTAAGGCTTTGCGACGTTCATAGTATCCCTGTAGCCACAAATATAGCGACCGCCGAATCGCTTATAATGGGACTTGAACGCGGCGACCTTGACTGGCGAAATATAGTAAATCCCAAATCCGGCAATAAACAATAAGCAAACTGCCCAAAGATTGTATGCGAAGGCGTAAGACGGTCTTTGCCAAAAGGCGGCGGTAAGTCGTCTTTATTTTGAAAAATCATGTAATCACAGAGAAAGGAGCGGTACACGGCGCGTATTCTCGGCGATTTGCGCGTTTTTTGTACCGCAGGGTAAAAATATGGCGCTGCTTACAAAGGCTGTGCGCGGAACGAACGACGTTCTGCCCTTTACCGGTTACAAAACAAAATATATTGAGGATATGATGCTCTCAATAAGCGAATCTTTCGGCTTCAGCGAAATAAGAACCCCCGTTTTTGAGCATACGGAGCTTTTTGACCGTTCGGTGGGAGAGACGACCGACGTCGTTCAGAAAGAGATGTACACCTTTAACGATAAAGGCGGACGCAGCATAACGCTCAAACCGGAGGGAACGGCCGGCGTTGTAAGGGCGTTCCTTGAACACGGGCTTTTTAACGAGGCTATGCCGCAGAAATATGCATACGTGACCCCCTGCTTCCGCTACGAGAAGCCGCAGGCGGGCAGGCTCCGTGAGTTTCACCAGTTCGGAGTGGAGTGCTTCGGCGCGGATAACGCTTCGGCTGATGCTGAAATAATTTCGCTGGCTTATAGAATATTCGCTTTTTTTGAAGTTGAAGATTTACGCCTTGAAATCAACTCGATCGGATGTCCCGAGTGCAGAAAAAAATATCAGGACGCTCTTAAAGAATATTTTAAAGCTCACACGGGGGAGCTTTGCGAAACGTGTCTCGGCAGGCTTGAAAGAAATCCGATGAGAATACTCGATTGCAAAAGTCCCGTTTGCTCGTCTATAGCAAAGGAAGCGCCGAAAATCCTCGATTATATATGCGACGATTGCAGAGCGCATTTTGAAAGCGTAAAAAAGTATCTTGATAAAATGGAAATAGAATATACCGTAAATCCGTCCGTTGTAAGAGGGCTTGATTATTATACGAGAACGGTTTTCGAGTTTATATCCGATTCGATAGGAGCGCAGAGCGCCGTATGCGCAGGAGGCAGATACGACGGACTTGTAGAGGAGCTCGGAGGCCCGAGTACGCCCGCGTGCGGTTTCGCAATAGGGCTTGAAAGGTTTATGCTGCTGCTCGAGGCTCGGAATATTTCACTGCCCGAAAAGAATCCGGTCGATTTATATATAGCGTCAATGAATGAAGAAGCGAATCTTGTGGCTTCAAAGCTCGCTTTCGATTTGCGTGATGAGGGGGTCATCTGCTTATTTGATATATTCGGCCGTTCCCTTAAATCGCAGATGAAGTATGCCAATAAAATCGGAGCGACTTTCACAATGGTACTCGGCGAAGATGAAATAGCCAAGGGTAAGGTAAAGGTAAAATGTATGATGGACGGCTCCGAGGAGGAGCTTGAACTTGAATCCTTTACCGATAATTTTACGGATATGGAATTTAATAAGGCAATGGAAGGATTTAGCGACGTTTTCGATTCGGATGACGCTTACGAAAATAATGAAGAATGATTGACAATGCACAATTGACAATTGACAATTGACAATTAATAATTGGCGGTATCTCGTTTTTGATAACGGCGGAAAAATAATTATTTTAAGGCAATACCGCTTGAATTTTGTTGTGCGTATGCGCGGCAAAAGCGTCGGCCGCAACTATTCGTTTTAATATCGGAGGCAGAAAAAATGGAATTTATGACCGGTCTTAAAAGAACCGATTACTGCGGAGATTTAAGAATTTCCGATATGGGTAAAAAAGTTACTCTTTTCGGCTGGGTACAGCGTCAGAGAGATTTAGGCTCGCTTATATTTATTGATTTAAGAGACAGAACAGGTATAATACAGCTCGCGTTTGATGAAAACACGGAAAAAGAGGTATTTGAAAAGGCGGCTTCGGCAAGAAGCGAGTACGTTCTCGCGGCTGTCGGCACAGTAAAGGAACGCTCGGCAAAAAACAGCGATATTCCTACGGGCGATATCGAAATTGCCGTAGATGAATTAAGAATACTTTCAAAGAGCGAAACTCCGCCTTTTGAAATCATAGAAAACTGCCCGACCGCCGAAACGACAAGGCTAAAATACAGATATCTCGATTTGCGCCGTCCCGATTTGCAAAAAAATATCCTTTTGAGAAACAAAGTCGCAAAGATAACGAGAGATTATTTTTACGATAACGGCTTTATCGAAATCGAAACCCCGATGCTTATGAAATCGACTCCCGAGGGCGCAAGAGATTTCCTCGTTCCTTCAAGGCTGCATAACGGAACGTTTTACGCGCTTCCGCAGTCGCCGCAGCTCTATAAGCAGATTTCAATGGTTGCCGGTTTCGACAGATACATTCAGCTCGCGAGATGTTTCCGCGACGAGGATTTAAGAGCCGACAGACAGCCTGAATTTACTCAGATAGACCTTGAGATGTCGTTCGTAGACGTTGAGGACGTACTTGAAATAATCGAAAAGTATATACATACGGTATTCAAAGAGGCTATAAATGTCGATATTCCCGAAAAGCTTCCGAGACTTACCTATGCCGAGGCCATGGACAGATACGGTTCGGATAAACCCGATACAAGATTCGGCATGGAGCTGTTCGATTTATCGGACGAGGTAAAGGACTGCGGATTCGCCGTATTCAAATCGGCTCTTGAAGCGGGCGGAACGGTAAGAGCGTTTACGGCGAAAAACGCCGTCAAAGCTTATTCGCGAAAGGAAATCGACAAGCTCACGGAAACCGCCAGAGGTATAGGAGCAAAAGGTCTTGCGTGGATAAGAATGACTGACGACGGCGTAGCTTCATCTTTCGCTAAATTCATGACCGAAGATGAAATGTCCGCGATAATCAAAAAAGCGGGAGCGGAAAAGGGCGACGTGGTATTTATCGTTGCCGACAGAAAAAAATCGCTTGTGCTTTCCGTCCTCGGCGCTCTGAGATGCGAAGCGGCGAAAAAACTCGATATAATCAAAAAAGGTTATAACTTCCTTTGGATTACGGAATTTCCGTTCTTCGACTGGGACGAGGACGCGGGACAGTTCGTGGCGATGCACCATCCGTTTACCGCTCCCATGGACGAGTGCATACCTTATCTTGAAACCGATAAAGCGGCGGTAAGGGCTAAAGCGTATGACCTTGTGCTTAACGGCATCGAGCTTTCGTCAGGCTCTATAAGAATCACAAATCCCGAATTGCAGGACAGAATGTTCCGGCTGCTCGGTCTTTCGGAGGAGGAAGCTAATGAAAAATTCGGTTTCCTGCTCGGAGCTTTTAAATACGGAGCGCCGCCGCACGGCGGCATGGGCATAGGGCTTGACCGCCTTGTAATGCAGATGATAGGCGCGGAAAGCTTAAGGGACGTTATAGCTTATCCCAAGCTTAAAGACGCGACGGAGCCAATGACCGACTGCCCGTCGGAGGTGGATAAAGAACAGCTCGACGTTCTCGGAATTGAAATAAAGGCAACACCGCACAATTAACGGCTAACGCCTTTGCCGCGCATCTGCACCGAGATTTCCCGTCATTTTTGCCAAAAGCTCCCCAAATACGTCAGTATTCCTGCGTCACTTTTGTCAATCTGACGAAAAATCTCATGGCACATCTGCACGACAATAATTATGCGGTATTGCCTAAAACAAACAGAGTAATTCAGTCAGAACAGTGCAAAAAATGCTTGAAACGATTTTTTGTGAGGTATTCCTTAATAATAAAAAACACATAGAAAGGATAAATATTAATGAAAACATTAAAAAAATCACTTGCGGTTTTATTATCATTTATTATGGTATTCGGCTGCTCTTTTTCGGTATTTGCGGAAAATATAATCGCTCCGTCCGACGACAGCAAATTTTATACACAGGGCGATTACTCTATACACTATAAAGTTATAGAAGGACAGGGCGAGAAAAAGGGCAGGATAATGTTCGTACACGGCTTTATCTATTCCGGCTCAACGTGGAACGGGGCGGCGGAGATAATGGCCGAGCAGGGTTACGACTGTTATCTTATCGACCTCCCGAATTACGGCTACAGCACGAGAGAAAACGCCGATACAAATCTTATCGCAAGAGAAGATTTAGTAGTAAATCTGATGAAATCCGTGGCGCCGCTCGACGAGTGGATTCTCGCGGGACACTCCATGGGAGGCGGTATCGCGATGAATATAGCCTGCGATTATCCTGAGCTTAAAGCGCTTATGCTGTTCTGCCCGAGCGAAATAAACCTTAATGGCGGAAAAATGATGGATATTTTCAATTCTTCAAAATTTTTGCAGAAAATCACAACTTCTGTCATGAACGCGGTGCTCAGAAATAAGTTTATAGTAAAAGCGGCGGTATTTTTTGTAACAAAGGATATAAAATACGCAAAGCAGTATAATACCGATATACTTACTACTCCCTTGCTTATTGACGGCACGATTCCCGGTATTTTCTATTCGACTGCAAACGCAAGGCATACGGACCTTGAAGCGATTGCGAAAATAACCGTTCCTACAATGCTTGTATGGGCTGACGGCGATAACGTAATAAACAGTACAATGAAGGAGAACATCACGGGAGCGCTCGCCTCGGCCGAGGTTCACACGGTAAAGGGAAGCCATATAGTTATTGAAACAAATCCCAAAGAAATAGCGGATTTATCATTAAGCTTTTTAAGCGGTACGGATTAATATAGTACCGATTAATATAATAAGCGTAGAAATAAAAAAATAATAAAAGAGATAAACACTTAAAAACGGGAGAAAAACAAAGAAAACGAGAGTATTTGAAATCTCCTTTAAAAATTTGAAATAAAAGTGTTGACAACCGAAAAAAGTTATGCTATCATTATGGGCGTGCCGATGAAAAGGCACGCCTTTTTTCTTGTTTAAAATTTTCAATATATAACGGAGGTAAAAATTATGTCAACTTATATGCCTAAAGTCGCAGATATTAAGCGCGACTGGTATGTTCTTGACGCGGCCGGCAAAACGCTCGGTTCTGTAGCGGTTGAGGCAGCCGTTCTTCTTCGCGGCAAGCATAAGCCTACTTTCGCTTATCATGAGGACTGCGGCGATAACGTCATTATCATCAATGCCGACAAAGTGGTTCTCACAGGCAAAAAGCCCGAACAGAAAATTTATTATCATCACACAGGCTATATCGGCAACATGAAACAGGTTAAGTACAGCACTCTTATGAGAGAAAAGCCCGCGTTCGTTGTTGAAAAGGCTGTAAAGGGTATGCTTCCCGATACCACCATCGGCAGAAAAGCATTCACAAGACTTCACGTTTACGCAGGTGCGGAGCATAAGCATCAGGCTCAGCAGCCCGTCGTAAGAGAGTTTTAAGAAGGGGAGGCAGTTTTAAATGTACGAAAGCAATTATTTTTACGGAACAGGCAGAAGAAAAAGCTCCGTTGCCCGTGTGCGCGTTTATCCCGGCACAGGTAAAATCACTATAAATGACAGAGATATTGACGATTACTTCGGTCTTGAAACTCTCAAGCTCATCGTCCGTCAGCCTCTCGCTCTTACAGGTACCGCCGAAAAATTCGATATCGTTTGCAGAGTAGCGGGCGGCGGCGTAACAGGTCAGGCGGGCGCGATTCGCCACGGTCTTTCAAGAGCGCTTCTTCAGGCGGACGAAACCCTTCGTCCCGCTCTCAAGAAAGCGGGCTTCCTTACAAGAGACCCCAGAATGAAAGAGAGAAAGAAATACGGTCTCAAAGGCGCAAGACGCGCACCGCAGTTCTCAAAGAGATAATAACGTTTATCATTTACTCGGAGACAAAGTGTTTCCGAGTATTTTTTTAGGTTCTTTGTCAATAGTTGGGGTAATAAAGGAAAAAGTAAAAATCAAAAAGAAGGTGTGTATAATGGCTAAAAACTGTTATATGGTCAGAATTAATGAAAATCAGTTTGATATTATAGAACAAAAAAGTGTGGTTGCTGTTGGCTGGAGTAAATGGAATTTTGCAGATATGAAGCAACAGGAGCTAATTGAAAAAATTGGTAATGAGTATAATGAAAACGGAACTGTTCCACAACTGCGCGGCAGAAAATTGAATGAAATTTCACGCTTTTTAAGCATAAAAAAGGGAGACTTTATTCTTGTTCCTCATTGGAGCAGTGTTTGGCTTGCTGTTGCCGATGGAGAATATATTTATGACGAACAAGCAAAAGAAGCCGACCTTGCGAACCAATTAAGAGTAAGTTTTTTAAAGGATAAAAACGGAGATAATCGTTGTGTGGCAAGAAGCCAGCTGTCAGAACATCTTTCACGCAGATTACATTTACGCGGAGCTACTGTCTTGGACTTATATGATTTTAATGATGAAATAGAGAAAATTTTTGCCAATGAAGAATACTCTATTTCTAAAATTGCGGCAGAGCGTGAAAATGAGTTGGCGAAGAATTTTAAAAATGAGCTGCTTAAGAGTATATGCAATGGCGACGTATATTTAAAATCCGGCGGTGCGGGACTTGAAGAATTAGTCCGCGAATTGTTTGAATGTGAAAAATATGAAGCCCAGATATTACCAAAACAAACTTATAAAAGTTACGGTGACGCCGATATCAGCGCAAAATCCAAATTTATAAATATTTTAGCACAGGTTAAACATCATAAAGGAAATACAGGCGCTTGGGGTATTGAGCAGTTAAAAGAAATAAAAAAGAACGGCGAAGACGAGGGATATGATAAGCTTGTTTTGATTACAAGCGGCAATATCTGCGAAGACGTACAAAAAGAAGCTGAGCAAAACGGTATTTTAACCATGGACGGCAAGCAATTGGCAGATTGGATTTATGAAAACGTCAATGAATTATCTCCCGACACAAGAGCAAAACTGAAAATCAGTATTTCTCCGCATTTTATTTAATCAGTGTTTTCTTAACTGTAATTTTGGTGTTTTGGAGGTTTTTAGATACGCTCTATGCTTTATCACAATATAAAAAGGCTGTATCAACTTTGCGGTTTGATACAGCCTTTTGCCGATTAATTAAATGTTATTAGTATTAGAAACGATTGCCCGTTCCGCTTTGAAGCTTTTCAAATACTGTTTCAATCGTATTGATTATATTCAAAAGCGTTTGAACTATTTTTTTGAGAAACGCCGTAACAGCGTCGTCTGCTTTTGAAGTAATTTCAACTGTCGTTGTGCCGACAACTTCACCGTTCAGGACGTAACTGATTTCAACGGTACCCTGTTTTCCATTGGCATAGAACGTGTTGCCTAACATATGGCCGTAGGAATCATCCGAAAGCACTATTTCTCCGCCGGAGGGAATAGCCGCTGAAAATCCGTTTTTATCTACACCTTTGGGAGAAATTCTTATCCATGACGCGGGATTGCAAAGATAGTTATCCTGTGAGAATGATACGTGGTCAAATTCTCCGGTCGGCTGAGCCGAGGAGCAAACTAAAAGACACGATGCCACAGGTCTTTCAACGCCCATATAGCTGGGATAATTTCTTGTTTCAAGCTTGCTTCCCGCCTCTCTTGTCGATACAAGGGTAGAGCTTCCGCCGCCGTCAAGAAGCATTGCGTCAACGCAGCCGAGAGCCTGCATTGTGTTTGCCATCTGTCCCTCGGTCATTCCGCAGGAATCGGGCTTCTGTCTGCCGTCGGCCACATAAAATACTACCGTGCCGTCCGCTTTAATGCCTACAGCCGTTCTGGGATTGAGAGAACCGTTTGTAACCTTGATTACTCCGTCTTTCAGAAGAATTCCGCTTGAAAAGCATGAAATAGCTTCCTTTACGTCGTCCATAGGAACGTTCGCGTTCCTTATTTCGGCTTTTCCGTTATTAAGGATAGCGAAATAAGGTCTGCCGTTGTCGGGATGAACGGTTTCTCCGTTCATAATAACGATTCCGCCGGGTTCACCTGTCTGAGTGTTGAATCCTGCTCCGTTTATACCGCCTATTACGTGAACGCCGAGCTTCTTTTCCATAACCGCGGCCTGGTCGCGTACCGTCGTTCTTTTCCATTCTCCGGAGTCATCAAGTCCGGTACTGGCAATAATAGACAAATCGGGATTATTCATGTCGATTTCAAGAGCATAACACTTGACCTGGTTCGAGTCGGATTCGTTATTTACCTTAAAATGTCTTTCCGTTACTCCGCTTACTACTCTGTAAGTCGTTTCGCTCGTTACGCGGAACCCCTGCGGAAGAAACGCGCCGTCAACGCCGCCGGCGTATACGGACGGCATAAGAGCCGTAAACAGCATAAGAACCGCCATTACAACCGAAAGCGCTTTCATTGATAAATGTTTTTTGGTTATCATAAGGTATCGTCCTTTCATTTTTATGGAAATAATAATACCATTATAAATATGTAATTTTAATATATAAAAGTTAATATATTGTAAACATTTTTTACATCAATCTGCATTATTCTTAAAAATTTGTATATTTTTATATCATTTTCTTCTTTACATTTGAATATAAAAGTGATATTATGTTCTGTGGTAAATTAACTCATACACAAACCAAGGAGGAAATATTATACCATGGCAAGAAAAATGAAAACTATGGACGGCAACAACGCTGCGGCTCACGTTTCGTACGCGTTTACCGAAGTGGCGGGAATTTATCCTATCACGCCATCAAGCCCCATGGCAGACTACGTTGACCAGTGGTCCGCGCAGGGTCTTAAAAATATTTTCGGAACAACTGTGCGAGTTGCCGAAATGGAATCCGAAGCCGGTGCTTCGGGTACGGTTCACGGCTCGCTCGCGGCCGGCGCTCTTACTACCACCTACACAGCGTCTCAGGGACTTCTTCTTATGATACCCAATATGTATAAAATCGCGGGCGAACTGCTCCCGAGCGTATTCCACGTTTCGGCTCGCTGCGTCGCTTCTCACGCTCTTAATATTTTCGGCGACCATTCGGACGTTTACGCCTGCCGCCAGACAGGCTTCGCAATGCTCGCGGAAACCAATCCCCAGGAGGTTATGGATCTCGGCGCGGTTGCCCATTTGGCGGCTATTAAGGGCAGAGTACCCTTTATAAACTTCTTTGACGGCTTCAGAACTTCCCATGAAATTCAGAAAATTGAAATATGGGATTACGATGACCTTAAAGAAATGGTAGATATGGACGCTGTCGAGGCTTTCCGCAAGAGAGCGCTTAACCCCGAACACCCGGTAATGCGCGGTTCTCACGAGAACGGAGATATATTCTTCCAGCACCGCGAGGCGTGCAACAAGTATTACGACGCTGTTCCCGGCATCGTCGAGGAATATATGGACAAGGTCAACGCGAAGCTCGGCACGAACTACAAGCTCTTCAACTATTACGGCGCTCCCGATGCGGACAGAGTAATAGTCGCTATGGGTTCGGTATGCGACGTTGCGGAGGAAGTTATAGATTACCTCACAGCAAAAGGTGAAAAGGTAGGTCTTGTAAAAGTAAGACTTTACCGTCCGTTCTCGGCTGAAAAGCTTGTCGAAGCCATTCCCGAAACAGTAAAGAAAATCGCCGTTCTCGACAGAACAAAGGAGCCCGGCTCTATAGGTGAGCCTCTCTATATGGACGTTGTTACGGCTCTCGCCTCAAAGGGAATACTTAAAACCGTTATCGGCGGACGTTACGGCCTCGGTTCAAAGGACACACCGCCTTCAAGCATTTTCGCGGTTTATGAGGAACTCGCAAAGGATTCTCCAAAGCCTCAGTTCACAATCGGTATTAACGATGACGTTACAATGCTCTCTCTTCCCGAGCATGAATCGCCCAATACGGCGGCGGAAGGCACAATCGAGTGCAAATTCTGGGGTCTCGGCGGCGACGGAACTGTCGGCGCGAACAAGAACTCCATAAAGATTATCGGCGACCATACCGATAAATACGTTCAGGCGTATTTCCAGTATGACTCAAAGAAGACGGGCGGTATCACAATTTCGCATCTTCGTTTCGGTGACAAGCCTATCAAGAGTCCATACTATATTAATAAGGCGGATTTCGTAGCCTGCCACAATCCGTCGTACGTTTCAAAGGGCTACAAGATGGTAAACGACGTTAAGCCCGGCGGCACGTTCCTTATAAACTGCCAGTGGACGCCCGAAGAACTCGGTCATCACCTTAACGCCGAAGCCAAGAGATACATCGCTAAGAATAACATAAACCTTTATATAATCAACGCCATTGACCTTGCCATCAAGGTAGGCATGGGCAAGAGAACCAATACTATTCTCCAGTCCGCGTTCTTCACACTCGCGAACGTTATGCCCCAGGAGGACGCGATTCGGTACATGAAGGACGCCGCGACGAAGTCCTACATGAAAAAAGGTCAGGACGTTGTTGACAATAATCATAAGGCTATCGACGCCGGCGCAACAGCTTTTGTAAAGGTTGACGTTCCGGCGGAGTGGGCGGACGCTGTTGACGAGGAAGAAGCAAAGGTTACGGACGGCGCTCCCAAGCTCGTTAAAATGGTTAACGATATAATGAACCCCGTAGGCAAGATGAACGGCGATTCGCTTCCCGTTTCCGTATTTATGGAACACGCTGACGGCACGTTCGAGCAGGGCGCGTCCGCATATGAGAAACGCGGCGTCGCGGTCATGGTTCCCGAATGGAACGAAAATACCTGCGCTAAGTGCAATAAGTGCTCGTTCGTATGTCCGCACGCTACTATACGTCCGTTCGCAATGAACGACGAGGAAGCAGCGGCGGCTCCGTCAAACACTAAGATTGCTCCCAAACCCGTTGTTAAGACAAGTTATAAATATACCCTCGCCGTATCGCCCATGGATTGTATGGGCTGCGGAGTTTGTATAGGCGTATGTCCCACAAATTCACTCAAGATGGTTCCGCGCGAATCTCAGGAGGATATGCAGCAGGTATTCGATTACTGCGTAGCGAACGTTTCGGAGAAACCCGAAACAACGGCGAATCTCAACGTTATAGGCAGCCAGTACAAGAAACCGCTACTTGAGTTCTCCGGCTCCTGCGCGGGCTGTGCCGAAACGTCATACGCAAGACTTATCACTCAGCTTTTCGGTGACAGAATGTACATTTCCAACGCTACGGGCTGTTCGTCGATTTGGGGCGGTCCGGCCGCGACTTCACCCTATACCGTAAATAAAGAGGGACGCGGTCCCGCGTGGGCTAACTCTCTGTTTGAGGATAACGCCGAGCATGGCTACGGTATGTATCTCGGTCAGGAGGCTGTGCGCGAAAGACTTGTCGGGAAAACAAAGGCTCTTATCGCCGTAGAACACGCATATCCGGCTCTCAAGGAAGCGGCTCAGAACTGGCTCGATACTCTTGACGACGGCAAAGCGAACGCCGAAGCGACAAAGAAATATATCGCGGCGCTCGAAGAATGCAGAATGACGGTTGATGATAATATAGCTTTCTTCGGCAGCGAAAAGGCTAAAGGCATATTCGGCGACAAGGCCGAAGAAATGCTCGCCGACGCAAAGGCGCGCAAGGCAGCAGGCGAAAAATACTGCAACTGCGATGCTTGCAAGCTCGCGACGGAAATTCTCCAAGAGAAAGAATACCTTTCAAAGAAATCCGTTTGGATTTTCGGCGGCGACGGCTGGGCATACGATATCGGCTTCGGCGGACTTGACCATGTTCTCGCTCAGGGCAGAGACGTAAACGTTATGGTATTCGATACTGAGGTTTACTCCAATACGGGCGGTCAGGCTTCAAAGGCTTCTCAGGTCGGTCAGGTAGCGCAGTTTGCGGCGGCAGGCAAGTCAATCGCGAAAAAGAGCCTCGCGGAAATCGCGATGTCCTACGGTTATATCTACGTCGCTCAGATAGCTATGGGCGCCGACCAGAACCAGACGATAAAGGCTATTCAGGAAGCGGAAGCATATCACGGTCCTTCGCTCATCATCGCTTATTCACCCTGCGAGATGCACTCCATCAAAGGCGGCATGGTCAACTGCCAGGCTGAAATGAAGAAAGCAGTTGACTGCGGTTACTGGAATATGTTCAGATACAATCCCTCGCTCAAGGCGGAAGGCAAGAATCCGTTCACGGTTGACAGCAAAGAACCCGCGACAGACAATTACCGCGCGTTTATCATGAACGAAGCGAGATACTCCGCGCTTACACGTTCGTTCCCCGAAAGAGCGGAACAGCTCTTCACGGAAGCGGAGCAGTTGGCAGGCGACAGATACGCACACCTGATGAAACTTAAAGCTCTTTACGGCGCAGAGGAATAATTCCGTCAAACACCGACATATAATACAATAAAAATATAAAATTCCCCAAAAATCCAAACTGCATCAAATGAAGCAAAATACGGATTTTTGGGGGAGTTGTTTTATAAAATATTCGTTGCTCTCAACACGATCCGAATATCGACCTGCCCGTTTAAGGATCTCGGTCGGTTTAAATTTTTTGATCGGTTAATCTTCAAGCAGTTTAAAATTAATGGAATTTTCCGCGCAGAATTTCGCAACTTCTGTTCCTGCATGAGCGTAAATCGTTAAATCCTCTCTAGGTGTTATTACTCCGTATAATAATGAATCGATCAAGCTAAAGTCGTCTTGATATATTTTTATTTCTTGCAATTGACAGCCATCAAATGAGTAAAAATAATGGGTATAGGATTCATTGGAATCCATAAATCCGTTTACATTGTATAAGCTGACTGTTTTTAGTGAGGTGCAAGATGAAAAAGCATATGCTCCTATAGTCTCAACCTTATTAAAATTAACGCTCTTTAAAGATTCGCATCCGCTAAATGCCTCATTTTCTATTAATGTACATGAATCGGGAAAACTTATCGATTCAAGACTTGAACAATTACAAAAAGCCTTTATCCCGATTGATACACATGAATCGGGCAAATCAATTGATTTCAGGCTGTCGCAATCATAAAACATTAATTCGGGAATTGATGTGAGATTGTCGGGAAACGTAACCTTTTCTAAGCTCTGACAACTGGAAAACAATCCTTCGCCTAACGAGACACTGCTCGGTAAAGTAAATTCTTTTATACCCGAGTTACTAAATGCGCCGTCTGACATCTCAACAATATTGTCGGAAATATTGACAGACGTTGTTTCATGAGGAAATACACCTTTGTCTTGCCCTAATACCGCCACGGGAATGCCGTCGATACTGTCCGGAACAGTAACATTCGTTGAAGTTCCTTTATATCCTGTTATTTGAATAAAGCCCTTGTCATATTTGCCGGTTGTATCGGAATATACGTTGTATTCCCATTCGTTGTTGCTTGTCGGGTATTGAAGCTCGCCCGTTTCCGTTAAGGACACAAAACTTGATCCTATATTTTGCAGCGTATCAGAATTATTGCTTTGTTGGGCGTCATTTTCTTCGGAATCCAAATCGGAATTTTTTTCTTTTGTATACTTTGCTTTGTTGCCCTCGGTATCTCTGTCTGCCTGTAAATAAAGACAATCGTCTTCAATTTCATATGTATAATCATCGAAATCCATTGCCGAAAAATAAAGGTGCAGCCTTTCTCCCTCTACCGTATATTTGCCGCCGTACGATTCCGTTGTCACGCTGCCGTCAGAAAAGAACTCAAGCTCTTCCCAATATCGTGCGCTTTTTACTTCCTCACTGATATACCATTTTCCTATCAATTTATTTTCAGTCGTATATACGTTTCGAGAGCGATGGCAAGCCGACAATAAACATGTAACCAACATACAAATTATAATGATTTTTGTAAGTATATAACGAGTGTTTACGTATTTTTTCATTTGATTCACCTTTTCTTATTATTTTAAACGTTATTTTTGAAGCGTTATTCTTGCGATGTGCCGCTTTCGCTATTCGATCGATTGCTTTCAACTTCGAGACTTAAATCGGAATCCGCAATCTTTTCTCTTGTGTATCTTACCTGTTGTGCTTCGGGAGAGTCCGGCGCGAAATAAAGACATCCGTCCTTTATCTCATATTTTATATATTCAAAGTCCTTCTCGCCAAAGGAGAGCGTAATTTTATTTCCACTCACATAATACTTTCCCTCAAGCTCTCCCGCTTTTACTTTATTATCGTCTTTATCGTCATCGCCGTCGCAAAAAAACTCCAATTCATCCCAATACAGTTCGCCTTCCCCATAATTTTTGTCAACATACCATTTACCTTCCAATTCACTTTTCGATTCGCGATTATTTTGACAAGACGGCAAAAAAACAATCATTAAAACACATATCGCAATAATTATCGCATAACCGCGTCGTATTTTTCCATATCTTTTCATTTACTTCACCCTTTATGATAAATTTATTGCTTTGGGAAAATCCGTTTGACCGTAATTCCGAATATAGCGTATTCACACTCTAAAAGATACCGGAATCTTCGCCGGAGATAAGCCATTTTTTGCCGTCCTTTTCCATATACAGCACAGTATCGACGCTACCCGAATTAACCTCTCCGTCAATTTTCCCGGTCTGAATGAACGACACACTAACCTTTGCTTCTTTATCGGAAATAAATTCAATATTTTTTACTTCAAATCTGCAATTATAAAAGTCGGTACCTAATGAAAAAATATCGGCAAATGTTCCCGAATCAATGTCCAAAAAACCTCCTAAAAGTTTAGATGCTAACTTGCCTAAAATATTAACCTGAAGATTCAATATTGAATGTAATCTGCCCGTTGTGCAGTCTATAACCGCATCCAAATCACCTTTTCGATACGCTTCATTAAAGGAATCTATCGTAGCATGGATTTTTTCTTCATCGGACAGTTCTTCGGTCGTTTCCTCCCTGTTAAAAATCATACCGACGGAATCCGGCACATACGGAACCACTACTGTCAGCGTAACCACCGCGCCGACGGCAATCAAAATAAAAATTAAAAATTTTTTCATAAATTACACACTCTAAGATAATTCGTTTCCTTCCGCGTCGGTCGTTTTTCCCGAAAAAATACAATAAGCGTCATATAGGTTCCAAATCCATACGGCTATAAGCATGAACACTCCCACGAAGCAAACGAATATTGCAAGAACAGATACTACCGTTGCAATAATTTTTATCAGACCTTCCTTTTTTTCTCCGAGATAGAATTTATGTATTCCCAAATGACCGAGAAATATGGCAAACAATCCTGCCGCAATTTTTGATTTATCACCAACAACTCCTGTAGAAACCTTTCCGTCCGATGTTTTTTTAAGAGCAACACCGCATTTTACACAAACAGCCGCATCCGGAGATGTTTCTGAGGCGCAGTTCGGACAATATTTTTCACCCTTTCCTACGGATACGCCGCAATTAACGCAAACGGCAGCGTTGTCGGCAATTTCTTTTCCGCAATTTCTGCAATACATAATTTTTATCCTCCTTGAAATATTAATATATGAGTACACTCATAAATAGCTAAAAAAACTGTTTATGTTGCATCATATACTAAAAAATTACTGTATAACAGATTGTATCAGAAATTATTTTCTTTGTCAAGCTATTTATACTAAATTATTAGTATAATATTTTCAGTTTGTCGAAAGGTTGTTACTATATTGAACAGAATAAGAGATTTGCGAGAGGATATGGATTTGCGGCAGATTGACGTTGCAAAAGCAACAGGAATAGACCAGAAAACTTTGTCCAATTATGAAACGGGAAAAACAAATCCCGACAGTTTTGCCATAATAAAATTAGCCGATTTTTTTGATGTATCGGCAGATTATCTTATCGGAAGGTCAATTGAGCACAAAAGCAATACGGATAGAATTTTAGAACGTATTGAAAAAATACAGTATGAACTGAATAAAATAAAAAAAGATATAAAAAAGTTATAGGACAGTAAAATCATATTACTTCCTATAAGAATTATGTAAAATATTCCGTAAGCAAACACTTCGCGCCTCATACAGTCATTCAAAGTCAAAATCTTCGGCTTTGACAGTAAAAGAGTTTAATTTATAAATGCCGACGGTATGTTGACATTTATTCAGTAAACTTTATATAACCATACCGCAAACAGCAATAATATAGTAACAGCAGTCATTGCAACTGCTATTATCGGTTTTATTTTCTTATCAAAAATTATTCCGTATACAAACAAAAATATTAATTCTGACTCTATAAGCCAGAATAACGGGTGATAGGAAAATGCCGCGCTGAAATCAAAGCGCAAAGCCGCGATAATCGCCCTTGTCATTCCGCACCCCGGACAATCCTTTCCCGTAATCAGTTTTATCGGACATCTGTAAAAAAGGATAATATATGCCGAAAAAACAGTAAGGACAGCAGTTTTTATTATTTTTTTTGTAGCTCGTTTCAAATTAATATTCATATCATTTGTTTAAAAAGCATTTTCATATACTAAATTTTTACTACACAAATCATTATATACGATTTAAGTTTATATGTCAATAAGTATAATAATATATAAAAAATGCAATACCGCGTAATCTTTGTGCGGTATTGCATTTTTTATTCATAAGAAGTTTTTGGCAAAAATGACGGAAAATATCGGGCAAGATGTGCGTTCAGTCCATAGAATGTGATTTATTCGGCGGTTCCTTAACCGTAATCCTCAAGGCTCTTAAATTCATAGCCCATTGACCTGACCTTATCTATTATATCCCCGAGGGCGTTTGCGTTGTCGGACGAAACGGCGTGCAGGAGGATAACCGCTCCCGGGTGGATTCTTGCCGTAACCGTTTCGAGGGCGTACTGCGCTCCTTTTTGCGCCGACGTATCCCAATCCGCATAAGCGAGCGACCAAAATACGCTCATATATCCCAGAGAGCCTACCAAATCAAGGGCGCAGTCGGAATATTCGCCTTTTGGAAAACGGAAGTAAGGAGCCGAATATCCGAAATTTGTCCTGATATAATCATCGAAACCCTTTATTTCTTTCATCATGGCAGTTCTCGAAAGCTCGTCCATCGAGGGGTGTGTTTCTGTGTGGTTGCCGACAATATGCCCCTCTTTTATCATTCTGGCTATGGATTCGGGGTCGGCTTTCATTTCATCTACAGTACAGAAAAACGCCGCCGTAACGCTTTTTTCTTTCAAAGTATCAAGTATCTTCCCGGTATAGCCGTTGTCATAGCCCACGTCAAAGGTTAGATATACAACCTTTTCCTGCGTTTTTCTGTCGAGCGTCAGCGCGTTAAAGCTTCCGTCGTCAAAATGCTGTTGACTGTTTACAGAGATATCGTTCGGCGTTTCATTCGACGCTACGCCGAAGCTGTGCGCGATTTTTTCGGTCGAAAGCCCTTTTGTATTTTCGGGGTCATTCACGGTAAAATCTATGAGCGGCAGAGGTTCAAGTCCCGTAAGAGTTTTTTGCGTTCCCGTATTCTGTCCGTATTCGATTTTGCCGACCTTTGTAGCCGTTAAAAGCTCCGCCGTCGATTCCTCCGTACCGATATTATCGGTTACGGGAGGTCTTGCGTCTTTTTCATCGTTTTTATTCAATGAGGCGTTATCGTTTTTTCCCGAGCATGAGGAAAAGGAAAAAACAACTGTAACCGATAAAAATATGCATATAATCTTTTTCATAACATCACCTATACCAGATTAGCACAAAAACCGTAAAAATAAAAGAGATTGTTTAGTGGTTCCTTAGGGTGCGCTGCCAATGATACAACTCAATTTTTCCGATTTATGTAAAAACGGCGATTGAAACCGCCGCTTTCGGAACGAAAATTCATCACATTACGCTTTGTATCCCGTCGATAATGCCGTTTATCGCCTTTACAGCCTTGTCGGCAGTCTTTTTTACCTGTTTTTTGGTATTTGATTTTCCGCTCATTGCCGTTGTGAGCATCGCGGCCGTACCTCCTACGGCCATTATAGCGCCGATGGTCTTTGCGGCGGTCATAGTTTTTTTTGTCATAAAAAACGTCCTTTCAAATTTATTTGCAGTCTTATATTAACCGAAAAAGCAAAAAATATCCATTTCTTATTGCAAAACAATAAAAAAAATGTTATCATAACAATGGTTAATAATGGACAATTGTAAAGGAGCTATATTTTGAGAAAGCTATACGATAAAATATTCAGCATTAAAATATTAAAAAAGCTTACCGAAATCCCGTTTTTTTCAAAGCTACTGAGCTACGAAATACTTTCGTACCTTTTTTTCGGCGTTATGACTACTGTTGTGAATTTTGCGGTGTTTTATGTTTCCGATAAGATTTTAGGCGGCGATGTTCTCGTCGGTTTTTCCGTTTTTTCACACGGCTTTAAAATCACGCTTGAGGACGTTTCAACAGCAATAGCGTGGATTTTTGCCGTTTTGTTCGCCTACGTTACAAATAAGCTTTGGGTGTTTGAGAGCAAGAGCCGCAAAGCGTCTGTAATTATTAAAGAAATAATATCTTTTTTCGGAGCGAGGATAATATCATTTGTCGTTTTTGAATCGCTCGGCTTTATGCTTTTAAGAAATGTTTTGATAAACGCGGGAATTTTCGGTTCGGATAACGTATGCAAATGGATAGCGAAAATTGCCGTATCTGTCGCGGTGGTAATTTTTAACTATATAATGAGCAAGCTTGTAGTTTTCAGCAAAAAGAAAATCGAAGCCGCAAAATAGAAAAAAACTTATACGCGAAAGCAAATGAAAGTATGAAACGGAGAATTAATAATGAATTTTAAGGAAATTGACGGCAACGGTACGGTTGAAGGCTATGTTTTGGTGAAAAACTGTGAAAAAAAATACGCCAAAAACGGCGCGATGTTCCTCGATATGACGATTGCGGATAAAACGGGGGAAATAAACGGTAAAATGTGGGATTACCGTGACGGAGCTTTTCTGCCCGAAAGCAACAGTATTATAAAGGTAAGAGGTGTAATTTCGTCTTATAACGGTGCGCCGCAGATGAGGATTGACAGAGCGAGAGCGCTGTGGGACAGCGACTGCGTCAACATATCCGACGTAGTGCCGTCGGCCGATTACGAAAGCGCCTACATGATGGAAAAAATCAGAAGCAAAGTCGCGTCGTTTTCGGATAAACAGTTGAAAAAGCTTGTTACCGCGGTTCTTGACGAATACGGAGATAAAATGCTTTACTGTCCTGCTGCGGCCCGTCTGCATCATGCGATAAGGGGCGGACTGCTTATGCACACGCTTTCTATAGTTAAAATGTGCGAATGTGTCGCCTCGATTTATACCACGGTTGACAGGGATTTGCTTATTGCCGGAGCGATTCTGCATGATATATGCAAGGCGGACGAATTTTCTGTTTCTCCGTCCGGACTTGTCGAGAAATACACGAACGAGGGAACTCTTATAGGACATCTTGTTATGGGAGCTATCGTAATTGACAGAATCGCCAAGGAAAACGGCATTGACGGAGAAACGGCCATGCTTATAAAGCATATGCTTATTTCGCATCACGGAGAGCCGGAATTCGGCGCGGCGGTAAGACCGCTGTTTCTTGAAGCCGAAATACTTTCGGCTCTCGATTCCCTCGACGCGGATATTTTTGAAATCGAAAACTGCCTTGCCAACGTCGCTCCTAAGGAATTCAGCCAGCGTCAATGGGCGCTGAATGACAGAAAATTTTATAATCATGGCAGAAAGGCGCCCGAAACAAAAGTAAATCTTAATTAGTGTGTATAGGTAAATTTTAACTAAACAAGCTATTGAAAGGAAGAATAATTATGTCTGAAAGAAATCATGAGGTATCAAAGGTTCAGCCTTTGCTCGATGAAAACGGAAGGCTTACCGAACCGGGCTGGTCGCGCAGGCTTTATCAGGTTTACGACCGCTCGAAAATCAAAGCCCCGTCGTTCAGAATCAAGGAATGGGACTATTACCTTGTAATGGGCGGGGATTTCGGACTCGCTTTTACCGTTTCCGACGACGGTTACATAGGTCTGCAATCCGTCAGTCTGCTCGATTTTACAAAAGATGGCGCACCTTGGGAGCATACGAACACTATTCTTACGCCATTCCCGATGGGCAAAATGAAAATGCCATCAACTACCGATAAAGGCAACGTGTCGTTCCATAATAAAAAGCTGAAAATAGATTTTTATAAAACAGAGGGACACCGAGGTATAGTATGCAATTTTGAAAATTTCCTCGACGGCAAGCCGTTTTCGTGCAACATAAGTCTTGAGGAGCCTGATATGGATTCGCTTGTAATAGCCACTCCATGGGCCGAAAAGGAAACCGCGTTTTATTATAACAGAAAAATCAACTGCATGAGAGCTTCGGGCTATGCTGTTTTTGACGGAAAGGAATATAAACTCAACCCCGAAACGGATTTCGGAACGCTCGATTGGGGCAGGGGAGTATGGACATACGATAACACATGGTACTGGAGCTCCGGTAACGGAGTTGTAAACGGAAAACCGTTTGGTTTTAATCTCGGCTACGGCTTCGGCAATACCGCCGCCGCGAGCGAGAATATAATTTTCTATGACGGAGTCGGTCATAAGTTTGACGATATCAAGTTTAATATTCCGACAGATGAGAACGGTAATAAGGATTATATGAAGCCGTGGACTTTCACATCGTCCGACGGAAGATTCGAGGCTGATTTTATTCCTGTTCTCGACAGAGCCGCAAAGATTGACGTTAAATTTATAATTACCGACCAGCATCAGGTATTCGGAAAAATGAGCGGAAAAGCAGTTCTCGACAGCGGCGAGGTAATTGAATTTAAAGACCTGCTGTGCTTTGCCGAGGACGTTCACAATAAATATTGATTATTAAAGGATAAACATGGATTGGACTGAAATCAAAGTTACGGTACCCGTCGAAAATATTGACGAAGCGGGCGCTATAGTGTCGATGACCGTTCCCTACGGCATCTATATAGAAGATTATTCGGATATGGAGGACGCTGTTCTCGAGATAGCGCATATAGACCTTATTGACGAGGAGCTTTTGAAGCGCGATAGAACAAAGGGCGTTGTTCATGTATATATTTCACCCGAGGAAAATCCCGGGGAGGCGCTCGCTTTTATAAAAGACCGATTGGACGATATGAATATACCATACGAGATAGATACCGCCGATTGCAAAAACGCCGATTGGGAAAACAACTGGAAAAAATATTTTAAGCCTATGCCGATAGGCGAAAAACTGCTGATACAGCCCATATGGGAGGATAAGGCCGACGCGGGCGACAGAGCCGTTCTTAACATTGAGCCGGGGCTTGCGTTCGGCTCGGGTACGCACGAAACGACAAGGCTTTGCCTTGAAGCCATTGAAAAGCATATAACAGACGGCTGCCGTATGCTCGATATCGGCTGCGGAAGCGGAATACTTTCCATAGCGTCTCTCCTGCTTGGAGCGAAGGAGGTCGTCGGCGTGGATATTGATAAGCTCGCGGTAAAAACAGCGAGGGAAAACGCGGTGCGCAACGGCTTTGACGAAACACGGTATACTGTTTATCACGGTAATCTTACCGATAAGGTTCACGGAAAATTCGACGTTATAGCGGCGAACATCGTCGCCGACGCCGTAATAACGCTCTCAAACGGCGTGGACGAATTTATGAACGATGACAGCGTATATATAGTTTCGGGAATAATAGATTTGAGGGAGCGAGAGGTTGTAACGGCTTTGGGCGAATGCGGATTAAAAATCACCGCGCGTCACGAGGACGGTGGCTGGCTGTGCTTTGAGTGTATGAAAAACTAGGGAAAAACTGAATAAATCACGCCTGACGGCTGAACGCACAACGAGGCATCAGCGTGAGGTATAAGGCAACACCGCGCAAAGACCGGCTTACGCCTTTGCGCGGTATTGCCTTTGATATATCAGGAGCTATCCTAAAGCCGTCAATAAGACCGAATAACGGGTCTTTTTTCATTGTAAAAGAAGGAGTAGTATTATATGACCGGTAAAAAATCGTCAAAATTATTATTGCCTATATATCATAATATTTTTCCGTATATTTTTGCAATCGTTCTTATTGTTTCTATTGCGATTCTTAATTATTGCTTTCCGAAAAGCTGTGATGATCTTACGTTTTCCGGTATCCCGACGTCATCGCTTACAAAGCTTTTCGGAACCGCGCTAAATCAGGGAAACGGCAGACTGCTCGGCAACTTCTTCGGTTATTTAATAAGTAACAGATATTTTACATTGGCCGAAAAAACCTTTATATGGTTCGGAATTATTTTTTTGATGATAAAGCTTGTCGGCAGTAAAAATCATATTATAAATACTATCATAGCTGCGGTTATGGTATATCCGTGTGATTCTATTTTTTCGCAGGTATATGCATGGAATTCGGGTTTTCAAAATTATGCTTTTCCCGTATTTATTATTCTGTTTGATATTCTTTTTATTAAAATCAATATTCAAAAAGATACTAAAATAAGAATTTTATCTCTTTTTGCATTAGTTCTTACCGCATTTGCAGGACAGTTCTTTTCCGAAAATTCAAGCTTTTTTGCTGTTTGTCTTTCAGCAACGGTACTTTTATATTGTCTTAAATATAAAAAAAGCACATTATTTTATCCGGTTGCATATTTCTTCTCAACAGCGACGGGATTTATTATTATGATGATATATCCGCATATTCTTGGAACGAGTCAAAAAATTGCTTCCTATAGAAAATACGCCAATTCAATTAATTCGCTTATTTCTCTCGCTACCGGAAATTATCGTCTGATATCCAGGGAATTTGCAAGGTTCTTCATATTATGGATTATTGTATCTATCGCATATATTCTCTTGATTAACAAAATACTTAATAAAATCTACTCTAAACGAAAGTGTAAAATAGCTCTGTTTATATCTGAAGCTGTCCTCTTTGCATATCCTGTATTAAGTTTTTCTTATGATGTAATGATAAAAAGTTCAATAACGTTTCCAAGATATTATTTCAATTATCTGTTGTGTGGTTCGTTGGCACTATATATAATTGTGCTTATATTTATAAACGTACTGCTGTTAAAGAGTTATCAGGACAAGATTCCGTCGGGATTGTTTTTTCTTTCTATATTCGCCACTATGCCGCTTCTTGTTGTTTCCCCTATAGGCTCAAGAACCTTTTATATACCGTTTGTTTTTCTTTTTATGTCAAGCATGTGTATTTTGAGAAAGTATGTTAGTGAATGGCATTTAAATAAAATACTTACGGGTAGTATATGTATGCTATCCATATGCTGTATGTTAAGTGTTCTGATAATGGCAGAATTTGATAATAAATATTGCAGTTCCATAAGAGAATCTTATCTTGTGAATGAACTTAAAAACGGCAATGACGATATTACACTTCCGCTTTTACCGCATCAAAACATTATTCATGATGATAATAATAACGGTGCATGGAGTTTTTATATAAAAAATAAATACGGGAAAGAAATAAATTGCAGATTCACGGAATGGAATCATTGGTATGAAGAGTATTACAAACATTGAAATAATAAAGGAAACACTGATTAAATCGAACGTGCAGATTGCGCCAAGAGATTTTTCGTCAGATTGTCAAAAGTGATGCAGGAATACTGACGTATTTCAAAGAGCTTTTGGCAAAAATGACGGAAAATATCGGTGCAAGATGTGCGTTCAGCCGTCAGGCGTGATTTATTCAGTGTTTCCTAAGAACTGATTTTTAAGGAAGTACTGATTAAAGGTGAATATGGAACCTTACGGTTTATGCAATATTGCTGTATTTGTCGATGCTTATAATCGTTTTGGTTCCGCAAAATATAAATATCAATAACATTATTGAACCGGTGAGTTGCCTTTTTCATTGTTAACTTTTTTTAGCAACTCCTTTAGCCGATCCTCATAAAAAATTAGGTCTTGACAAATTAATTTGCAGTGTGTATAATATCTGTGTTATAGAAAATGAATTACGCTGCTATAGCTCAGTAGGTAGAGCGCATCCTTGGTAAGGATGAGGTCACCGGTTCAAATCCGGTTAGCAGCTCCATCTTTATTGTCCTTAATGACAAGCAAGTGCGAAAAAACCTTGATATATCAAGGTTTTTTCGCATTTCAAGGGGCGATTTTCGGCATTAATATACTCTACCCCCCCCCTCCATTTCAAAAAATTTTTTGAAAATAAAAAAGCCGCAAACCCTTTATTTTAGCGGGTTTGCGGCTACTTTTCTGGCGTCGCTAAGAGGATTCGAACCTCCGGCCTGCCGCTTAGGAG
>CANRNI010000011.1 GCA_947631945.1 uncultured Clostridia bacterium
TTATTCTCCTTACTTGTCTATTTTTTTTTGCTTTTTTTATTATATCACACTTGTCCACTTTTTTAGTATACATCCATCGCGGTCTGCCCCAGGTGCGGCGAGGTGTCCGTTTATGTGGAAGAGCCGGACAAGCTGATGGGAAAGGAAACAAAATGAAGCCCATTCAAAGAGCCATTGTTATCGGCTCCCCTCCCCGGGGCGGGAAATATGCGTGTGATCGGGATCAACGGAAGCCCAAGGAAAAACAAAAATTCAGCGACCCTGCTGGAAAATGCCCTTTGCGGTGCGGAGGAGAACGGCGCCGAAACAAAGCTGTATCATTTGATCGATCATACCTTTTTCGGATGCCGAAGCTGCTTTGCTTGCAAACGGCTGGGCGGAGCAAGCTTTGGAAAATGCGCGGTGCGGGACGACCTTGCGCCGATTCTCGACGACATTCTGAATGCGGACGGATTGATTATATCCATGCCGGTTTATTTTGGAGACGTGCCGGGCATGGTGCGGAATCTGATGGAGCGCCTTTGGTTCCCCGGCCTGCTTTACCGCAAAGACGGCAAGCTGGCGTATGATAAGAATATCAAGGTCGGCCTGATCTACACGATGAACGCGCCGGACGAGCATTATTACGACACACTGATCGCATCTCACAAGGGAACCTTTGAGCGCTTCTTTGGGGAAACGAGCGTCCTCTGCGCAACGGACACCCTGCAATATGACGATTACAGCCTGTATACCAGCGATATGTTCGACCCGGTACATAAAATGGAACGGCATCAGACGGTTTTCCCGCAGGACTGCGAAAAGGCTCATGCCATGGGAGCTTCGCTGTTGCTGAAATAAATTTGAAGCCGATGAAAGGAGTGCGCCGCTATGGGAGATAACCCGAAATACGCAAAAGAATATGATCTTCCGTATCCGGAGGGCGTGGAGTATCCGTACAAACGGATGCCGATGCTCGACCGGGCGGCGCAGTTTGCCTCCTTCAAGGCGCTGTCCGGTTATGAGGACGCGGTGGACGAGGCCGCCCGCCTGACCGACGCCAAAATCGAGCTTGACGAGGCTACCATCGACCTGCTCAACGCCAAAATTCAGATTTTGCAGGACCATATCGCCGAGGAGCCGGAGATCACCGTGACCTATTTTCTGCCGGACAAAAAGAAAGCCGGAGGCAAGTACGTCACGACCTCAGGCAATGCGAAACGAATTGACGATTATGAACGAAGGATTCAGTTTACGGACAGAAAGTCTATCCCCATGGATGATATCCTCGCGCTGGACGGAGAGGTATTCGGTATCCTGAAACAAGACGCAGAAGACATATAAAGGAGAAACGAAATGGTACGCACAGTAGAAATCGACAAGCAAACATGGCGCTTTGAGGAGGACGGCGTTCGGTTTTTCCTGCTGATGGGGACCGAGCGTGCGCTGCTCGTCGACAGCGGAATGCAGACCCGTAACGCAAAGGAACTGGCAGAGGCTCTCACCGATCTGCCGCTGTCCCTTTTAAACACCCACGCCGACCCCGACCATATCGGCAGCAACGGCGAATTTGACGAATTTTACATGAATCCCGCCGAGTGCGTGAATTTCTATGGCAAGCAACAGCGTAATGGAAAGATTTTGCCGGTTTGGGACAGGGATGTGATCGACCTCGGCGACCGTCCGCTTCGCGTGATCGCGCTCCCCGGGCACACGCCGGGCAGCATTGCGGTGCTTGACGAAACAAATCGGCGGCTCTTTTCCGGCGACCCGGTGCAGGACGGCAGAATCTTCATGTTCGGCGCGTGCCGGGAGATGCACGCTTACATACACAGTCTGCATCGGCTGGAAAGCATGGCGGGGCTGTTTGACGAAATCTATCCCTCCCACGGGAGTTGTCCGGTATCGCCCTCGCTGATCCCGCAGCTTGTCACGGCGGAGGAGGAAATCCTTGCGGGCAAGGCTGAGGGGACGCCGGAGAACGTTTTCGGGCAGCCCATCACCGCCTATGACATGGGAGTTGCGACGTTTTTGTGCGATCGAAAGGGAGGGGAGAACGCATGAGCTTTGAAGGAAAAGTCGCCGTGATTACGGGCGGCGCACAGGGCATCGGGAAGTGCATCTGCGAGGAATTTGAAAAGCAGGGCGCGAGGGTCTGCGTGATTGACAAGCGGGACAATCCGTACTTTGTGGGCGACCTTGCCGACAAAGCGACGCTGGAACGCTTTACGGAACAGGTGGTTGCCGATTTCGGGCAGGTGGACTACCTTATCAACAACGCCGCCCCCTTGATGAAGGGAATTACCGAGTGTAGCTATGAGGAATTTGAGTATGCCCAGCGGGTTGGCGTGACGGCGGCGTTCTATCTTTCCAAACTGAAATATAAACAGCAAGGCGCATTGCGCCGTCATTCAACGTTTCGGTGGGAGAAGAGTATTCCCACCGAAAAACAGAAATTGACCCCCCCCCGCCTACTTAAGGCAGGGACATCTTTCGTTTAGTTATATGACGTTGTTTTTATCGCTAATTTTCGCTATGTATATTCTTGTGTTTCCCTTTTCGATGAAATAAGGAGCGGTCAAAAAGTTCTCAACCGCTCCTTATTTAACTTTTTGCGGAGTGCGCTGTCTGTAATTTACGCTTCAATAACACTGAAGATAACCGAACAAGTGTTGGCTCCTGTGTAATTTTTTGTGAGTTTGTATTCACCGACATCAAGTGTTTTTCCGAACGCTTTAACGATATTTATTGTTATTTCAGCGGAACGGATATTTTTGATAACTCTTGTTATGTCATTGACAGTTCCTGATTGCTCCAGTTTAACCCATTCGTCATTCTGTTTAACTTCAAGTGTAAAGTATTCGTCCATTTCTATATCCTGACCGGTGTAGTTAAAGACTTCAACAACAATGCTTTCGCTCTGAGTTGTAACAGCACCTTTTAGCTCAAAAGTGATATTACTCATATCACCGCCGTTAAACATAGCTATAATACCGAGAATAATAGCAATAATTCGGGAAAGAACAGCACTTTTTACTATTGACATTATAAGCCCTCCTAACTCATATTCGTATTTAAGAAAACGTTTTTAATTGATTTTGATATTATTAAAAAAACTCCTTCTAATATATTCTGGACTTCTTTATTTTTCAATTCCGATTATGCCGGAAATACGGATAAACCGCCGATATGCCGAAGTCCCAAACGTATGGCGGTATTTATTATGAATTTTAAAATATAAAAGCCTCCCTTCGTAAAAACTTTTTATAAAACAGCCGCGAAACAATAGTTTGACGGCTTTTATATAAAGCGTATATAAAAGACATTCTATTATATAAGTTGCAGTTCGCGACAAAAAGTAACATAAATTTTTAAAAAAATTATAAATTTTTTTTATACATATCCGCACGAACCTGTGCGGACACGCCCTAAGAACCGCGAATTATCCGATGAATAAAAAAGGCCCGCGGCATTATCGCCGCAGACCTTACGGTAAGCAAAAAAAGGGTCGAAATAAATTGTCAATTGACAATTGTAAATTATTTAAGCGTTTGAGCGATTTTTACCGCCGTATCAATATCACAGCCGCTTAGTGTAATATGATAATCCGTATTATTATCCAAATAATCTATGATGATATCGGTGCTATCATTTCTGCCGAATATAAGAACGTCAAGACCGTTTATATTGAGCTGTTTGGCATTTTTATATTCCGAAGCGATGATACAGTTACCCATCGCAAAGGACGCAATTTCATCGTATCGTGCTATGTGTATAGCGCCGTGGATTCCCGATTCGGGAGCTTCTGTTTTCGCTGTCGCAGAGAATATATGCTCGGTTTTCTGAATAACGATATCCTCCGAATAGTCAAATTTCAGCAAATCCGACGGCAAAATTATATTATCAAAACCGAGCTTACGCAAATCGCGTATCAAATCATCGTTTTCGTCCGAATAATGCTCGGCATCCGTATCGCCGTTGCGCAGGTTTACATGGAAACAATCGTTATAAAAGCGTACTATTTTTTCGGACGCTTCGTTATGTATAACTACTGCGCCGACGGGAACGGCTATTACGATAAGCAGCAAAATTATAGCCGCTATAAGCAATACCTTTGTAAATTTTTTCATTTTGGGCTTCTTTTCGGTTTTTTCCCGCTTTTGTCCGCTGTCCCGTCCGCTCTCATTTTCCTGCTCCGCGTATCCCTGCTCAAGTATATCAACGCACATATCGACAAGGTCGGTGTCCATTTCGTCGGGGTCCTTGCTTAACTCCTCGTCCATAATGCTCTCTATTTCCTCAAGCGTGAACGGCAGGGATTTTAATTCCAGAATTTTTTTAATTGTATCAATATTCATAAAATCAACCTCTGTAAATTTCTTGGCCTCTGCTGCGGTAAATCACTTGAACAGCGCGTCCGACGTTTCCTGTATAAGTTTGCACAGCCTGTAGTGCGCCATTTTTATGGCGGATTCACTCGTTTGGAAAATTTCGGCGATTTCTCTCATTTTCAGTTTATCCTCATATATGTATTTTATAAGCTTTTTATCTCTATCCGATAGTTTTTCATTAAGCGTGGCTTTTAATTTCTCTAAAAGGATATTATCCTCGATTTCCTCAAAATAATCACGGTTAAACGGCAAATAATACTCTTTACACGTCAGACTGACCGTCTTTCTACTTTTTTTGCCAAGCTCCCTGTATTTAAGATTGATAAGATTATTGACCGTCTTGTACAGCCATGCTCTCGGTTTTTTGGGCATACCGCTTTCGCTGACCTTTTTGCATAAAGCAAGAAATGCCTCCGAAATAACGTCTTCCACTTCATCGGGCGCGCTTTGCAGCTTTATACTGCATAACTTCCTGAATTGCGGCTCATATTCATTCCATAGCTCGGCACATTGTCGATTTTCGGATTCATTCACGGTTTAATTCACTTCCAATCGCGTCCTCGACGCGTTTTTTTGCATTAACGGGCCGCCCCTGTTATGCGTTTTTTTAAGGCAATACCGCATAGTTATTGTCGTGCAGATGTGCCGAAAAATTTTTCGTCAGATTGACAAAAGTGACGCAGGAATACTGGCGTATTGGGGGAGCTTTTGGCAAAAATGACGGAAAATCTCGGTGCAGATGCGCGGCAAAGGCGTTAGCCGCTAATTGTGCGGTATTGCCTTAATTATTTACTTTTCAGTCTACTACTGTTTTAATCAAATGTAAAGACTGAAATTTTGTAAATCCAAAAAAATTTTTGACGGCTATTTAACTTTTCACGCACATTTTTTAATTTTGTAAATCTATTAAATGCTCTGATTTAAAAATAAAATTTCCGAATTTCAATTGTAATTATCTACATTATTTTCCGATTCCGACGCACTGTATATTATGCCTGTTTTTGCAAACACTACCCATGCAAACGAAAATAAGTTATTTATGGAGTGAAAAATATGAAAGCAACAGGAATTGTCAGGAGGATAGACGACCTCGGCAGGGTAGTTATTCCTAAGGAAATCCGCAGAACCATGCGTATCCGCGAGGGCGACCCTCTTGAAATATATACAGACGCGGACGGAGAAGTTATTTTTAAGAAATATTCGCCTATGGGCGAAATGTCGGAATTTACCGCGCAGTATGCCGAGGTTCTTTACAGAGCTACAAATATGCCCGTAATTATTACCGACAGAGACCATGTCATCTCCTGCAACGGTCTTTCCAAAAAGGAAACCATTGACCGCCACATCACGAAAGATTTGGAAAATATCATGGAGAACCGTTCCAGTTTTATAGCGGGAGCAGATAAGCAAATCCTTTATCCCGTCGAGGGACTTGACCGCAACGCGGCCGTGGCTTACCCAATCGTAGGCGGCGGAGACGTATCGGGTGCGGTTATTCTCCTGTTTAATGAAAGCGGCACCGCTCCCACTCAGGCGGAGGCAAAATTGGCGCAGGTGGCGGCTTCTTTCCTCGGAAAACAGACTGAGGAATAAAGACAGCGCCGAACAATCAGCGTTTAACGCCGTTTCATTAAATAGCACAAACGTATCAATGCTTTTAAATACCGCATTTTTAACGCAAAAAATCAGCAATACGGCTAACTATCCGTAATCGCTGATTTTTTTGCTTTATTTGAAATTTTATCATGTAAAGTTTTTGGACTTAACAAGCTTGCGTCGAGTTTACAAACGGTGTAAAGTAATATAACTTTATATCGTATATGCATAAAAACGCTGTAAAGTTATATACCTTTAATATGTTTAAAACTCTGTTCAAAATGTTCATATCTTTTGCGAAAATGTTTATAAAAGCGCAAAAATGTTCAAAAATTGTAATGCTTTAGACCTTTACTGTTCAAAAGTTTATTGTGTTCTTATCTGAAAATATTCATTATTTATATTCATTGTCAACTTTTTGAAGTTTATTGTCAACACGCTCTTTTAACTTTTCAATGTACTCAATAAGTTTAAATCTTACTTCGTAATTATCTGAATTAGTTACTATTTCGGCGTTGTTTTCGGAAAATACCGAAAAAACAGCATTGCTGTCCGTACTTTCCGCCGCCGGTAGGCATAGAGCCGGAAACATTACGCACCACCAATTTTTTCCTTTTCCCTCGCCAATCGTAATTTTCAGAGCAAGATATTTGCCCGCAGGCAGAGTTACTTTTTCATCATAAATTCTTGTATCGAAATATTCCGTAATGAGTTCGGCTTTAACTCCATAGTTATATCCGTTTTCGGCTATTGTTTTTTCGGCGGTCTTTCTTAAATTATCCAATTCGGGAATAATTTTTTCCTTCGCGTTTTTCGGCGTGACAGTACCGTCAAATATATTTTTTCCGCTTTCAAGCACGGAATCTCTTACAGCAAGTTTTAAACTTTGATCTTCCTGTGAATCGGAATTTGCTATGACGTGAAGTCTGATAACGTCGGAGCGGATTTCCTTGCAGTTAAACGCGAATGCCGTAATATTGTAAAATATGACAAATATAAGGCTTACCGATACGGCTATGGTAATATTTTTGTAATTCCTCATTTTATTGCTTCCTTTCAGAATAAAACCGTCTGTCAAATGAATGATAGACGGTTTTTAGCTGAAATATTCCGAAAAAATATATTTTTCTGAAAATCGGAAAAAATATCGCTTGAATATATAATGTGTTATTCAATTATAAGAGATTTTTCCACCGGCTTTGCTGTAAACACATTTTCAAATCTGTCTTTTAATTCACCGAAGCATTTAAGACTGTCGCTTTTATTGCCGAAAATTCCGAATACGGAAGCTCCGCTTCCGCTCATCATGGCGAGCATCGCGTTATTATTGCGCATAACGGCTTTTATTTTTACTCTGTCGCGAACCTCAACCACCTGCTCAAAAACATTGGCGGCTTTTGTACACATGGTTTTTAAATCGCTTTTTGCGGCCGCCGATATAAAGCCCTCATTATCCGGGTGGCGTATTTTCTCGGCGTTATCAAAATTTTTATATGCCTCTTTTGTCGAGATTCCCTGCCCGGGCTTTACAACTATTATTTCACAATCGGGAAGATCAGGCAATTCGGCCATTATTTCGCCTTTATTTAAACACAGCTTTGTTCCGCCGCAAAGACAGAACGGTACGTCTGCGCCGACTTTATTTGCTATTTTGCGCAATTCGGAATCATGCAGTTTGGTTCCGTATAATATGTTAAGAGCCGCTATAACCGCCGCCGCGTCGGAGCTTCCTCCCGCAAGCCCCGCTTCGGAGGGTATTACTTTATCAATATGAATCCGAACGCCGAAATCATCGGTTTTTATGTAATCAAAAAAACTTTCGGCGGCTTTCCACGCCGTATTTCTCTCATCTGCCGGTATATAGGATTCAGAGCAGGAAAGGGAAATCTTCTTGGTGTTGTTTCTTTTTACTGTTACAGTATCGTAAATGCCAACCGACTGCATAACTGTAAAAATACTGTGATACCCGTTTTCAAGTTTTGCGGTAAGGTCAAGCAAAAGGTTGATTTTAGCCGCGGCTTTAACAGTTATTTCCATATAAGCACCATCCTTAACTTATATTCTAACTGCTTTCTACAGATTTTTCAAGAATTTTTTGATAAAATATTGTAAAATCGGCCTTTTTGTGGTAACATAAATTAAGTAAAGTGGTAACATAAATTAAGTAAAAATATTGAAATCGGTTGATAATGATGACAAATTACAGCGCATTGATTGATATGCATACGCATACCGATAATTCCTTTGACGGGAACCACTCGCCTGTTTATATGTGCGACGCCGCCTGCAATAAAGGACTTAGGGCGATAGCATTTACCGACCACTGCGAGGTCGACGCATATTACAGGGATAACGGTGAAAGGAATGTACGTCAGGCCTTTTTTGAAATATCAAAGGCAAGAAGCGCATTTATGGGAAAAATTCTCGTGCTTAACGGTATAGAACTCGGTCAGCCCGCGTATGATATCGCTACGGCTGAAAAAATCATTGCCTCGCAAAAATTCGACGTGATTATAGGCTCTGTTCATAATTTGCGTAATAAGCAGGATTTTTATTATATAGAGGATTTTTCAAAAATTGATACGGAAAGCGCTATGAAAGAATATTTTGATGAAATTCTGACTATGCTTCAATGGGGGAATTTTGATATTCTGGCTCATCTTACTTATCCTTTCAGATATATGTTTGCGAAAAACAATATTACCGAGGATATAAACAAGTATAAAAGCCAAGTGGACGAAATTTTAAAGCTCGCCGCTGAAAAGGATATAGCCTTGGAAATCAATACCGCAGGATTAAGGCAGCCGATAAACAGGCTGTCACCCGAAAAAGAAACTGTTATGCGATTTAAAGAGCTCGGCGGCAAGCTAATATCCGTCGGTTCCGACGCTCATTATGCCCAGCATATCGCGGTGGGCATAAAAGACGCTGTAAAAACCGCTGCGGAAGCCGGCTTCGGCGCGGTAACGCTTTTTCAAAAACGCAGTCCGATAGAAATTCCGATAGTGTAGGGAACCACTGAATAAATCACGCCTGACGGCTGAACGCACATCTTGCGCCGCGATTTCCCGTCATTTTTGCCAAAAGCTCCTTGAAATACGTCAGTATTCCTGCGTCACTTTTGTCAATCTGACGAAAAATCTCATGACGCAATATGCACGTTCGATTTAATCAGTGCTTCCCTAATAAAAGCAGCGTAACAAATTATGAACCAAATAACCTTTCGGAGATGAATTTTATTGTTTGAAGCTGACAGATATCTTGATAAAGTTAAAAGAATACATTTTATAGGTATCGGCGGTTCGGGAATGTGCCCTCTTGCCGAAATTCTTCACGCGAAGGGATATGAGCTTACAGGCTCCGATAACAACGAAACAGACACTCTCAAGCGTATAAGAAAACTCGGTATTCCCGTAAAAACAGGACAGAGCGCCGAAAATATCGAGGGCGCTCAGATGATAGTTTATACCGCCGCGATTCAGGCGGATAATCCCGAGCTTATCGCCGCTAAAAACAGCGGGATACCGACTTTTGAGCGTTCAAAGCTTTTGGGAGCGGTTTCAAGAAAATTTAAAAGGTGCATCGGCATAAGCGGTACGCACGGCAAAACAACGACGACTTCAATGCTCACGCAGATTCTTATAAAAGCGGGGTTTGACCCGTCCGCCGTTATAGGCGGAAAGCTTCCGATGACAGGTACAAACGGAATTACGGGAAATTCCGATTTGTTCGTATGCGAAGCCTGTGAATTTTCAAATACGTTTCTTGAACTATCGCCGTCATGCGGAGTAATTCTTAATGTTGACGCTGACCATCTTGAATTTTTCAAAACAATGGAAAATCTTGAGCGTTCTTTTACGCTTTTTGCCGATATGGCCGAAACCGTAATTTATAACGGCGACGACGCAAACACATTAAAGGTCGTATCCTCCGTAAAAAATAAGGAATTTATAACATTCGGCATTGAAAAATCAAACGACTGGTACGCTGATAATATCGCGGCGTATAACGGAGCGTATTACGCATTTGACGTATGTTATAAGGGTGAAAAGCGGGGGAGAGCTGAGCTTTCTGTCCCCGGCAGACACAATATTTATAACGCGCTCGCCGCTATAGCTTCCTCGGTGTATTCTGGCGTCGATTCGTCCGAAGCCATTAAGCTCGTTTCCGATTTTCACGGCGCGGGCAGACGTTTTGAAAATCTCGGTGAATATAGGGGAGTTACCGTAATCGACGATTACGCGCATCATCCTGCGGAGCTGAAAGTTACTCTTGAAGCCGCAAAAAAGATGAATTATAAAAGAGTTATCGCAATTTTTCAGCCTTTCACATATTCAAGAACCGCTATGCTGCTCGATGATTTCGCACAGGTGCTGAAAATTCCCGATAAGGTTATAATGACGGAAATAATGGGTTCGAGAGAGAAAAACACATACAATATCCACACAAAGGAGCTTGCCGATAAAATCCCGGGAAGCGAATGGTATCGAACCTTTGACGAAGTGGCAAAAAGAGCGGAAGAAATCGCCGAATCCGGCGATATGATAATAACGCTCGGCTGCGGCGACGTTTACAAAATAGCTAAAATTATAATCGACGACTTAAAATAATTCTTTTCTTTAAGAAGCCTTCGACTTTTTGAATTTTTTACGTTTTATTCCATAAAAGCATATTTTCGCTAAATTCGGCGGAGATTTTCCCTGAATCCTTAAGCCACGAAAGATAGGAGCGTACTGTGCTTCCTACAAGCGCATACTGCTCGAAATTCATGGTAAGGTTATAAAAGTCAAAAAGATTTTGAAGAATTTTTTCAAAGCACGTCGGCTCTTTGCAGATATCAATTATTTTTTCAGAAATCTCAAATACTTTATCAATGTTGTATTGCGCAAGCTCCGAAATATCTTCGGTTACGGCCGCATGAGCCGGAACAAATACTTTCGCTTCCATTGTTTTTACCATTTCAAGCGTTTTTATATATTCTTCTACATCATATATAAAGCCGATTCGATATTTGTCAAGAGTTTCCCTGCTTGACAAGCAGTCTGCGAGAAATACCGTGTCGTCGGGCGCTCTGAAACCTGTCATCTCAAAGAAATGTCCGGGCAAATCAATTATTTCAAAGCCCTCAGGCAATGAAGTATGCGTAAGCTCCTGTGCGTCGCTTTCCTGAGCTAAAAGGAATTTATGACGTAAATCCTTACACGGAAAACCTCCGTATAAAAAGGACGGCTCCAGAACGGTATGGCGCGTAAAATCACATTCTATTCCTTTAGCGTAAATTTTACATCCCGTTTGATTTTGCAGGTACTTATTGCCTCCTATGTGGTCGGCATTTGAATGTGTATTGTAGATTGCCGTTAAATTCCAACCGTTTTCATCTAAAATTTTCCTTACCTTTCTTCCCGCGTCTTTATCGCTGCCGCTGTCTATCAGACATACGTCATTTTCATTTAGTTTAACAAGTCCGATTTTAGCGGGACTTTCCACATAATAGCTTATATCCGAAAGTTGTTTTAACTCATACATTTGTAAAATATCCTCCGCTTTATGTTTTTATATGATTTTATTTTATCATATTTAAGCGGCGTTTTCAATACAAATAAGATATTATCAATGCGGTGATATTATGTATAATAAAAAGTCGGCCGCTGCCATACATGATATATCGGGTCTCGGCAAATGCTCTCTGACAGCCGCGATTCCCGTTTTATCGGCGGCGGGAATAGCTGTAGGCGTTTTGCCTACTGCGGTTCTCTCTACTCAAACGGGAGGACTTAATAATTATACATACCGCGATTTGACGTCCGATATGCGCCCGATTATGGCTCACTGGGAAAGTATAGGCATAAAGTTTGACGCTGTTTACAGCGGTTTTTTAGGTTCCTCCGAGCAAGCCGACATAGTATGCGAATTTGTTGACAGATTCAAAAAAAATGATAAATCTGTATTTCTCTGCGACCCTGCAATGGCGGATAACGGAGAATTATACGATACCTTTGACAGCGGCTTTGTTTCATCAATAAAAAAGCTGTGTTTAAAATCGGATATAATAGTTCCGAATTTTACCGAAGCCGCTTTATTGCTCGGCGAACAGTATAAAGAACCTCCTTACGGTAAAGAATATATTAAAAAAACAGCGGAGGCGCTTTCAAAAAAATTTTCCGTTAAAAATGTAGTGCTGACCGGAGCGGCTCTCGACTCAAAATCAATCGGCGCCGCCGCGTACAGCGCCGATACGGACGAGGTAATGTACTCATTGCGTCCGCGTATAAACGGTATGTTTCATTCAACCGGCGATTTGTTTGCAAGCGCATTGCTCGGCGGAATTTTAAATGGTTTTTCATTAAATGATTCCTGTGAAAAGGCCATTGATTTTACGGTTCACTCGATTATGCAAACGGTAGAGGAAGGCGGAGATTCCCGTTTCGGTCTTTCATTTGAAAAGTGTTTACCCGATTATATTAAAAGCTTGGAGCTGATATAATGGCAAGTCTTAATATTGTGCTTGTCGAACCCGAAATACCTCAGAATACAGGAAATATAGCGAGAACCTGCGCCGCTACGGGAGCGAAACTTCATCTTGTTGAACCCATGGGCTTTAAGGTCGATGACAAAAAGCTGAAACGCGCGGGACTTGATTACTGGTATTTGCTGGATATTACATATTATAAAAACCTTGAAGACTTTTTTGAGCGTAATAAGAACGGACAGTTTTTTTATTTTTCCACAAAAGCAAGCAAAAACTATTCGGAAGTTGAATATCCCGATAACGCGTTTCTTGTTTTCGGAAAGGAAACAAAGGGGCTGCCCGAAAAGCTTTTGTATGATAATTATGACAGAACCGTGCGTATACCGATGATAGACGAGGCGAGAAGTCTGAATCTTTCAAATTCTGTAGCGATAGGTGTTTATGAAGCATTAAGACAGTGGAATTTTCCGTATTTGCGGCAAAAAGGGCGTCTTCGTAATTATAACGTATAATCAAACGGAGAAAGCTATATGAGTTTGGTTAGATTTTTAGTGTTTCAGGATGACGATAACAAATTGGTTTTGACGTCTGAAAGGCTCCGAAAGTATGACATAACGCTTATTCCGTGTTCATATTATTATGGTAACAGATTATATGTTTCAGGAGTAAATTCAAACGTAAAGTATTATTCTTTTCTTTTGAAAAATAATTGTGACGTAAAGCCGGATATATCCGCAGACCTGATTCGATATCTGTATGAATCCTCAAAAAAATCGGGATATATGACAGTTTTCGTGTTGTGTCCTCATTCTAAATTTACCGATTGTTACAAGACCGCGATGCTTGCAAAAAAGAAATTTATGCGTAATGAAAAATCGGAGGACAGGCTTAACATAAAAGTTATAGACACGAAATCATTGGGCATAGATTTTTCTCTCGCGTCTTTACAAATGATTTGTTCATACTATAATTATTCAAACTCCGTGTTTATGGCGGAGCAAGCTATTAAAGCGCGCAGAGAATCCGCAAAAACTTATATACTCTCTTACAGCGATATTCCGTTTTCGGGAAATAAATCGACGTTATCTGCTTATGTAATAACCGGTTCAAGAATTAAAAGTCTGAATATTACACAATCGGTTGAATCGGTTCAGTTTGACCGATTTGCCGATATAATTATTGCGGCTTTTAATAAAACGCGCAAATATGCCGTGTCATACGGTTCGGACTGTAATTTTGTCGGAAATATTTTAGGCAGAATTGAAGCAAAATTAAAATTCTGTCCAATAACAATAGCAATTTACGGCATATTAACAACAAATATACTCGGTCCCGCTTCGCTTTGTATTCATCTACTGTAAATATTGCTTAAATGTTACAAATATAAAAAAGTTATTTTAATTTGAAAAAAAACTCTTGCAAATTTTAACCTATCCTGTTATTATATTATCAGAGAGTACGTATCTCTTAAATTACATTATGAAACGGAGTGCGAATCAATGGAATTTATACAGAAGCTTATTGATTTTATCACAAGCATTATTGACAGAATTAGATCTTTTGTTGCGGAAATCAGATCTAAAAACGACGAGAGATAATCTCAAAACGTTATAAAGAACCGGCTTTAAGCCGGTTCTTTTATTAGAGTGCCAACACACTCTAACTGAAAAAGGGCTCTAATCTTACGGAGGCCCTTTTTGCCTTTTATAATTTTATTTACAGTTTACCGTTCTTATTTATTCTGTCGTATATCCAATCAAGCGTATGCATACCGCCGTATGAGAGCAGACACGCCATACGAACCCTGTTTTGCGCTTTCGGATTACAAACTACGTATCTTCTGTATTTTTTAATGTTATCCTCTATATGACGTTTTTCACGCGGGTATAGATTTGAACAGTTACGCAGCTTCATATAAACCCAAAAATTGTTTTCAATAAGTCTGTTTACAAGAGCGTAAAAATAATCCTTATTGTCTATATGTGTATCGGACGATATTATATGGTCATAAAGCCGTACATAATCATAGAATTTATAATAATTGCTTTTGTTATTCGTAACGCTGCTATGGTGCTGTACATAGTAATATAAAGCTTTGTTGGTATGCGCAACAATATTTGCGTTTGAAAATGTGTGATATACAATAAAGGTGTCTTCACCCATTACATAGTCGGGAAAACGCAGTTTTTTAAATAGTGATTTATTGTAAAGTTTACTGCCGCTTGACGCGGAACATACCTTCCCGTAAAAAAGATTGGTAAGCGATTCAATACCGCTCATACAAAAAATTTTATTTGAATCATCGGAAAATATGATTTTTTCACTTCTGTCAAAATTAATTCTGACATGACCGCAGGTGGATATATCGGCATTTTCTGTTTTTATTGCGTTATACAGACATTCAATGTAGTTTTCGGCTACATAATCATCGGAATCAACAAATGTTACGAAATCGCCGGACATAATGTCAAGTCCGGCGTTTCTTGCCGAGGAAACACCCTCATTTTTTCGATGCAAAACGACGATACGCTCATCATTTTGCTTTAATTCATCACAAATTGCTCCCGAATTATCGGGAGAACCGTCGTCAACGAGTATAATTTCAATATTTTTATATGTTTGTCCGCATAAACTATCAACGCATTTTCTTATAAAGCTTTCGGCATTGTAAACAGGAACTATTATTGAGATTAAGGGGTTCATGAAATTATCTTCTCCTTAGCTATAGACATACCGCTTAACTTATCGTCGTCCTTCTTGCTTTTCTTCTTATTTTTTTTAAGTCTTTTTGCGCAGAAAAGTATATCAAAAACAGTAAGAACAAACAGAAATTGGAATACAACAGTCGCTATATCCTGATTTAACAGCGAATTATAATATAGACCGAGCGTTTCGCTCAATTTTTTTATGGGTTCGGGATGGTAATACCAGAAAGTCGGCAGCGGAGTAAGAAGCAGAGCAAATGCCGCCGTTACTATTCTGTCTATTGCTCTGAATTTTTTGCTTCCGAATAAGAACACACAAAACGGTATGACCATAAAAGAAAGCGCGTATGAATTTGAAGCCGACGGAATATTAAGCATCAGATAAGTGAGCAAAAATACCTTTTGCCACTCTCTTTTTGTGTAAAATGCGGCTATAAAAGCTATAAATTCCGTTATTATACACGCAATTTTGGCAGAGAACGAGCCCGCGCCTATCATAAAAAAGATATTCTGTATACTTACGCTGCTGAAATTAAGGGAGTTTTTCTTATAAAGAGCAAAATTTGAAAGATTGTTTAATATCTTCATTATTGCCGATGAATTTCCGTCAGCAGTCGTAATTGACGATATACTTAAAAGCTGAGACATATAAGTATTAATCAATGCCGGAGACGATTTAAATTCGTCTAAAAAGAAAACTATGGGAAATACAACAATCGCGACGCCGTATGCCATCAATCTCAAAGCGTCTTTATATTTTCTTTCTATAACGAGTATAAGTCCGAAAACCGCAGGATAAAGCTTGATTCCGGCCGCAACGGCCAATAAAATATATGAAAGCTCTTTAACCGTCTTATTTTCCGAATTTCTGAAAAATATAAAAAACATAGAGCATATCATGCTTAAAATAAGTATATTGCCTCTTTCAAGACAAAACATAACGGGATAGCTGATTATAACCAAAAAAGCCGTAACAGTCGCATATGTTTTGAACTTGCCGTCGTTTTTTATATTAATATATGACTCAACCATTCTGAACAGCGAAAGTATGCAGACAATAGCGAAAACTATATAAATCATCATGCAAAGCTGATCCGACTGAAGAGTAGTCCGTCTACTGAAATATGACGATACAAGCTCGGGGGAGATAAGCTTTGAAAAAAATCTGAAAATCAATATGCATAAAGGCGGATATATATTATTTCTTTGGGTATAAACATCAGGTGACCCGCCGTCGCGAATCGAATTAAAAAAATCCATAAACAAATCGGTTGAAGAACCGTTGTGGAAGAGCATTGATTTCCACGAATCGCCGCCGCTGGCCGCCGCAAGTACAATGCCGACAAACAGATTGGCAAGAAAGAAGACAATAAAAAATGTAAACAATCCTTTAACCGTCGGGGCGCGACGTTTTTTATTAGTGGTCAAATCCGATTTTTTCTTATTCATAATATAACCTTTCAGATGTTTATTGTATTTAAGGCAATACCGCATAATTATTGTCGTGCAGATGTGCCATGAGATTTTTCGTCAGATTGACAAAAGTGACGCAGAAATACTGACGTATTGGGGGAGCTTTTGGCAAAAATGACGGAAAATATCGGTACAGATGCACGGCAAAGGCGGCAGCCGCTAATTGTGCGGTATTGCCTTAATATATATTACCACGCCCGGCGCTTTTTTTCAATATAATTCGATATATATTTTGCAGAAATTGTGTAAAAATGAAACGGTATATTGATACAACGGGAATCGGGAAAATGAAAAGCGCTCATAAACGGTTCGTTTGCCCGTTTATGAGCGTTAATAAATTACTGAATAAATCACGTCCTGCGGACTGAACGCGTATCCATTTTGCCAAAAAATATGACGGAAATATGCGCGTTCGATTTAATCGGTAATTGCTTAATTCTATCGGTAAATTTTATTCTCCGACTGTGCCTTCGGCCTCGGCCTTTGCGAGAAGCTCCTCAATAGGAATAGCGGTGCCTTCGGGAACTTCATCTTCTTCCTCTTCGGGAGCCGTTTCTTCCTCGGCGGAGAGAAGCGCCCTGATTGAAAGGCTTACATGCTTTTTCTCAAAGTCGATGCCCGTAATCATAACCTTTACCGTATCGCCAATGTTAAGCTCGTCCTGCGGTTTTTCAACTCTGTGAGCGGCAATCTGCGAAATGTGGATAAGACCCTGAATATGAGGCATTATCTGCGCGAACGCGCCGAAAGTCGTGAGAGAGACAATCTGTACGTCGATAACCGAGCCCACGGGATAATCTCTTCTGAGAATCTCCCAAGGACTGTCCTCGATTTTTTTGTAGCCGAGAGAAATCTTTTTGTTTTCCGCGTCGATATTCTTTATAACGACTTCAATTTTGTCGCCTACGTTTACTATCTCGGAGGGATGCTTTATTCTGTTCCATGAAAGCTCCGATTTATGGCAAAGACCCTGAACGCCGGGAGCAAGCTCTACAAAAGCTCCGAATTCCGTAAGCGAAACAACTGTACCCGTGTACTTCTGACCGATTTCGACCTGCGCCCAGAAAGCGTCTCTCGAAGCCTTGCGCGCTTCTCTGAGAACGGTGCTTATTGAACCGACAACTCTCCTTCTTCTGTTGTCAACGTCAATAACCTTGAAGCTTACTTTGCCGCCGAGAAGATCCTCAAGCTTGTCGCTTCTTGAAAGAGTAGCCTGCGAAGCGGGAATAAATACTCTTACGCCGTTTGAGATAACTATAACACCCTTGTTGAGTATTTCCGTTACGTTGCCCTCAAGAACGTCGCCGTTGTCTTTCGCGGCCGCGATGATTTCCCAGTTTGCCTGAGCGTCATAGCGCTTTTTGGACAGAGTGATAAATCCGTCCGCGTCGTTTGTTTTCATGATGATAAGATTGAGCTGATCGCCTACATTGACGGCGGTTGCCGGGTCAACCGTGGGATCGGCACTGAATTCTTCGTTCGGGATAATACCCGTCTGCTTTCTGCCTATATCAACCTGAATCTCAGTAGGTGTGATACGCAGAACCGTACCGACTACCTTCTGATCGGAATTAAGACTTTTTAAAGATTCTTCGAGTGCCTGCTCGAATGAGATGTCTGAATCCGCGACAGCTTGTTCCGCAGCTTCGGCAGATTCCGTCTGATTGTTAATACTTTCGGACATTGTTTTTATAACCTCCTTTATAATGCAGACAGGAGTTGACGCCCCTGCCGTAACGCCGACCGTGGAGCAGCCCGTGAAGTCAATATCCTTCAATTCTTCAGCGGACTCTATAAGATAAGTTTTCACGTTTTTTTCACAGACAGCTTTAAGCTTTTGTGTATTTGAACTCATCTTTCCACCTATTATAACCATTATATCACACTTGTGCGATAAATTGCAAGCATATTTTTGTCTTTTTGATGTTGCGTCACATATTGTATCAAATATTTTCACATTTGTACAGTACTTTTTTATTAATTTTGAACATTTTTTATATTCCTCAACGCTAAAGGTCGTTTGCGCGACATAAATAGTTTCTTTGTCTCGGATTTCCGGGTGATTTTGAATAACCGAGAGCAAATCCTCCTCGTTATTGAATACGAACGATTCGCCGCGGCAATAACTTCTGAAGCCCTTTACCTCCGGGTGGTTTTCGTCTCCCGCAATGAGCGTTATATTATCAGCGTTCGATTCTTTGGCAATAATGTTTTGTATTTTTTTTACAAATGGGCAGGTAGCGTCAAAAAAACCGATATTCAGCTTTTTCATATCATTTACAGTTTCTTTTGCGACTCCGTGAGCGCGGATAACAAGCTCGTAACCGTCCGGCACTTCTTCGGGTGAGCTTACGATTATCGCGCCTCGTTCCTCTATGCTTTTAAGATACTGAGGATTGTGTATAAGCGGACCGAGAGTCGCTACTTTTTCGCCCGATGCCAAAAGCTCCTCAACCTTATTTACGGCTCTGTTTACGCCGAAGCAGAAACCTGCCGAATCGGCAAGAATTATTTCCATATTTTTACACCTTTATTTTGCCGATTATAGCGTCAATGGATTCTTCAAGCGTCATATCGCTCGAATCTATAAGAATCGCGTCGTCCGCCTTTTTTAGCGGAGCCGTTTCTCTGTGCGAATCGTTATAGTCCCTTTTGATGATTTCATCGAGAAGCTGATTATAATCGACCTCGATTCCTTTTTCTTTAAGCTCCTTAAAACGCCTTTCGGCTCTTACTTCCGCAGAGGCTGTCAGAAAAAATTTATACTGCGCGTCGGGAAGAATGACGGTCCCTATATCTCTGCCGTCCATTATAACGTTGTTATTTTTCGCTATATCTCTCTGTAAATCAAGAAGAAATTCACGCACTTCGGGAATGGCTGAAACATTCGACGCCGCCATGGACGCTTCCGGCAGTCTTATTTCCTCGGAAATATCGTCGCCGCCGAGAAAAACGCGCTGTACCCCGTCGATATACTTTAATTCAAGCTTTGTTGACGGCAAAAGCGAAATTACGCCGTTTCTGTCATCGGGCGCGATACCGTTTCGCATCGCGTTCACTCCTATTGAGCGGTAAAGAGCGCCGGTATCGACATAAATAAATCCCAGTTTTTCAGCGGCGGCTCTGGCTACGCTGCTTTTTCCCGCGCCTGCGGGACCGTCAATGGCAATGTTTATCATAAATATACCTCGTCTGTTTTTTCATAATTTTTATACGGTATTATTTCTTGTGTGTGCAATTACGGCTCATACCGATTTTCCCGCCAAAACGCCTGTTGAAAACGCCGTTTGCAGATTAAAGCCGCCCGTATAAGCGTCAACGTCAATAATTTCTCCCGCAAAAAAAAGGTTATCGCAGATTAAGGACGACATATTTTTAGGGTTGATTTCCTTTACCGAAACTCCGCCCGAGGTAATTATCGCTTCCTCAATAGGGCGAAACCCCTTTATATTTATTGTAAAATGCTTCAAAAGATATACAAGCTCTCTGCGCATATCTTTTGTTATCTGATTTACCCGTAAATCTGTAGGTATTCCGCTTAAAGACGCAATAACGGGTATCAGCTTGTGCGGCAGAAGCTTTATTAGAGCGTTCGCGATTGATTTATTGGCATTTTCCGAGAAATCCCTTAAAATTCTCGCGTCAAGCTTTTCCTCGGATAACGCCGGCTTTAAATCTGTTTCTATAATATATTTTCCGTCGTACATATTCTTCATATGGGAGCTTGCGCTCAAAATAACGGGACCGCTTACTCCGAAATGGGTAAACAGCATTTCACCGAAATCCTTGTAAACCTCACGGTACGTTTCTTTTTCAAACACCGTTATTGAAATATTTTTTAAGGAAAGTCCTTGCAAGGCTCCCGTCCATGAATCGGACGTTTCAAGCGGAACAAGAGAGGGCTTAAGCTCTGTTATCGTGTGTCCGCACTGCTTCGCGAGAGTATATCCGTCTCCCTCAGAACCTGTGAGAGGATATGATTTTCCTCCTGTAGCGATTATATATTTTTCGGCTTCGTATTCATTTCCGTTTTCATCTATCGCCGATATGATAAGCTTTTTATCATCGCTCAGATTTAATCCGACTATTCTTGCTCTGACGCGCTTTACGTTTGTTTCCTTTAAAAAATTATTAAGAGCGTCAACTATATCGGACGCCCTATCCGATTCGGGAAAAACTCTGTTTCCTCTCTCGATTTTAAGAGGGACTCCGTGTTCTTCAAAAAAATCCATTGTGTCAAAAGGCATAAATCTTGAAAAAGCGCCGTACAGGAACCGTCCGTTGACGGGAACATTTTCTATAAGCTCGTTCAGAAGCGAGCAGGCGTTGGTGACGTTGCACCTGCCCTTGCCTGTAATCATAAGCTTTCTGCCGATTTTCCCGTTTCTTTCGGCAAGCAGGACATTTTTTCCGTTATCGGCCGCCGTGCCTGCCGCCATGCAGCCGGCCGCGCCGCCGCCTATTACAAGAACGTCATACTTCATTTGCCTGCCTCCGTGGATTTCTTAGTTTATTTTACTCTATCAAAAAAGTTTTTTCAATATTAATTTTATATTTTTTTATTCAAAAGCGGCAGCGCGTCCAAGAACGGGGTGGGGATTTTTTGTCGTACAATGCGGTTTTTCGCGATTTCAAAAAAACGCGTGACGGGCTTGTGCAGACGCACCGTAATAAAAAAACTATTCTTTTTATTGCAATATCCGCTTTTCTGTGTTATTATAGCAAGGCTATTACAGTTATAGGGCAATACCGCATAATTATTGTCGTGCATATGTGCCAAGAGATTTTTCGTCAGATTGACAAAAAATGACGCAGGAATACTGACGTATTTCAAGGAGTTTTTGGCAAAAATGACGGAAAATCTCGGTGCAGATGCGCGGCAAAGGCGGTAGCCGTTAATTGTGCGGTATTGCCATAGACAGAGGTGTAAAAATGGGCATAGATTCACACATATTGTTTTATAAAAGAGTCGCCGCCAAATGGACGTCCGCTCTTCCTCTCGGCAACGGCAAAATCGGTGCGATGGTTTTCGGCGGCGCTCAGCGCGAAAAAATATCGCTCAACTACGATGAATTGTGGACGGGATATCCGAGGACATATCAGCTTATGTGTTCGCACGGGCATTTTGAAAAAGCGAGAGAAGCCGCTCTTCGCGGCAGTCTTCGCGAGGCTCAGGATATACTTGAAGAATATTTTGAGGGCTGCAACTCCGAAATGTATATGCCGTTCGGAGATATTATAATCGACTTCGGCAGAGGACGGGTCAAAAATTATTCGAGAACGCTCAATCTTGAGAACGCGCTCCATACCGTGAAATATGAGAAAAACGGTACGGTATACACAAGAGAATCATTTATATCTTATCCCGATAACGCTTTTGTTTCAAGAATCTCGGCCGATAAAGGCGGACAGTTAAGCTTTAGGCTTTCGATAAAATCCAAGCTTAAAAACCGCGTTTTCAGCGAAAATGAAGCGCTTATTCTTGACGGCATATGCCCGTCGTATTCCTCATTGAATAAGGAACTGCTCGGAAAAGAATATAAGATGTATGAAAGCGACGAGAGCAAAAAAGGAATGAGCTTCAGGGGCGCCGTTAAAATAAAAACCGACGGAGATATAATATATGATGACGGTGAAATAACAGTCAAAAACGCCGGTGAAGCGGTAATCTGCTTTTCATGCGAAAGCAGCTTCAACGGCTTTGATAAGCACCCGAATTTAGAGGGGAAGGAATATAAAAGAGCCTGTCTTGATAAACTGTACAACGTCTGCGGTAAGGATTACAAAGACGTGAAAGCGTCCCATATAAGCGATTATAAATCGTTTTATGACAGGGTCTGTCTTGACCTCGGTTCAGACGGCAGAGAGAATATTCCGACCGATAAGAGGCTTGCGGATTTTGCGGAAGGTCACAGCGATAAAGGCCTTTATGCGCTTCTGTTTAATTTCGGCAGATACCTTACGATTTCGGCTTCGCGCGAAGGCTCGCAGACGATGAATCTTCAGGGAATATGGAACGACAGCATAAATCCTCCGTGGTCCTCAAATTATACCGTAAACATCAATACGGAAATGAATTACTTCCCGACTTTGATGATTGATTTGCCCGAAATGCATATGCCGCTCATTGATTTGGTTAGGGAACTCAGTGTTACGGGTGAAAAAACTGCGCGTGAGCTTTATAACGCGAGAGGTTTTACCGCTCATCACAATGTGGATATTTGGAGAATGTCAACTCCCGTTCAAGGCAATTCTCAGTGGTCGTTCTGGCCGATGTCGTCGGGCTGGCTTTGCCGGCATTTATACGAGCATTATGAATATACGCTTGACAGGGAATTTTTAAAGAATACCGCCTATCCCATTATGAAAAAGGCCGCTGTGTTTTATCTCGATATGCTTACGGAGGATAAAGACGGCTATCTAATAATGGCCCCGTCCACATCGCCTGAAAACTCATTCAAATTCGGTTCCGGAAAATGTTCCGTTTCGGAGACATCTACTATGACAATGTCGATTATCAGGGAGCTGTTCATAAACTGCGAAAAGGCGGCAGATATTCTCGGAATAAACGATGAATTTATTTCTGAAATCAGCGAAAAGCTTCCGAGACTTCTGCCGTTTAAGGTAGGTTCAAAGGGTGATTTGCTCGAATGGTATAAGGAGGAGGAATGGACGGAGCCGCACCACAGGCACGTTTCGCACCTTTACGCTCTGCACCCCGCAAGGCTTATAAATTACGAAGATACGCCGGAGCTTGTTCAGGCGGCTAAAAAAACGCTCGAGTACCGAGGCGATAACGGAACGGGCTGGAGCCTCGGCTGGAAAATAAACTTTTGGGCAAGGCTCCGTGACGGAAATCACGCCGTAAAGCTTATTGATATGCAGCTTCGTCCCGTAGAAAACAAGTTTGTTTTTAATTATACTGACGGCGGCGGAACGTATCCCAATATGTTCGACGCTCACCCTCCTTTTCAGATAGACGGTAATTTCGGCGCCGTAAGCGGTATTGCCGAAATGCTTATGCAGTCTACGGAAAACGCTGTTTATCTTCTTCCCGCGCTCCCCGATAAGTGGGAGAACGGTTCTGTAAAGGGGCTTCTGGCAAAGGGTAATATTAAGGTCGATATCGAGTGGAAAGACGGTAAGCTTACGGATTATAAGCTTCGCGGAAATACAAAAAATAAGAAGATAATTTATAACGGAGAAGAATTACCGAATGAATGAAATTGAAAAAATGAGCGATTTTTTCACGTCGCGCGTCGATACGTACGACGAGCATATGCTGAACGACGTTGAAGGCTGTAAAGAAGCGTATATAAAAATGGCGGAGCTTGTACCGGAAAACACGGAAAATTTGCTTGACCTCGGGTGCGGAACGGGACTTGAGCTTGACGAAATATTTAAAATTTATCCCAATATCGAAGTGACGGGAATAGACCTTACGCGTGCGATGCTCGATAAGCTCGGAGAAAAACACCACGATAAAAAATTGAATTTAATTCACGGCAGCTATTTTGATGTCCCGCTCGGTGAAAGTATTTTTGACTGCGCCGTTTCGTTTCAGACCATGCATCATTTTTCACATGAAGCCAAAACGGAGCTTTACACAAAAATCCGTCAATCTCTTAAAGACGGCGGAGTTTATATAGAATGTGATTATATGGTTGAAAGTCAGAAAGAGGAGGATTTTTGGTACGCGGAAAATGACAGAATCCGTAAAAAGCTCGGTATCGCCAGCGGCGAATTTTATCATTTTGACACTCCCTGCACAATTGATAACCAAACAGCCATGTTAAAAAAAGCGGGATTTGAAAGAGCCGAAAAGGTATTCCGAATAGAAAACACAACGATTATTGTCGCTTATAAATAAAAAAGCATTAATCAAAACAGCACAATGAGATAGGTTTGATATATTTTAAGCAAAAAATAAGCAAAAAAGGAGGGGAGCCGCCATGCGTTCCGAAAAAGAAATGCTCAGCCTTATTATAAATACAGCCGAAACGGACAGTAATATCAGAGCCGCGTACCTTGAGGGTTCAAGAGTTAATCCCGACGCCGAAAAAGATATTTTTCAGGATTACGACGTTGTTTACATAGTCCGAAACACCGCGCCTTATATTGCCGATAAAAGCTGGATAGACCGTTTCGGCGAAAGGCTTTATATCCAGTATCCCGAGGACAGCGTTTATTTTGAGTCCGACAAAGAAAACAACTACGGCTGGCTTATGCAGTTTAAAGACGGAATAAGGCTCGACCTTCATGTCTGCGCTAAAGAATACGCGTTAAAATCTCTCGATTTATATAAGGTTCTCATCGATAAGGACGGTATTTTTGAAAAAACGGAAATGCTGAATGATGAAGTCTTTCATATTAAAAGGCCGGAGCAGGCTCATTTTTCCTGTACCTGTAATGAGTTTTGGTGGTGTCTTAATAACGCCGCAAAAGGACTGTGGCGGAATGAACCCGAATATGCTCTTGAAATGATTGATTTTTACATAAGACCAATGCTAAGGCGTATGCTTGAGTGGAAAATCGGAGCTGAGTATGATTTTTCTGTAAGCGCCGGCAAATCGGGAAAATATATGAAAAGATACCTTCCGGAGAAAATCAGGGGAAGATATCTCGCGACTTATTCACGCGCCGACATTAAAGAAATATGGGAATCGGTATTTACGATGTGCGGTCTGTTCCATGAAACGGCGGCGGAATTCGGTCAAAAATTAAATTTTGTATATGATTATAAAGAAGCCGAAAACAGCTTAAAATATCTTGAACACGTCAGGTATCTTCCGGCAGACGCAAAGGAGATTTATTAATGCGAACGGAAAAACTTAAATTGATTACATAAAAAATCGCTCGGAAAAAATTGCTTTTTAGGGCAGTTTTTATATTGCTATTTTTTTAACAAGCTGTTATACTATAAACTATCCAATTATATTTTTATATACGGAGGAGATTTTTTATGGCAAGAGTATATAACTTTTCGGCAGGTCCGTCAATGCTTCCCGAGGAAGTCCTCAAAAAAGCGGCGGAGGAAATGCTGGACTATCAGGGCAGCGGACAGTCCGTAATGGAAATGTCGCACCGCTCAAAGGTTTTTGACGGTATAATTAAAGATACCGAAAAGCTTTTCAGGGAAATAATGAATATTCCCGATAATTACAAGGTTCTTTTTCTTCAGGGCGGAGCGTCCACTCAGTTCGCCGCTATTCCTCTTAACTTTATGAACGGCAGCGGTAAGGCCGATTACATTATAACAGGTCAGTGGGCCAAAAAGGCTTTTGCAGAAGCTTCAAGATACGGCGATGCGAGAGCTGTTGCGTCTTCCGCCGATAAGACTTTTACATATATTCCCAAGACAAAAAAAGAAGATTTCGATACGGAAGCCGATTATGTTTATATCTGCATGAACAATACTATTTACGGAACCGTTTATCATGAGCTTCCCGATACAGGCGATATACCGCTTATTGCGGACATTTCGTCGTGCTTCCTTTCGGAGCCTCTCGACGTTACCAAATTCGCTATGGTTTACGGCGGCGCGCAGAAAAATGTGGCTCCCGCGGGCGTTACAATCTGCATAATCCGCGAGGATATGCTCGGCAAGGCGAGAGATATAACTCCCACAATGCTTAATTACAGTATCCAGGCCGATAACAATTCTCTTTACAATACGCCTCCATGCTGGAATATCTATATTACAAAGCTCGTTCTTGAGTGGATAAAAGGTCTCGGCGGTCTTGAGGCCATGAAAGCGAGAAATGAGAAAAAGGCAAAAATCCTCTATGATTTCCTTGATTCCTCAAAGATGTTCAGAGGCACCGTCATTCCCGAGGACCGCTCTCTCATGAACGTACCCTTTGTAACGGACAGCGACGGGCTTAACGCAAAATTTATTAAGGAAGCAACCGATAACGGCTTTGTAAACCTCAAAGGCCACCGTACAGTCGGCGGTATGAGAGCTTCCATTTACAACGCGATGCCTATAGAGGGCGTTGAAAAGCTTGTAGCTTTCATGACGAAATTTGAACAGGAAAATTCTTGAGGCAACGCCGCGCAATTGTCGGCTTACGCCTTTGCGACGCATATGCCCGGCAATAATTTTGCCGTTTAAGAACATTAAACAGAAAATCATTTTGATTTTCCCCGAAAGGAAGATTTATTATGTATAATATTCTTACTCTTAATAAAATATCACAGGTCGGTCTTAAAAATTTCGACGCTTCAAAATATGCCTGCGCCGATAATTTTGAAAATCCCGACGCTGTAATCGTCCGTTCGGCTTCAATGCTCGATATGGACATTCCCGAGAGCGTAAAGGCTATAGCAAGAGCCGGAGCGGGCTACAACAATATCCCTGTCGATAAATGCACCGAAAAGGGAATTTGCGTTTTCAATACTCCCGGCGCAAACGCGAACGCCGTTAAGGAGCTTGTTATATGCGGACTTCTTATGGCCTCGAGAAGAATAGCTCCCGCTGTCGAATGGTGTAAAACATTAAAAGGCGAGGACGATATCGGCAAAAAAATCGAAAAAGGCAAATCCAATTTCGCAGGTCCCGAGATAATGGGAAAGACGCTGGGCGTTATAGGTCTCGGCGCGATAGGCGTTAAGGTCGCGAACGCCGCTGTGGGACTCGGTATGAACGTCATAGGCTTTGACCCATATCTTTCCGATAAAGCCGCCGCGACGCTTGATAAATCAATAACCATCACTTCAAAGACAGACGATATTTTTGAGACAAGCGACTATATCACCGTTCATGCTCCTCTTACCGAAGCTACAAAGGGGATAGTAGGCGCCGACGCTTTCGCAAAAGCAAAGGACGGCGTAAGAGTTCTCAATTTCGCGAGAGGCGGTCTTGTAGATAACGACGCTGTAACAGAAGCGATTAAGAGTGGAAAATGCGCGGCTTACGCAACCGATTTCCCGACGGAAGCTATGCTCGGTCTTGACGGCGTTATAGCTCTTCCGCATCTCGGCGCTTCGACTCCCGAGTCGGAAGAAAACTGCGCTGTTATGGCCGTAAATCAGATTTCCGCATACATCGAAAAAGGAAACGTTGTAAACTCTGTAAATCTTCCCTGCATTGAAAAAGAGCTTGAGGACGGCAAAAAGAGATTAACGGCTATAACCTGTGGCGACGTGAGCGAAAATATTTACGCGGCGCTATTAAAAGCCGGCGTATCATCCGACGATTCGGCGGCGGTTCTCAGAAAAGATACGGGCTACGTTATAGTTGACGCCGCAAATATAAGCGATGACGCGGCAAACGCCGTAAAAGCTGTAGATGGCGTTATTGCTGTAAGAGTTCTCGGCTGAAAAGTATAATAATACGGAAAACTCTGTTTTTATCGGAAAAAGACCGAATTGATTTTCGGTCTTTTTTAGTGTTTGAACACACTCCAATTGAAATGAGGTCAGGTTATGAACATAAATTCGTATATGCCGGTTAAAATTGTAAGCGGAAAAAACTGTTTTAACGAGAATTGCGAAATTCTTAAAAAATTCGGTGACAGATGTCTTATAGTTACGGGAGGAACGTCGGCAAAAAAATCCGGCGCGCTTGACGACGCCGAAAAGGCTCTGAAAAAGCTCGGAATACTTTATGATATTTTTGATGAAATAACGCAAAATCCGTATACCGCCGATTGTCACAGGGCAGGAGAGGCGGCGAGGAAAATTCGGGCTGACTTTATACTTGGAATCGGCGGTGGTTCTCCGCTTGACGCTTCAAAGGCTGCCGCTGTATACGCGGCAAATTCCAAGCTTTCGGCGTCGGACATATATCTTAGAAAATACAATAACAATCCTTTGCCTGTAGTCCTTATAGGTACTACTGCGGGAACGGGCAGCGAGGTAACGGGTGTCGCTGTGCTTACAAACAGCGATAATAATATGAAAAAAAGTATATCGGGAGATGATTGCTACGCGGCTGTATCGTTCTGTGATTACAGCTACACATTGTCTGTTCCGTTTGACGTTACGGTATCGACCGCGCTTGACGCGTTATCTCACGCTGTGGAATCGTATTTTTCTTCTAAAGCCAATGATATTTCCGATATTTACGCCGAAAAAGCCTTTAAAATAATTTCGCGGCCGCTTAAAAGCTTAACTGAGAGCAATAAGCTTTCCAAAATTCTTCCGAATGAGGAAACGCGCGAAATGCTGTACGAAGCGTCGCTTTTTGCCGGTCTTGCCTTGAATATTACGGGGACGTGCTTTCCTCATACAGTAGGGTATGTTCTTACGGATGATTTCGGCGTCGCTCACGGCAGAGCCTGCGCATCGTTTCTGCCCGAGTTTATAGAAGTTGCCGATACGCATATGCGCGAAAAAGCGTCTGTTATGTTCGGACTTCTCGGGACGGATAAAGCGGAGCTTTGCGCTTTAATAACGGAACTTGCCGACGTTAACATCTCAATTACCGAAGAACAGCTTGAAAAATATAAGAACCGCTGGACTTCGCCCGTAAAAAATTTTATTCGCACTCCCGGAAGCTTTACCTCCGACAACGCTGTGGAGATGCTCGGAAAATTTGTAAATCGGAAAATTTGTAAATAAAAATTTTAGGGAAACTCTGATTTAATCAGTTGTTTCCCTAAAATTTACGCTTTAATCGGGCGTGTTTCCGTCGTCCGATAAATCCGACGCGGATAAATAATTTATATTTTCAAAAACTCCTTCTGTATTTATAGCGTCTATAGCGTCGTTTATAACGTCCTGCATTGTCGGTATCACTTCCGAGCTGTTTGACGGAAGCTGTACTATCGCTTTGAACAGGTCTCCGTCTATAAATATTTTCAGCTCGCCGTTCTGGAGGGCGCATAAATCCTTAGCTATTGAAAGTCCCAAGCCGTTGCCCTCCTTAGTCCTTGATTTATCGCCTCTCACAAAGCGTTCCGTGAGGTCGTCCGGACTGATATTGAGAGGTTCGTTTGAAATATTTTTTATTTCAAAATAGCCGTATGACTCGTCGTTGTAAACTGAGACATAAACTCTTGTGCCGGGCGCCGAATACTTTTTGGCGTTGCTTAAAAGATTCGATATTATTCGGTATGTTTTTGAACTGTCCGCGAATACCTTCGGCGGCGTTTCGGGTTCGCTGAATTTAATTTCATTGCGGTTTTTCTCCATATCGGGCGTAAATTCCACTATCGCCTGTATCGCGAGCTCCGAAAGATTCAGTATGGATTTGTTCAGCGTAACGTTGCCCGTCGAGACCTTTGAAGCCTCTATCAAATCCTCTATAAGCCTTTTAAGCTTTATCGACTGATTGTGAAGAACGCCGATATATTTTTTCGCCGTTTCGTCGCTGATATCGCATTTTTCAAGCAAGTCGGAATATGTTATCAGCGACGTGAGCGGAGTTTTTAAGTCATGTGAAACGTTGGTAATAAGCTCCGTTTTCATTTGTTCGTCGCGGACGGCTTTTTTAACCGCCTCTTTTATTACGTCGTTTGAGTTTTCAAGATTCTGCGCGAGAATCTTTAGCGAATCAGGCAAATTGGATTTGTCGATAATTGCATCGGGTTCTCCCGACGACGCGGCTATAATTTTATCAAGGTCCGTTATATATTTTGCAATCAATACGAGCCAGCCGATATTATACAGCGCTATAATAATTATCGGTATAGGGAAAAGTTTGCTGAAGCCGATTATCGCTATTGAATCAAATACTATATTTGATAAAATATACACAATAATAAGAATTACAGTATTGCGGGTGAATTTTCTCGGCTTGTACGCGAAAATTTTTTTAATCTTTAGAAAAAGATTCTTTATTGCGTAAAAGATTTTTGCCGCCAAAGTATTTTTTAACCATGATTGCCCCGCTTTTTTTATGCGTACGGTTGAGGACAGCCATTCGATGAAAGCGAGCCAAGCAAAAGTCAGGGCAATGTCAGAGATAAGAAGCGAAAAGTCGGAATAATAAAGCCATTCCAAAGTGATATCCGATAAAACGCTTTGGAAAAACGCATATATTAAAAACAGTATTGCAATTATAACCGCCGAGAAGATTATAAAATGAATATCAGTCGGCATTTTATCTATATATGCCGTCGAGACCGTATCGGCGCCTGCCTTATATCCGCATTTTATGAGAAAAAGAATAAGAAAAACAATAGAAAAAACCAAAAGCAACGCGCATTCAAATATAATTAAAGCAGCTTTCGGAGGGTTTTGTCTTACGTTATAAGCGTCGAGCAACGCGCTGAAAATATCCTCTTCGGCAAACGTTCCGTCGGGATTTATGTCTAAATACATCAGAAACGTGCCGTCGCCGCTTGTAATCATGGATTTAATATTTTCCTCGCTGTTTTTATTGCTGAAGCCGCCTGCGTCGGAAATCCTGCCGCCGTTTTCGTCAATTCCGCAATAAGCGTAAATCTTGCCTGATTTCTTAATCAAGTCTAAATCGGGGGCGTTATCAAGATTGGTTTCAACAGTACCGTCCGCCGATTCAATATAGTATTTTATATTCGGTCTGCGTTCAAGATTGATATAAGTATCATATAAATAATCTGTATATAACGGATTCTGATTGTCAATCTGCTCGTCGTACTGCTTTGAAAATGCGTTTTTAACGGTAACCGTTTCGCTGGCAGTCATATCGGAGGAAAGAACGATGTCTATTTTGTATTCTTCACCAATCTCAATTTGTTCCGAGTGCGAAAAATCAACTTCAAAAGCCTCGCTGCGGACAAGCTGTTCATATGACAGAAATTCGTGTCCTTTGCAGTTTTCAAGAGCGTACATTGCCTCCTGAATATTTTTCGGAGCGTTTTCATAGTCGGAAAAGCCCGATACGGTTCTGTCTGTTGTTGACGTTACGCTTTCGGAACCATTCTGCGAATAGTAGTCGGTTGCATTAATGCCGTCGGCCGAGTCCTCGAAGTTGTAATATGATTCGTCGTAATTATTCACAGCGTATTCAAGCTCGGATTTTATTATATACGCCTTTCTGTCAAAATAGGCGTTTACGGCATTATTTATGATTTCTTCTTTTTTCGCTTTTGCGATTTCTTCAAAAGCACCGATATTATTTTGCTTTATAAATAACAAATCAAACATTGCTTTGTTAATTTCATATACAAATCTTTGTGATTCGGTAAAAGAAGGAATATTGCCTTTAACATAATTTTTAAAACCTAATATATCTGCGGTGACAATAAAATTTGTTCCTAAATTGATAAAACCGAAAAATGACGCGACTGAAAGCACAATGCATAAAATTTTTATTAAAGCGGAATTTTTAGTATTTTTCGACCTTGTAGCCAAGCCCCCACACCACCTTTAAATATTTTGGCTCTTTAGGATTTATTTCAATTTTCTCTCTGATATTTCGGATATGAACGGTTACTGTTTTTTCGGTATGAAATGCCGGTTCGTTCCAGACCGCCTCATAAATCTGCGTTCCGGATAACACTCTGCCCATATTTTTCATAAGGAATTCAAGTATACTGTATTCACGCGCCGTAAGCTTTACACTCTCGCCGTCAACGCAGACCTCCTTACTCTCGGTATCAAGAGTAAGACCGCCCGTAATAAGCATTTTATCCGTTTTCACCATGCTCCCGAGCTTGCTGTAACGTCTTATCTGTGATTTTACTCTCGCCACAAGCTCAAGCGGATTGAACGGCTTTGTAACATAGTCATCCGCGCCGAAGCCGAGCCCCGTTATTTTGTCGGTGTCCTCGCTTTTCGCAGAAAGGAGTATTATAGGAAAATTATACTTCTCGCGCAGCTTGACCGTAGCTCTCAGACCGTCCATCATAGGCATCATGATGTCGAGTATCATGCATTGTATATCGTTTGATTTAACTTTCTCGATAGCCTCGGCGCCGTTAGACGCTTTTATAACGTCGTAGCCCTCCGACCTGAGATAAATCTCAATCGAGTCGAGGATAGCGTCGTCGTCATCGCATACAAGAACCTTATACATACCTTTTCATCTCCCTCAACTAATTATATTAAACCACAGTCAAACTAAAAATGAGTAATGGATTTATAAAGAAAAAATAAAGATTTAAGGCAATACCGCATAATTATTGTCGTGGAGGATTCGACTTTTAAGATTTTTTATGAGAAATACTGCCAATGCAGAAATCATCTTCACAAGCTGTTATCAATACGTCGCGTATTTCGCCGGTCAGAGGTTCTTCGCTTTTTATTCTTATCGGCGTATAATTTTTTGTGTAGCCGCATTGCATACCGTTTTTTGGAGCCTCAAACAATACCGAAACTGTCCTGCCTATCATGCTTTCAAACGCTTCTTTTCTTATTTTTTCGCATATCTCTGAAAGCTCGTTCGCTCTTTTGCTTTTTATATCGTTCGAGAGCTGACTTTCCATTTTTGCGGCTTTAGTGCCTTCCCGTACCGAATACGGAAAAACGTGAACCTTTTCAAAACGCATTTTTTTTATGAAATCGACTGTTTCCGAAAACTCTTTTTCCGTTTCACCGGGAAACCCCGTTATAATATCGGTCGTAACCGACGTATCCTCAAAAGACCGGCGCAGTTTTTTCACAAGACGGGCGTATTCATCCGAAATATAGTGTCGGTTCATTCTTTTAAGAACCGTATCGCTTCCGCTTTGCAGAGAAATATGGAACTGCGGACAAAACTTTTGGCTTTTTGCAAATGAAGAAATCATGGAATCCGTAATATGGTCAGGCTCGAGTGAGCCTAAACGTATTCTTTCAATTCCGTCTGTGTTATCGGCCGCGTTTACCGCGTCTGTGAGCGAAAGCCCGATATCCCGTCCGTATGCGGAAAGATTTATACCTACGAAAACTATCTCTTTGAAGCCTTTGCCGCTCAAAGCTTCAAGCTCGTTTTTTATATCCTCTATAGGCTTTGACCTTGACCTGCCTCTTGCGAAAGGTATCGCGCAGTATGAACAGAAACGGTCGCAGCCGTCCTGAATTTTTACAAAAGCCCGCGTATGTCCTGTAAACTCGGTTATTATAACTCCTTCGTATTTTTCATTTTTCTCATGTTCTGATATATCTATAATGCCGTTCCTTTCGGCAAACCAGTTTTTAAGCGACGAAATAAGCTTAAAATTATTTTTGTTTCCGAGAATAATATCGGCTTCTTTTACGGCGGCGGCTTCGCTCGGGAACGCCTGCGGAACGCATCCCGTAAGAACTACGGCCGAATCGGGGTGAAGCGTTTTAAAATGCCTTACCGCCTGTCTTGTCTTTCTTGTGCTTTCCGCCGTAACCGTACAGGAATTAATTATATAAACGTCGGCGTTTTCCCTCGGATTTACCACAAGATAGCCGTTTCTTGTTAAAAGCTCGGTCATTTCCTGCGATTCGTACTGATTGACCTTGCAGCCGAGCGTATAAATTGCAGCTTTCATAAAATCACGTCCAAATATAGTTTTATAGTGCGCACGCTCTTGCCGAGTTCAAACACGCTATAATTAATCAAGGTACTTACGGTGCAAACTCCTTGCGCCGTAATCGAGCATTTATTCAGTCGATATTAATTATATAATTCCGTTATTTAAAAAGCAAGTATATTATTGATTCCAAAATCATAAAATTCAATGAAGTCCGCGGGACAAAATGATAGAGGTGTGATATTAATGAAAAAAATATCGGCGTTATTATTATCTGTTGTTTTAGCTTTCTCCGTATGCTTTTACGCGAACGGAATTGAAATGTCCGTTGAGGAAGAAAAAGCGCTTAGTACGGAAATCAATGAAAACAGCGGCACAATAGATATGACGGTGTCGGCCGAGGCACAGATTGACGTTAAAGCAAAAGCGGCGGTTCTTATCGAGCGCTCTACAGGCAAAGTGCTTTACAGCTTAAATGAAAATGAAAAGCTCTATCCCGCTTCCGTAACTAAAATTATGACTATATTGCTTGTTTGCGAATCAATAGACAGCGGTAAAATAAAGCTTACGGATACAGTAACATGTTCGGATAACGCCTCGTCAAAGGGCGGTTCGCAGATATGGCTCGAGCCGGGCGAAACAATGACTGTAGACGAACTGTTAAAGGCCACCTGCGTTTACAGCGCGAACGATGCGTGTACACTTTTGGGAGAATATGTCGCCGGCAGCGAATCGGCGTTTAATGAAATGATGAACGCGAGAGCGGCAGAGCTTGGAATGGAAAACACACATTTTGACAATTGTACGGGGCTTGACGATACCACGACCAATCATCTTACAACAGCCTATGACGTCGCTCTTATGTCGCGCGAGCTTCTCGGACACAGCTTTATCAAGGATTATACTACTATTTGGATGGATTCGCTTAGAAACGGCGAAACACAACTTGTAAATACAAATAAGCTCGTAAGGTTTTATGACGGAGTTACGGGACTTAAAACGGGAACTACCGAAAAAGCGGGCTGTTGTGTGTCGGCTTCGGCTGAAAGGAACGGTATGGAGCTTATCGCCGTTGTAATGGGAAGCGATAACAGCAACGACAGATTCAACTCGGCGCGCAATATGCTCGACTGGGGCTTTGCCAATTATGAAATTTACACTCCCGAAGCGGACGCAGAAAGCATTTTTCCGGTAAAGGTTATTCACGGAAAAGAGGAAAGCGTTAACGTTGCTGTCCCGAAGCTTTCTCCCGTGCTTATAAATAAGGGACAGAGCGGAAGTATTTTCGTAAAATGCGAGCTTCGGAGCGAAGCGCAGGCACCTGTTGAAGAAAATCAGACACTCGGAAAAATTCAGGTTTATTCGGGCGATACGCTTCTTAACGAATACGAGCTTAAAGCGGAGAAAAAAGTAGAAAAGCTTGATTTTTTCTCGGCTATGTATAAGCTGTTTACATCTTTTTCAAAATAATAAAAAATTCCAAATACCGAGTAAATATCTATTGAAAATTTCGGCAAAACATAGTATAATGTATTAAATATTTTTTGTCGGAGAGTAACAGAATGTCAGTTAATCTTAATTTTAAATATCTGAAGCCGTTTGTCGATGAGAAAGAGTTGGCGGACGTTAAAAACGAAGTCCGCGCCGCGTATGAGAAGCTCTATTCTCTTAAAGACGAAGCGGAAGGCAACGATTTTCAGGGATGGGTAAAGCTGCCCGAGGACTATGATAAAGAGGAATTTTCAAGAATAAAGGCAGCCGCCGAAAAAATTAAAAATAATTCCGACGTTCTTGTAGTCATAGGTATCGGGGGTTCATATCTCGGCGCGAGAGCCGTAATAGAATTTTGCAAATCAAAAAATTATAATATTGTCGTTAAAGACGCGCCGAAGATATTTTTTCTCGGCAATTCTTTAAGTCCTTCGGAGATTTCAGAGGTTCTCGCGATATGCGGAAGCTGTGATTTCTCCGTTAATGTCATTTCAAAATCGGGCACTACTACCGAGCCTGCGGTAGCTTTCAGGCTTTTTAAGTCCTTGCTTATTGAGAAATACGGCAAAGAAGGAGCCGCCGAAAGAATTTACGCCACAACCGACAGAGCTAAGGGAACGCTTAAAAAAATGTCCGATGAGGAGGGCTATGAAACCTTTGTGGTTCCCGACGATGTAGGCGGCAGATATTCGGTGCTTACCGCCGTAGGACTGCTTCCTATCGCTGCGGCGGGAATAGATATCGACGCTCTTATGAGAGGAGCGCACGACGCTATGGTCAAGTACGATAATCCCAACGTTATGACTAACGATTGCTGCAAGTACGCCGCCATAAGAAATATACTTTTGAGAAAAGGCAAAAATATTGAAATGATGGTAAGCTATGAGCCCGATTTCACAATGATGAACGAGTGGTTCAAGCAGCTTTTCGGTGAGAGCGAGGGCAAGGACGGAAAGGGTATATATCCCTCTTCCGCCATATATTCAACAGACCTCCATTCACTCGGTCAGTACGTTCAGGAGGGGCAGCGCCAACTGTTTGAAACTGTTGTTATTTTCGGTGAGCCTAAGCGCGATATCGCTATTGAAACGGACGAAGTTAACAGCGACGGACTCAATTTTATCGCGGGAAGAACAATGTCGTACGTAAACAGAAAAGCTTTTGAGGGTACGGTTTTAGCGCATACCGACGGCGGTGTGCCAAATATCATTCTTGAGGTTGACAAGCAGGACGAATACAACCTCGGGTATCTTATATATTTTCTTGAAAAATCATGCGCGGTTTCGGGGTATATGCTCGGAGTTAATCCGTTTAATCAGCCCGGGGTCGAGAGCTATAAGAGAAATATGTTTGCTCTCCTCGGAAAACCCGGCTATGAGGAGGACGCAAAGCGTCTCGCGGAGAGACTAAAATAACCGTGAAAATCGGCGCTTTCTTAACGGTTGACGTCAACGAATTAATATTTATTTATATAAAAAATCAAAGGAGAAGAAAAACATGATAACATTACTTACAGGCACAAAAGGCAGCGGCAAGACGAAAAAGCTTATTGACATGATAAACGAAGCGTACCGCAATTCGGACGGTCATGTCATTTGTGTCGAAAAAAAAGAATCCCTGAGATATGAAATAAAGCCCAGCGTAAGACTTGTTTCAACAGACGCGTACGGAATAAGCGGATTCGACGCTTTTTACGGACTTCTTGCCGGAATATGCGCGGGCGATCACGATATAACGGATATCCTTGTTGACGCTACTCTGCGTATAGGCTCAAGAGATTACGGCGAGCTTGCCGACTTCCTTAAAAAGGTCAACGCGCTTTCAAAGGAAGCGGATACGAAATTTACGTTTACCGTTTCAACGGAAACCGAGAATATCCCCGAAAGCGTACTTGAATTTTGCGAATTGATTTGATAAAAATATAGAGTCTGCGCATAATATAATTATAAAAAAGATATTGACAAATTTAGAAATTAAATATATAATATATTGCGTTCGTATTTTGGGGGACTTTGCGGATGAATATTGAACTGCGGCGTTTTTTTGAAAGCGACGGTGCGCGTCAGGATTTTGAATATGAGTTTACCTCCGTGGACGGGATTTTTTCTCCGATATCGGTCAAGGGCTTTATTAAAAATTCGGCGGGCATAGTTTCTCTCTCAGCCGAGGCTCGGTTCACTGTTTCCGCGCAGTGCGCAAAGTGCGCTAAGAATATATCAAAAGAAATGTGTGTTCCCGTCAGACATTTTCTTATAAATCATCTTAACAACGAGGATAACGATGAATATATTCTTGTTGAAGATATGGTTTTAAAGCTTGACGAATTGGTTATGGAAGATATTTATCTTTCTCTGCCCTCAAGATTTTTATGCAAAGACGATTGCAAAGGGCTTTGCCCCATATGCGGTAAGGATTTGAACGAGGGTGAATGCGGCTGTAAAAAGGAAATTGACCCGCGTCTTGCCGTATTACAGCATTTCTTTGATAATGATGATGAATAATTTGTAAATTATTAGGAGGTTTTCGATATGGCAGTACCTGCAAGAAGAGTTTCTCACGCGAGAAGAGATAAGAGACGTTCAAGCGTCTGGAAATTGGACGCTCCCTCTATCCAGAAATGTCCTCAGTGCGGCGAATATAAAAGAGCGCACAGAGTTTGCGAAAGCTGCGGCTACTACAACGGCAGACAGGTTATCGCTGTAGAAGACTGATTTTATCGGTTTCTGACATTAGAGGCGGAGAAGTTTTCTTTCCCGCCTTTTTAGTGTTGTTTGGAGGTAAGCGGTGGCTGTAAAGATTAAAAGTGTCAGACCCGATTCGCTCTGCGGTAAAAAGGGACTTACCGCAGGCTGTGTTTTGCTGTCTGTAAACGGTCATGATATAAACGACGTTCTTGATTACCGTTTTTACGCAAACGCAAAACGTGTCCATATCGAGTGCCTTGATAATGAAAAAAACAGACTGGATTTTCATTTAAAAACGGGCGGCAATGTTGACGAACTCGGACTTGAGTTTGATACCTATCTTATGGACAAGCAACATTCATGCAAAAATAAATGCATTTTCTGCTTTGTTGACCAGATGCCTCACGGAATGAGGAAAAGCCTGTATTTCAAAGACGACGATTCGAGGCTTTCTTTTCTTTTCGGAAATTATGTGACACTTACAAATATGACTGAGGCCGATATCGACCGTCTTACTCAAATGCATATTTCGCCCGTGAATATCTCCGTACACACGATGAATCCCGAGCTTCGAGTAAAGATGATGAAAAATCCCAATGCCGGAAAAGTCCTGTCATATCTGAAAAAGCTTGCGGACGCGGGAATCCAAATAAATGCTCAGCTTGTTCTGTGTCCCGGATATAACGACGGAAAAGAGCTTTTATACTCCCTTAATGAGCTTTACAAGCTCGGGGAATCGGTCGCAAGCGTAGCGGCTGTTCCCGTGGGGCTTACAAAGCACAGAGTCGGCCTTTGCAAGCTTGATTGCTACACAAGAGAGACGGCGTCCGAGGTTATAGATATAATTGATAATTTCAATATGGAGCATTATTATGAGTTGGGCAGGAATTTTGCTTACGCTGCGGACGAATTTTATTTAAAGGCTTTAAGAGAAATGCCGGAGCCCGAATACTATGACGAATTTCGTCAGCTTGATAACGGCGTGGGAATGTGGAGCCTTACTAAATATGATTTTTATACGGCTCTTAAAGAAGAAACGGCGCGCGCGGCGAAATATAATGAAAAATATAAAAAGAGAAAAATCGCCATTATAACCGGTGTAGCCGCGTCTCCTCTTATGAAAGAGCTTTCGGAGCTTGCCGAAAAAAGCTTTTCGGGACTTGAAATCGACGTAAAAACAATTATAAATGATTTTTTCGGTCATGAGGTAACGGTCGCCGGACTTGTAACCGCCGGGGACATAATAAAGCAGGTCGGAGATTTATCCGATTACGATTTCGCAATGATTCCGTCTGTGATGCTCAGGGACGGCGGCGACAGAGTTTTTCTCGACGATATAACGCTTGATGAATTATCGGAAAGATTAAATGTTAAAATATTGCCTACGGGCGGCGGACGGGAATTACTGCTTACAATGATAGGGAAGGGGAGCGAAAAAGATGAGTAAGCCTATAGTTGCGATAGTGGGCAGACCTAACGTGGGAAAATCCACTCTTTTCAATAAGCTTTGCGGAAAAAGACTTGCAATAGTTGACGATACTCCGGGCGTTACAAGGGACCGTATTTACGGTGACTGCGAGTGGCTCGGAAAGAGCTTTCTGCTTGTTGATACGGGCGGAATAGAACCTTATTCGGATAATGTAATTCTTTCGCAAATGCGCAGACAGGCGCAGGTCGCTATAGACAGCGCCGACGTTATAATTTTTGTAACCGATATAAAGACGGGAGTCGTCGCGACGGACGCTGATGTTGCCGCAATGCTTCTTAAAAGCGGAAAACCTATTATCCTTTGCGTCAATAAATGCGATTCGGTAGGTGAACAGCCCGTTGAGATATATGAATTTTATAATCTCGGTCTCGGCGACCCGATAGGAGTATCGGCGGCACACGGTCACGGTACGGGCGATTTGCTCGACGAGGTGTATAAATATATCGGAGCTTCCGCCGAAAACGAGGAAGATGACGATATGATAAAGGTCGCGGTAATCGGCAAGCCAAACGTAGGCAAATCCTCTTTGATTAACGCAATATGCGGCGAGGAACGCGTTATTGTTTCAAATATCGCGGGAACGACGCGTGACGCTACCGATACTGCCGTGGAAAACGAACATGGAAAGTTCCTTTTTATTGATACAGCCGGACTTCGCAGAAAATCAAAGATTGACGATTCCATTGAAAAATACAGCGTTATGAGAGCTGTTATGGCTGTTCAGAGAGCAGATGTGTGTGTAATCATGATAGACGGTACCGAGGGATTTACGGAGCAGGATTCCAAAGTCGCGGGAATTGCTCATGAGGAGGGAAAGGGCTGTATAATAGTCGTCAACAAATGGGATATTGTTGAAAAAGACGGAAAAACAATGGATTCTTACAGAAAAAAGCTGATGAATGACTTTGCTTTTATGTCTTACGCTCCTATAATCTTTATTTCCGCAAAAACCGGGCTTCGTCTGAACCGTCTTTTTGACCTTATTAAATTCGTCGATACTCAGAACGCAATGCGAATCAGAACAGGCAGGCTTAACGAGGTTTTGGCAGACGCTCAGACGCGCGTCCAGCCTCCGACCGACAAGGGCAAGCGGCTTAAAATATATTATATGACCCAACCTTCGACAAGACCGCCGACATTCGTATGCTTTGTCAATAACAAGGATTTGTTCCATTACAGCTACCAAAGGTATATAGATAATCGTATAAGAGAAGTTTTCGGCCTTGAGGGAACGCCTACAAGGTACATCATAAGAGAGCGCGGGGAAGGCTCAAAATAGGCATAAATTTTCAAAAAAGCTGTGAATAATATCTTATTTTTGCAGATACTATAAATGACTTCAAACAAAAGGAGATAAATGAAATGCAAAACATTACTTCAAAAGAGCTTTCCGCAATTGAAGACCAGCTCAATTATGAACAGCTTCTCATCAAAAAGTACAAGAGCTATGCCGGAATGTGCCAGGACGCACAGTTGAAAACTTCCTGCGAACAGCTCGCCGCGCAGCACAAAACGCATTATGACACAATTATGAACTATCTCAGTATGTCTTAAAGGAGGAACGCAAATGAATCAGCAGCAATTAACGGATAAGGAAATTATGGACGATATTCTTTCCTCTCAGAAATTTATAACAGATTCCTACAACACTTATTCCTGTGAATGTGTGAACCAGCAGCTCAGAACTGATTTTCTTAATATTCTGCGTGAAGAGCACAATATGCAGCAGGCTGTTTTTGACCAGATGAAAACAAGAGGCTGGTATTGTCCTCCGGCGGCCGAACAGCAAAAGGTCTCGGCTGCATACACTAAGTTCAGCAATATTCAGCAGTCGCTTTAAAGCTTTACTAATACAAAACACGTCCGATAAATTCACTATCGGGCGCGTTTTTTGTTTATTTTGCAGATAGTGTTGATTTCTAAGAGAATTGAAAATATAAAGCTAAAATATACAATAAAAAATCAAGCTGCTTATTTTTTTTGTGTAATATGTTGACATTACCAAATTTTTTTGCTATATTTAAAATAGATTAAGAAGGAGTGTATGATTATGTTAAAAAGAACAATTCGGCGCATTGCCGCTGTTTTTGCCGTGATTGCTGCGGTACTGATGTTGACTTACCTTATAATTGTCATTTCAGATTATATTAAGTCCGGCAATAATTCTTCGGATTCGTCGCAAAGCTTAGTTGACGAATTGCAGGGGTATTCGATTCAAGTGTTTGACCCATCTGTTACTTTATCGCCGTATTCAACCGGGGAACAGCTTTCCTATTCAGAGGGCTTTCCCGTTGTACTTTCCGCCCGCTATAAAATTGACGGCTTGGAGCTTTTTTACATAAAACACGGCGTAATTGTCATGTTCAATAAAAACACGGCGGAAAAATTTCTTCTTGCCGTCGAAAATTCCGACGTAACCCTGTACGATAAGGACGGAAATCCTTTAACGGACGATGATTTTATAACAACCGGCTGCTATGTTGAGTACAAAGGAGAGGAGCGCTTTTATATTGTATCGTTGGGAGATTTGAACGGCGACGGACAAATAAACGATGCCGATATAAAAGGTATGGAAGCTTTTATAGGCAACAGCCCCGAAAATGCGGAATCGGATTTTGCGTTTCTTGCTTCAGACATAGACGATTCCGGTAACGTAACGCAGTACGATATTGACGCAGTTTTATTTGCAAAAGAGCCGACTCATTCCGACTATGATATGCTTGCGAACAACGGACCTATCGAGAAAAAAAACGCCAACGAGGGCAAGGGCAACACGCTTGACGTCTTTATAAAAAAAGAGGACTATAAAAGAAAAATGAAATCACCGAAATATTACGGCGCGGAAATAAAATATGTCGATGAATACTCCGAAGTTCCATCAGCAATAAAGGATATAAGCGGAGATGACGTACTCCATTTCTGTTTGAATCTCGATAAGGTATATGAGGCCGAAGACCGAAGGAATTTTATTTCGAGAATAGAACTCCTTGACGGCGTTTATGAGGTGAAAACATTACCACATTGATAGCCATGCGATACAGATGCCGTACAAAATGAAATAAAAATTCGCCCGGTATTGCCTTAGATTTTTCAATAAAAATCTCCGATATGGTAGGTGTTTTTACCATATCGGAGATTCATGTTTATCAAAATTGTTAAAGCCGCGACTCAATAGTTTTCGGCTTTAATTTCAAAATAAGCCTGCGGATGAGCGCATACGGGACATACTTCGGGAGCGGCTTTTCCGACTACTATATGACCGCAGTTTGAACACTGCCAAATTTTATCGCCGTCTCTTGAAAATACAAGACCGCCCTCAATATTTGCTATGAGCTTTCTGTATCTGTCCTCATGCTCTTTTTCTATTTTGCCGACTTCCTCAAAAAGAAAAGCTATTTGTTCAAAGCCCTCGGCGCGTGCGTCGGCCGCGAAATGAGCGTACATATCCGTCCATTCGTAGTTTTCTCCGTTTGCCGCGTCGTTAAGATTTGTAAGAGTATCGGGTACGCCGTTGTTGTGAAGCAGTTTGAACCAGATTTTTGCGTGCTCCGCTTCATTGTGCGAGGTCTCTTCAAAAATCTTGCTTATCTGTACAAAACCGTCTTTTTTCGCCTTTGACGCGTAATATTCATATTTTGTGTGCGCCTGCGATTCGCCTGCAAATGCGGCCATGAGATTTTTTTCTGTTTTTGAGCCTTTAAGTTCCATCGTTATTCCCCATTTCTTAAAAAATTATCTTGTGATATTATTTTCCTTTTTTCCTATTTTATACTAAAATAAATTAATATTAATTATAAACTATTATTTTTTGATTGTCAATATAAAAAATCGGTTTAAAACAAAAAATCCCCGAATAGCGGAGTTATATCACATAACGTCTCTATTCGGGATTTATTATACAGCCAATACCGCCGACCAACGCTTTCGCGCACAATTTTATTGCTAATTGTTTGTGTAAAGTCTCTTGTACGGATTACCCGTATTCGGAGTGAGAATATAAAATTTACTGTCGTAAATGTTTACCGAATTTACTCCGAATTTATCGCAGTACGCGTCGATATATGGTACAAACTCGTCAAGCTCGCTTTTGGAAGCTTCGGCGACACAGACCTGAGCCGGTAAATCTGCGGGAGGAGCGCTGCATCTTAACAGAATTTTTCCTCCGTGCATACCTGTGCCGCAGAAGTAACCGACGGGAGGTGCGCCGTCATTTCCTATCCCCAGTACGATAATTTTACCGCCTGCCTGATATTCACCCAGAAATGAGCCTGCGCACCCGCCGATTACTATAACGGGAGATTTGTCTTTATAACTTTTCATATGGATACCCGCGCGATATCCGGCGTTTTTCTTTACGAAAATACAGCCGCCGCGCATCGCGTATCCCGTGGCGTCGCCCGACGAGCCGTTAACGACGATTTCACCCTCGTTCATGGTATCGCCGATAGCATCCTGAGCGTTGCCGTTTACATTTATTGTCGCTCCGTCCAGATACGCGCCCAAGGCGTTTCCGGGCGTTCCGTTTATCGTGATGTTTTTGCCCGAAAGTCCGCTGCCGATATAGCGCTGACCGTAGCATTTATCTATAATTATCTCATGGTCACGGCTTTCCCTTATCATTTCATTCAAGGCTTTGAAGTGTATTGTCTCTGCCGTAATAATCATTATTCTTACCTCGCTTCTAAGACTGAGATATTCCGGATAGCTTTAACTTTCTGTAGCTTTCGTTCATGGCGGTCATGGACGGATTTTTTTTAAGGCTTTCAAAATCGAGCGAATCAAGTTTCATTTGCTCTCTTATTAAGGAGGTGTATATGCCGGCTCTTATAACGTCTCCGACAAGTATATACCCTTTGAGAAGCCCGTCCTTTGTTATAAGCTTTTTGTAATTTTTGCCGTCGGATACTACGTATTCTTCGCCCTCATAGCTTCCGGCCGTTATTATATGAAGCCCGAAAAATCCTATTGAGTTCATCGGAACGGCGTTTGTAAAGCTTTTATTTCCGCCCGCCATATTGATTCCTGCCGTTTCGCCCTGCATATAGGCGTTTGGAAGCAGAGCGAGAATTTTATAGCTGTCTGTTGTGATGTCATGACTTTCCGTGCAGTCGCCCGCCGCATAAATATCATCAAGCGTCGTTTTACAGGTATCGTCAACAGCTATTCCGCGTCTTACCTCGCCGCCGCAGTCCGATATAAGCGAAGTGTTCGGTCTTACGCCTACAGCGACTACGACGATATCAAAATCGACCTTTTTGCCGCTTTTAAGAATTGCCGAACCGTCTTTAAATTCATCAACACTATCGGAAAGAATGAATTTTATTCCTTTTTCTTCAATATGCTTTTTAACTATTGCGGACGATTCACAGTCGAGCACGCTCGGCATGACTTTGTCGGCAAGGTCGACTACAGTTATGCTTTTACATCTGCCGTAGATACCCTCCGCGCATTTAAGACCTATAAGTCCGGCTCCAATTATCAGAACGTGCGAGTTTTTATTGAGAGCTTTTTCGAGCGATAAAGCGTCGTCGAGCGACATAAAAGTAAATTTATTTTTGACGCTTTCAAGACCTCTCATGGTAGGAATAAACGGGTGTGAACCTGTCGCGACAAGCAGTTTATCATAGGGAATGGTTTCTCCGTCCGAAAGTGTTACTGTTTTTTCGTCTTTGTTTATTTTTACTACCGAAACACCGAAAAGGCATTTGCATTTATTCTTCTCATAGAAATCGGCCGCTCTGTATTTCATTTTTTCAATATCCGTTTTTCCGCACAGGAGGTAAGAAATCAACGGACGTGAATATGTATGGTATTTTTCCGAGGAAATAACCGTTATTTGACCAAATTCGTCTTTTTGCCTTATACCCTCGATACAGCCTACCGCCGCGGCTGAATTGCCGATTATTACATATTTCATATCCGTCATCTCTCCTCAAATACAATGGCGTTGTTCGGACAGCCCTTTACGCAAGCAGGTTCTCCGAAGGAATTTTTAGTACACAGCTCACATTTGCCGATTATTCCGTTTTCATCGGGCAGAACGCATCCGAACGGGCAAACAAGCACGCAGGTAAGACATCCTACGCATTTATTTTTATTTATTTCGACTACGCCCTCGGGCGACTTTGAAAGAGCTCCGGCGATACAGCTTTTGACGCAAATCGGGTCGTCACAATGACGGCAGTTTACGGCGAAACAGATTTTATCGTTTTCCTCAACCCGTATATTCGGAAGAATGGTTCTGCCCTTGAGCTTAGCCATGTCGTTAAGTCCCGAATTGGCAAAGGCGCAGTTGTACTCGCATAAATGGCATCCGAGACACCATTTTTCATTAACATAAACTTTTTTCATTCTGCGTCTCACCTCTCATTCGCCCGCGTGCATAATGCCGAGAATTTCAAGCTCTTTTTCGGTAAGGCCGATACCCCTGAGCATAAGCCTGTTGCCTCTTAAAGCTTCAATCGAGTTAATGCCCATGCCGCCCATAATCTCTTTAATTTCGTGATCCCACGCTTTTATGAGATTTACAAGCCTCTGACTGCCTATATCGGGATTAAGGCGCTTTACAAGGTCTTCTCTTTGCGTGGCAATGCCCCAGTTGCATTTGCCTGTATGACACGTTCTGCATACATGACAGCCGAGAGCTATCAACGCTCCCGTTCCTATATAACAGGCGTCCGCTCCGAGAGCAATGGCTTTTACCACGTCGGAAGCGCATCGTATCGAACCTGCGGCGAGAAGCGAAACATCGCCTCTTATTCCTTCCTCGCGAAGTCTTGTATCGACGCTCGCGAGAGCAAGTTCAATAGGAATACCTACATTGTCGCGTATTCTTGTCGGGGCCGCTCCCGTACCGCCTCTGAAGCCGTCTATCGCTATCATATCGGCTCCGCTTCTGGCAATGCCGCTCGCTATTGCCGCTATGTTGTGTACGGCGGCGATTTTTACTATTATCGGTTTTTTGTAATTCGTCGCTTCTTTTAATGAAAAAACGAGCTGACGTAAATCTTCGATAGAATAAATATCATGATGAGGTGCGGGGGAAATGGCGTCCGAGCCTTCGGGTATCATTCGCGTCGCCGACACGTCGCCGACAATTTTTGTTCCGGGTAGATGTCCGCCGATTCCGGGCTTTGCGCCCTGACCCATTTTAATTTCAATCGCCGCCGCAGTTTCGAGGTACTCCTTATGCACTCCGAATCTGCCCGACGCGACCTGAACTATTGTATTCGGACCGTATTCATAAAAATCCCTGTGAAGTCCGCCCTCGCCTGTGTTGTAATAAATGCCGAGCTCTCTTGCGGCTCTCGCAAGGCTTTCATGCGCGTTATAGCTTATCGAGCCGTATGACATTGCCGAAAACATAATGGGAGTTGAAAGAGTAAGTCTCGGACTTCTGTTGTCGATTATTCTGCCTGCATTGTCGCGCTCTATTTTTTTAGGCTTCGCGCCGAGAGTTGTTTTTGTCTCCATAGGCTCGCGAAGCGGGTCTATGGGAGGATTTGTAACCTGAGAAGCGTTTATAAGCATTTTATCCCAGTATACGGGAATATTCTGCGGATTTCCCATTGATGAGAGAAGCACTCCGCCCGTTCCCGCCTGACGGTAAATTTCCGTTATTTTATCACTCGTCCAGTTCGCGTTTTCACGGAAGGTATGACGCGATTTTTCTATGTGAAGCGCTCTTGTCGGACAGAGAGAAACGCATCTGTGGCAGTCCACGCATTTTGAATCATCGGCTGTCATCATACCAAGCTCCGCGTCAAAACGATGTACTTCATTTGCGCATTGCCTTTCGCATACTCTGCACGCGATACATCTCGCAGTATCTCTGATAACTTCAAATTCGGGGTAAATATAATTGATTCCCATTATCTGTTACCTCCGTTCAGCCTTACGACAACGGCCTCTCCGCCTCTCGGAGACCAGATTTTGTCAAGTTCTGGTTCAATGACCCTTATCGCACATTCCTCACTGGCGATATAGACCATATCGTCCTTTTCTCCGACTACCATTGAGCGCAGTTTTAATCTGTCGTTAAGAGCCATAAGTCCTCCGTCAAAGCCTACCAATATTGAGAAAGGTCCGGTTATAAGGAGACTCGCGAACGTATCTCTTAAATATTCGAGCCTCGCTCTTTCCTCGGGCGGCTTTGCCGCAATCGTCGACCAGAAAGGCGCGGCGATTATCTGCGCCGTTTCTTCCATTGTCAGCTTTTCGCGCCGCGTAAGATAGTCTATGATATACGTTATTACTTCTGTATCTGTAAGAAGAGTGCATTTGTAGCCGAACATCTCAATATAGCGTCTGTTCGCGTCGTAAGATGATATTTCTCCGTTGTGAACTACCGACATATCGAGCATTGCGAACGGGTGCGCACCGCCCCACCAACCGGGAGTGTTTGTTGGATATCTTCCATGAGCCGTCCAGCAGTAGCCCTCGTATTCGTCAAGACGATAAAATTCCCCGACGTCCTCGGGATAGCCGACCGCTTTGAAAACGCCCATATTTTTTCCGCTTGAGAATATGTATGCGCCCTCAATTTTTGTGTTGATTTTGATTGAACACCTTACTACAAATTCCTTTTCTTCAAGCTGGCTTTCCGCAAGCTTTGTAGGCAGGGGAGAGACAAAATATCTCCATATAAGAGGTTCGTCCGTTATCGCGGGCGTCTTTTTAACGGGGATTTTTGAAAGATTGATTATATCAAAATGCTTTTCAAGATACTGCTCGCATTCTTCGCGCGCCTTTGTATTATCGTAAAAAATATGAAAAGCGTAATAGTCTTTATATTGCGGATAAATCCCATACCCTGCGTAGCCGGCGCCCAGACCGTTCGAGCGGTCATGCATAACGCCCATTGATTTCACGATTCTGTCGCCGCAGATGTTTTTTCCGTCCTTTGAAAAAATCGAAGAAATAGCACAGCCGGCAGGTATTCTTATCTGACCTTCTCTTAACATATCCAAGACCTCTGTTTCAAGGATAAAAAAAGAACGCTGATATTTCCGCCTTGAATGCGGTAAATATCAACGAACGTCTTTGTCCTATTTGCATATAGTTTACATCAGTGAATATAAAAAGTCAATATTATATTTTAACAAATGTTTCGTGTTAAATCGGCAAGTTTTTTGTATGCTTCCACAATTTCATCTTTATTTTCGTAGCTCCAATTGTAAAGCTCTATAATATATTTGCCTTTATAGCCGTATTTTGACATTGATGTAAAAAAATTCAAAAAGTCGAAATTGCCTTTAAACGGAGTTACGCAGTCGGCTTTTTCATTAAAATCGCTTATGTGTACATGGACTATATCATCATGAAGCAAATCAATAAAATCATAGGGAGTGTAACCGGCTCTTAAAGCCTGTTTTGTATCTAAAACGATTTTGAAATCAGGACCTATGAGGTCTTTCATCATCTTCATATATTCGGGGCTTTCGCAGCGGTGGTGAACAACGTTTTCATGACATACCCTTACGCCGTAATTCTTGCCCATCTCAATAAGATGCGTAAATCGCTTACAGTATTCCTCCAAGGTAAATTTTGTCACGGATTTTGAGCCGTGAATAACGAAAATATCAGCTCCGAGCATTGACGTTACTTTAAAAAACGGTCGTAAAGAGGAAGAATATCATGAAAACGGCGCTCATAATCGCTGAACAGGAAAAACGATTCTGCAAATGAAAAGAACGGGTGGACGGAAACTATATTAGTTTCATATTTTTCCGTAATACGCTTTAATTCGTCTACAAAACTGTCCGAGAGTTCGGAGGGGGAGTTTATAAACAGCTCTATATTTTTAAAGCCGCATTTTCCCGCGATTTCAAGCGATTTTTCCGTTTCAAGCGGATAATAGCAGGCCGATGAAACTCCGAATTGCAGAGCCATAATTTGATTCTCCTTCCATATTTTTTTAATTGAACGTCGGTAATAAAGCAAGTATAATCATTACGGGTGATAAAAATGCGTGACGTTGTAAACGGTATAAAAACAGTATTTAAAGAGATGAACGCCGTATCAAAGTACGCTATGAAATACGGAACGGCTCTTATATTAACGATTGTTGCCATGATTATATATTTTTATATAAAATCGCTTTGCTGCGCCGACAGTATATCATATACAATGCTTTGCAGCGATTTGCTGTACAGTATCAAAGAATACATCGGCAGCGTCTACATACTGCCGATGCTTGCTGAAATAATTATTATGGCAAGGAAGATAGGATGATAATTAAATCAAGCCTATAAGCTTAAGTATTTGCTCAAAAATAGGATTGAATACTGCGAGAGCCTTTATTATGGTGTCCGCAAGCACAGTCGTTATGCCGCCGAGATCCGCAACCGCTTTAACGTTCGCTTCGGGCATACCGTCGTAAGAGAGAAGAAAAGCCTGTGTATACGTTACCGCGCCATCGCTTATTATTTCGGCTCTTACATAGCTTCCCACGTTCTCACATTCGTCAAGGTCTATTGAATTGCCCTCGGCTATGACTTTGCCGTCGGATATCCAGCGGACATACAGCATATCGCTGCCCGAAACGGTTATTTCCGCATCGCCGTTGTCTACCGAGATATCATCTATATAAGCACATTTAGCGTTTTCGTCAAACTTAAAATGCGTACTCTGCTCACCGTTGCCGACGATTTCATTGTTTATGCTTTCCGCCGCGGCTTTCATATCTTCTCCGATTTTAACGGCGGACGCGTTATCGGAACCGAGAAGAGCGGACGAGTATGCTTTTAGCTCGTCTAAGTTGCCTATATAACGGCTCTGGGCGAAAAATTCTCCGGATAAAAGACAATTCTTTAAAGCCTCGGAGGTTTTTTCGGGCATAAGAGCTATAATATAACCCGAATTTACGATGTCAAGATTATGAGCGTCACTCGACGCGAGCGCAAAAACATTTCTGCCTGCGGGTGCCATATCGGTAAGCATGATATCCCATAATTTTCTGTCAAAGCGCGTTCTTGAATCGCCCTTGGAATTGACGTCGATACCTATACACGACGGGTATTTCATAAGAAGATTTTCAAATTTTCTTATGTCGTAGCTGTAACGGTAATTGCTCTTGTCGTAAGCGTCTTTTGTATAAACTTCGTGTCTTGCCGACGTGTACTCGCCGGGGTGGTTTATTACGGAAACTCCGCCGAGCGCGTCAATATTTCTTATCGGCGTTTCGTAATCGCTTGTGCCGCCGAGTATGCCGTTGCCGTAATCCGCAAAAAAGCTGTTTACATGGGCGTTATTGAAAGACGTTGGGTTATTTTCAATGCCGTAAGGAACGCGGAGCATATCCTTGCCGCCCTCCTGTGCGTAATAATCATCGCCGTCCACAGTCGTGACGGTATAATTTTTGCCGTTTGCCGCTTTGCCGCTGTTATCGAGCGACTCGACTTTGGTCGCGCCTCTTTTGAACATCATCGCGAATTTTATCGCAGGTACGACGTTATCCTCGGTCCAGCTGTAGCTTGTCGTGCCGTGGTCGGTAGAAGCGAGAATATCGTATCCGAGCTCGTAATGCTTTTCAACCATTTCCTTTAATGTGTTTGTGCCGTCCGTTACGTTTGTATGCGAATGAAGATCCGCTTTGTAACGGTTATACGCGTCCCAGTCAACGTCCGCATAAGGATTTGTTATGGTGTATTTGCTGTCGGCGGCAAATACCGGTATTGACAAAGAGAATAGAATCGCAGCCGAAAGTACAACCGAGATTAATTTTTTCATTTACCGTATCATCCTTTTTAAATTATTCGTAAACTATAGTCGTAATGCTCTTCGCAGGAATGTTGACTTTGGACTTCGCATGACCCGAATACGTTGTTTTAAACTGCGATTCCGCCGTCGATGTTATAACCTGCATATTGCCGTAAAGAATATCAAAATAGAAATTCCTGCCTACGTCCTGTTCGTTGACAATAACAACGACTCTTTTTCCCTCGGGAGTTATATACGCCGAAATATCTATCGGCATAAGTCTTTCTTTGATAACGTCGAATTTAATAGCGATACGCTTGCTTCCGGGAGTGATGAATTTTGAGAAATGCTTGAGCGCGTAATATCTCATTCCGGTGTAAAGCTCCGAAAATTCCTCGTTCGATACCAATAGACCGTCGGAAACTTTTTCACCGTTTTCGTTAACGGAATAGTTGTTTACTCCTACCCATGACGTCCATGAGTTTGCGTTTGACATCGTTAAATCCTGTGATATAACTCTTGCCATAATAAGAGCGCCTTCAAAATCGTTAATGCTGTGGCTGCACGGAAGTTCGCACCATTCGGTCATATCAACATTAAAATCGGAATATTTTTCGTTAACAAATTCTCCGAAATCCTTTTTTATCCATGATTTATCGTCGCTCCAATAGCTGTGATACGCGAGAGAACCGAGAACGTCTTTAATATCTTCGTCATTGTATATTCTGTCAAAATAATCCTTGGTAACGTCGCTTATCTCTCCGCTTTCGGGACCCATAAGCTTAACGTCAAGCTTTGCTTCCTTCATTTTTTTTGCGAATACTTTATAGAGCGCCAATACTTCGTCCGGCTCATAGTGACAGCCTTCCTGACCTACCCAGTCTCCGCCCCATGACCACTGAGGCTCGTTTATCGGGCTTATATATTTTACCGGAACGCCTTTTTCAAGAAAATATTTTGTAATCGTGATAAAATAATCCGCGTAAGCTTCGTAATTTTCGGGAGGAAGATTTGAGAAGTATTGTTCTTGTCCGCCCGTAGCCTGACCTGTGCGCGTCATTGAATAATGAGGGGAGTTCGCGAAAAGAACAACGGTATCTATGCAGCCGTAGGAAAGGCATTTTTCAAGCATTTTCTGCGCCGCCGCATCGCGGGTAAAGTCGTATTCGTATTTACCTTTTTCCTCATTATAGTAATAGAAGCTTTCGGTCGCTCTCGAACCGCTTATACGGCTGTTGGGATTGTCCTTTGAGCCGCCGCCTATATTGTAGCGGTAAATGTTAAGAGCAAGGCCGTCCTTGCTGTAAAGAGCTTTGGCGGCTTCGTCAGCGTAAGGAGAATCGCCTGTGAGCTGAGCCCACCAGCACGCCGACGTACCGAATCCGTTTATGGTTTGATACTGCGAGTATTTATTCATGGTCACGGTAACGTCCGATTTTTTCATAATCTTTTCCGATCCTCCGGCCTGAATAATAATAACGTCAATGAGAGATAAAAATAAGCACAAGAGCTTTCTGAGAATAATCATAAATTACCTCCTTATTCATTTTATTTTATAGTACAATAAAAATAGCGTCTTTGCAAGGACTTTTTGTACATTTTTACAAATATTTTAATTTTTTGCTCAGTATGTGTATGTGATTTCCAATTCATGCATGTCTTTATCTTCAATTGAAAGCTCTATTTCAAGAGTACCCTTGAACCTTTCACGGTATTGTATCGGCTTACCGTCGAGATACGCTTTGTATTCAATATTTTTATCGCCGTTCATCGCCGCAAGGACGGTGAATTTTTTGCTCTTTTCATAATTTTTTCCGAAATATGTGAGCTTTACGGACAGTTTTTTATTGTCGCAGGAGAAGCTTTGCCCGTCAATCCATGTGTCAAAGCCCGTGTTGAGCGTTCCCGGCTTGAAATACGCCGCCGCCCACATCGTTATGGGAGTTGAAAGTCCTCCGAAATTATGGAACCAGCCGCCTCTGCCCGTTATAACGTTTACCATTTCAAAGGTGTAGTATGAATAATCGACCTCGCGCTTCCATATATTGAGAGCGCGCTCGGCTATTGTGTAAGCGAAATCCGTTTCTCCGAGGTCGAGCATGGTTTTCCATATGAACCACTGATGGGGAAACCATACGTTGCCGTTCCAGTAACCGTTTACCGCAAAATATCCCGCCGACATATCCACCGCGCTTATCCCGTAGGGCGAGAGCATCTCTTTTTCGTTTTTAAGGTGGGAAAGAATCGCATTTTCCTGTTCTTCATCACATACTCCGGCGATAATCGGATATATTCCGTCAAGCCCTTTATTGATATTTTCTCCGCTGTCGGAGGTCATGAAACCAATCGGCTCATAATTTTCATCGTGCAGAACATAGCTGTAATATCCGCAGTCCTTATCCCATGAGTATTTGTTTAAAGCGTTTGTCAATCTTTCGATATCCGAGTCATACGTTTGTATATCGTCTGATTTTCCGAGTTTAAAAGCCGTCATTTTCAGTATCTTGGCGCATCTTATCAGTTGGGACGAGGATATGACGGGAGCCGTCGTGTCTCTGATATTCCTGTCCATCATAGCGACCTGAGCAGGGTAATCGTCCATTCCGCTCGACGAGTAAAAATAATCGTATGTAGTGGTAAGACCGCTTTTCAGTTTTGCTGTCGTAGAACCTCTTATCCTGCCCGCGAGGAACTCATAGTAAAGCTTGATTCGCGGATAAAGCGCAAAAAGCTTGGTTTTATCATTGCTACGCTTGAGCATTTCAAGGTAAAGATACATTTGAACGGGAACGGGCGAACCGTGATGCAGAAAAGCGTAATCGGGATTGCTTTCATCGCTCAGGTATGTTTCAAGACTGTACTCTGCAAATTTCGGCGCGTAATCGTTAAGCCCCAGACCGATAAAGCCCGAATCCCATGTATAGAGACAGTCCCAGCGTTTGCCCGGCGTATGGTGGACTATATATTCGCCGTGTTTGTATATGGGATAAACGGCGTTTGTGAGAACGGTCGCTTTATGGATTTCGCATGAAAGTTCGTACTTTTCTCCGTCCGCGTTAAATACGAACGGCTCCGTTTCTTTAAGTCTTTCGGCGTAAAGCCTTTCATACTCCCTTAAAGAAAGATACTTTGTTTCGTCCTTTGAAATTACGGCGTATTCGACGTGAGACGTATTCGGCTCTATAAAAATAGTATGTATTATCGCGTTGTGGAAAAAACCGTCGTCGCTGTGCTTTCGTGAGAAAGATTCGGTAAAGCTTTCGGTCACGTCGTCGTAAGAAGCGTCTGAATTTGAAAGCCTCGCGGTCATGCAGTCCTCGAGAGCGCCAGTTTCGATTCTCCTGTATCGCGTATTGTCGTTAAACGTTCTTAAAATAAACGTTCCGTCGGCGTTTTTATATCGGCATGATGATATATATCCCTTTTCACATTTCCGATGCGTGATTTCGGGGACAAAGTCATACGGAATCATTTCGGCCTTTATTTTATCCGCGTCCGATTTTTCGGTTACGCAGAAGAAGTCAAATTCCGCAGCTCCCGCGCCGTCGGAAACAAGCGAAATCTTTAGTTTTCCCTTTTGTATTCCGCCTAAGTCAATAAGCTTTATTTTCAGGTCTTCCGTAGGAGCAAGTACGATTTTTTTATTACCGTTCATTGTAAAAACGGCGTCTGTTTCGCTCTCTGTGAGCGTAACTCCGACCATTGCCTTTTTGTATATTATATCGCTCGTTCTGTATCTTACGGCGAGAACGGCGTTTTCATAATCATTTTTGCAGTCGATTGTCAGCGATAGTTTGTCTCCCGCGATTTTTCCGAACGGCGGAAGATATTTGTGAGGCATATGCCATTTCCCGGCTCTGTCACCCAAACCGAAGCCGCCTGTGAAACGGTTATCGGCAAATTCGCCTTTTTTGTAGCCGTCGGCGTTCTGACCGTCCCAAGGGCGCCGAACAGCGTAATCATATGTATCGTAATCAAGAGCTTTTTTAAATTCGCATTTATCGGGAAGCGAAAGCTTGCAGTATGATGGCGACGGGTATTCTATTGAGCTGAAATAATTTATAAGACAGTTCTGAATAAGAGGTGAGTTGTTTACAAATTCCGTCCTAACAAGTATGCTTTCGTCGTCAATGCGGACGTAAGAAACCTCCGCATAAACCCTGTCTTTCCATTCGAGGTCGTGCCTGTAAGTAAAAACGGAATAATCCTTGCTGCATCTCCAAGGGTGACAGGCTGACGGAACTGTAGTATTAGGCACTTTTATATCGCCGCCGAAAATCGCGGGAACTGTGGTAAAATCAAAGCGGACGCCTTTTGCAAAATCGTGTTCGAGAATTCTCGAAAGCCCCATATATTTTTTTCCGTAGGGCCCCCATGCGGGAAAAACTTGGGAATATATCATTATTTTATTTCCTTTCGGCTTTATCTCTTTTTAAGGCAACACCGCACAATTAACGGCTGCCGCCTGACGAAAAATCTTTCGGTACATCTGCACGACAATAATTATGCGGTATTGCCTTAATTTTCATGGAAATGTCAAACGCTTTTACAGAGTGTGTTATGGCTCCCATTGAAATTATATCAACGCCCGTTTCCGCGACAGACCTTATATTTTCAAGCGTGACATTGCCCGAAGCTTCTGTAAGCGCTCTTCCGTTTATGATTTTTACGGCTTGAGTCATCTGTTCGCAGGTCATATTGTCGAGCATGATAATATCGGCTCCCGCATTTACGGCTTCATTTACTTCTTCGGTATTTCTTGTTTCAACTTCTATTTTTACCGTATGACCAATTTTTTTGCGTAACACTTCTATGGTTTTCGTTATTCCTCCGCCGGCGTCGATATGATTATCTTTAAGCATAACGGCGTCGGAAAGATTATACCTGTGATTATGTCCTCCTCCGCAGGTTACGGCGTATTTCTGAATTGCTCTGAGCCCGGGTAGCGTTTTTCTTGTATCGGCAATCGACGCGCCCGTTCCCTCGACGGCCTTTACAGCCGCGTTTGTCATAGTGGCAATTCCCGACATATGCTGCAATAAATTGAGCGACGTTCTTTCTCCCTCAAGGAGCTTTAATGTTTTTCCGCTGAAATCCGCTATAACGTCGCCCTTTTTTAGCTCGTTGCCGTCGCGCTTGTAAAGCGTATATTCAAAAGTCGGGTCAAGCAGAGAAAATACTCTCAAAGCAACGTCCGTTCCGCACAGAATACCGTCGGCTTTTGATACGAAATATGCGTTTGTCCTGTCGTTTTCTCCGAAAATATACGCTGACGAAACGTCGATGTAATTTATATCCTCGGTTATCGCCCTTTTAATAAGCTCGTCAATATAAAAATCGGGAAGCGTCATTTTTCGTCTACCTCGCTTAATATGATATGCGCCGCCGTCGCCATACTTAAAACCTCGCAAAACTCCGTTGTTACGGAAAATCCTCCGCTCTTGAGACGCTTTAAAATGTTGTCGATCTGATTAAGTCCGGAGCGTATGGCGCCATAGTCGGGAAGCACAAAGTATCCCCTTTGCATAATGCTCCTTATTTCCGTTTTTATACCTTTCGGAACGGGAGCTCCGCAGGGAACAGGCTCGACGGGGCTCGGATACTCGCAAACGCTCGGAAATCCCGCCGCCATACATCTTTTTATATCCTGAGCCGCGCGCCTTGAAAAAACAAGAGCTTCAAGAAGGGAATTGCTCGCGAGACGGTTTTTGCCGTGTACGCCTGTATTCGCACATTCTCCTGCGGCGTAAAGGCGGGGAACAGTAGTTTTCGCGTCGATATCGGTTTCTATTCCTCCCATAAGGTAGTGCTGGCACGGAAAAATGGGAATGAAATCCTTAGTCATATCAACGCCGTATTTCATACAGCCTTCATAAATCCCCGGAAAACGCCGTTTGAGAAAATCGGGGTCCTCATGGGTGATATCAAGGTAAAAATTGTTGCTGCCGGTTCTTCTGCTTTCAAGAATTATTGAGCGTGATACAACGTCTCTCGGAGCTAATTCGAGACGCTCGTCATATCTTTGCATAAAACGTTCTTTATTGCAGTTTTTAAGCACCGCGCCTTCGCCTCTTACCGATTCGCTTATAAGAAACTGCTCGCCGTCCTCGGAATTAAAGGCGGTCGGGTGAAACTGGATATAACTTAAATTCTTAATTTTTGCTCCAAGCTCGTAAGCGGCGCGTATGCCGTCGCCCGTCGCGGTTTTCGGATTGGTGGTATATTTATAAATTCTGCCGATGCCGCCCGTACAAAGTATACAGTAGCTGCAAAATACGCTGCCGAGCTTTCCGTCTTTGATTATATCCGCTCTGAAACCGCTTTTTACTCTTGAAAGCGAATAAAGGGTTGTATTCTCGCCGAGCTCGATGTTTTTGTGTTTTTCCGTTTCGGCAAGAAGCTTCCGCACGAGCTCTGCTCCCGTCGAATCCTTATAATGCATTATTCTGCGCCTTGAATGACCGCCCTCGAGAGTTTTGTCAAGAGTACCGTCCTCTTTTCGGTCAAATTCAACGCCCATATTGTTCATTACGTTCAGAACGTCTCCCGGACCTTCATGCACAAGCACGTCGACGGCTTCCGTATCGTTCGCGTTGCCGCCGGCAATCATCGTGTCCTTTATATGAAGCTCATAGCTGTCGTCCTTAAGGTCGAGAACAGCCGCGACTCCGCCCTGAGCCAAGTTGCTGTTCGATACGTTTTTTTCGTATTTCGCGAGCATAAGCACGCTCGTTGATGAATCAAACTGCAAAGAGCCGTACATACCTGCGACTCCGCTTCCCACCACAAGCACATCGTATACGCTTTTATTCGTAAGCTTATCCATTTTTTAATCCACTCTTTGATATAAAATCCGAAATAAGGAATTTTTTCTTATTATATCATATAATTTATGTCATGCAAATCTTTTTATTTTTTATTTTTACATAAATTTTACTTGCAAATAGGAATATAATATGTTAAACTTAAATGACTTTGTTAGCTCGGTGATAAATTTGAGGGAATATTTTGAGAATATTGACGAGCCGGAAATATGTGTGCTCGTCGGCGTTGATACGGGTGAATTTGACGCTTCTGTTTCCATAGATGAGCTTGAGGAGCTTGCCGCTACGGCAGGAGCGAACGTTTTCGCGAAGCTCATACAAAAGCGTGATAAGCCCGACAACGCGACGTATGTAGGCGAGGGAAAGCTCGTTGAACTTAGAGATTTATGCTCGTCAAACGATATTGATTTGCTTATTTTTGACGGAGAGCTTACGCCGTCCCAGCAGCGTAATATTGAAGCTCTTACAAATGTAAGAGTTATTGACAGAACAATGCTTATACTCGATATTTTCGCTCTTAACGCAAGAACGGGAGAAGGCAAGTTGCAGGTAGAGCTTGCGCAGCTCAAATATTCTCTTCCGAGGCTCGGCGGTAAGGGAACCGAGATGTCAAGGCTCGGCGGAGGAATAGGCACGAGAGGGCCCGGCGAGTCAAAGCTTGAATCTGACAGACGGCATATTCACAGACGCATAAACGCGCTTGAACAGCAGCTTAAAACTCTTGAAAAAAGACGTAATCTTATGCGCGAAAGACGTAGGAAAAATTCCTTTACGACAGTTGCCTTAGTAGGATATACCAACGCGGGAAAATCAACGCTTTTAAACGCATTGACAGACGCGGGCGTACTCGCCGAAAACAAGCTGTTTGCTACTCTTGACCCGACTTCAAGAGCTTTAAAGCTTCCGGACGGAAGAACGGTTCTGCTTGTCGATACCGTAGGATTTATATCAAGACTTCCCCATGAGCTTGTCGAGGCGTTCAAATCTACTCTTGAAGAGGTAGTTTACGCCGATTTGATACTGAATATCTGCGATGCCTCCGATATGGAATATGAGGAACACTTAAAAGTCGCAAAACAGGTTATAGCCGACCTCGGAGCAGGCGGCAAGCCCGTTCTTACCGTTTACAATAAATGCGATAAAGCTCCGAATCTAAGATTTTTCGGCGAATCGGGAAACGATGTGAGAATCTCGGCTTTAAAGAAAATAGGTCTTGACAATCTGCTTGAAAAAATATGTTCTGCGCTGGCGAATACAAGAAGAAAAGTAAAAATCCTTCTGCCGTATTCGGACGGAGCCAACGCTTCAAAAATAAGAAAAGAGGGCGCGGTGATTTCGGAAGAATACCGCGACGACGGCATTTATATGGAAGCCGTACTCGACGGCGCGTTTCTCAATAATATAAAAAATTATCTTCTTCCCGAAGAAGATTTGTAAAAAATTGTAAAAAGGAGATTACAATGGATAAGTATCTTATTATCAACGCCGATGACTTCGGTATGTGTCACGCTCAGAATCAGGCTGTTATGGAGCTGTTTAAATGTTCGGGTATAACGTCCTCCACAATAATGGCTCCATGTCCGTGGGCTTTGGAGGCGGTTAATTTCGCAAAGAAAAATCCCGAATTTGCCGTAGGCGTTCATCTTACCACAACAAGCGAATGGAAAGAATATCGCTGGGCTCCCGTAAACGCTGAAAAGACCGCTTCTTTAAGGGACAGCGAGGGCTATATGCATCATGAGAGCGATGAATTTGCCAAAGCTGCCGATTTGCAGGAAGTTTGCGGGGAAATGGTTGCGCAAATTGAAAAGCTTAAATCTCTGGGACTTTCTCCGTCGCATCTTGATAATCACATGGGTTCGCTCTACGGTATAGATACAGGCAGATTTGAGCTTCTGGCGGCTACGGTGGAAATCGCCGGCAAATATAATCTTCCGTTCCGTTTCCCGACTAAATTTACAGACGCACAGTTCGGGAACGCGATGCTTGATATCAAGGTTCCGAGAGAGCTTATAGACGGCCTGTTTGAACAGTTTACGGAATTGGGCAAGCAGTATAAGGTCGCTATGCTTGATTATCTCATGCCCGGCGATTGGAACGGTCCGCAGAAGGATAGCTTTGAAAACTACAGAGAATATATCTATGAGCTTTACAGAACCTTTGAACCGGGAGTTACCGAAACATATATACACCCCGCGATTGAAACAGATGAGATTAAAGGTATAACGGGCGATTGGCAGAAGCGTGTATGGGAATACGAGCTTTTCAAAGACCCGAAAACCAAACAGCACATAGATTCTCTCGGCATTAAGCTTATAAATTACAGAGAACTCAAAGCGATGAGAGGATATTGACTATTATAATAACAGCCGCCCTTGTTCCGAGGGCGGTTGTTATTATAAAAACACATTATTGATAAAGGAAACAATCACACGTTATTGTTACAAATAAGGTTTTATCAACACTTTTTGAAAAAATCTTTCGGCATTTATTCGGTAGACATTAAATACTTTGATTTTTTGCCGGACATATGCTCTATATCCAATTCAATAATACAGAATTTTCCTTTGTATTGGTTAATTTTCGCGTCTGTCATATCTTTAAAATCGCAGCAGTATTTATCTGATAAAATTTTTATCGGATTTATAATTTCGTTCTCATCTTCAATAATTTTTGCTTTGCCGAAAACAATGACGCTTTTGTAGTGCGTCGTAAATTCGGAGGGCTGTACTTCGTCCTGCGCGATTACGCAGAAGGAGGCAAGAGGACAATTTTTTATCGCGTCTGTTTTATGCCCCGTTTTTGCGCTGTGAAAGTATATTTTTCCGTTGCTGTAGACGAAACTAATCGGTACCGCGTACGGATAACCCTCGTCTCCCGAGAGCGCAAGCGTTCCCGACGACGCATTTTCGAGTATTTTTATACATTCTTCGTTTGTCATTTTCTGTTTTGCCCTGCGCATTTCACGGAACATAAAATTTCACCTTTTTCTGTATTTTTTTAACCAAAGACCATTAATGCCTTTACACGTTATCCTGCGAATAGGTGTAAAACGGCAGAGGAAACCAAGCGGCACATTCGGGCTTTAATTCGTTTCGCCTTTCTGAATAAAGACTTCCGATAAGCCTCATAGCCTCATGGTGCGTAAGAGAAATATCGGGCTTCAGCGTCGTTTCCTCTACGCTTACGCTGTTGCTTTTTACTGTTATTTTTATCTGTTCTGGCAGCTTTTCGCCCTCTATAAGCATAACGCACTCGCCGTCGGGCAATTTACCGTATGTTGATTTAAGCTTCATAAAAGCTCTTATAACGTTTTCATAGCAGAAAACCGTGTAATAATCGGGGTGCGCTACCTCGTAATATTCGCAGTAAAGACCGAGATATTTTGACAAATCGGTATCAAAAGGAGGCACATCTATATTGATTGAATGTTTTTCGGACGTTTCGAGAGCGCATATAACAATATCCTCAATATCTTCGGGATTTTTATATCCTATTTCATATACCTTATCCATTTTGCTGCTGAACACGAACCAACCCTTAAATTCATCGTTGAGAAATACAGCGTATGGCTTTCCGCGCCATGACAGAAGAATATCGTACATTTTTTCCAAAGGTCTTTCGGCCTTAAAGCTGCGGCTTTCATAAATTTCGGAAATTTCTTTTAAAATTTCCGTATCGCTCTTTTTTATGACTTTTGCCTCAAACGCCGATTTTTTATCATAGCCGAATTTTCTTGCGACGTTGTCTTTGTTAAAATTAAATTTGTATCTTATGCCCGATGGCTCAAACGAAAAATGGGCGTATCTTTGTCTTGCTCCGCATAAAAACGCCAGGTCTGTCATATTCTGCTTCATTTCATCGAGACAGTAAGCCATGCAATATCTCATGTAGCCGTTTTTTCTGTAATCGGGATGAACCGCGACATTTCCTATTCCGCCTGTTTTCAGCTTTTCTCCGCAGACAGTGAGAGAGTTGTAATAAAGACCTACGGCCGCGCGCATTTCGCCGTCAACATCAAGAACGACGTTGTTAGACGCCGGACAATATTCCTCGTTATAAAGCTTGGGGATAAGATTTTCAAAAATTTCATCTTCGTCCTTAAAGCCGAAAGATTTATTAAGAAGCTCCATTACTTCTTCTCTTCGTGAATCGTCTCCGTGGTTCATGTGAATATATTCTGACATATTTTTCTCCTTAATTTTTTCTTTGAAAACAATAATAACATATGATATTATTAAATTCAAGGCAATACCGCATAATTATTGCCGTTCGGATACAGGATTACAATATTTTTTAAATAAATCTTAAATCTTTCTTGCCAATTGAGCCATGTTGTGGTATACTAAATTGAAATACGGTGCTTTGGTGAGATGCGGATTGATTATTTTAGGAATAGACCCCGGATATGCTATAGTAGGATACGGAATAATCGAATATATTAATAATCATTTTAAAGTAATTGATTTCGGCGCTGTGACAACCCGGGCGCATACCGATTTTACCGACAGACTTCTTTATATACATACGGAACTGTCATTGCTTATAGAAAAATACAAGCCCGACGCGATGGCGATTGAAAAACTGTTTTTCAATACAAACGCCAAAACCGCGATTGATGTGGCGCAGGCGAGGGGAGTTATCATTCTTGCGGCGAAGCAGAGAAACGTAGGAATTTTTGAGTATACTCCTCTTCAGGTCAAGCAGAGCGTTGTCGGTTACGGCAGAGCGGAAAAAAAACAGGTGCAGGAAATGACGAAACTGATTCTTAATCTTGATAAGTCGCCAAAACCTGACGATACCGCGGACGCCCTCGCTATGGCTATATGCCACGCTCATTCGAGCGGCTCGGCGCTTGGAATGTTAAGATATAAATAATGCCGATATATTAATGTTGAACAAAAAGTCAAGGTGTATATGAAAGGGTAAAAATTCGATGTTTTATTCTGTTACGGGAAATATAATTATGACGGACGCTTCGTGCGTCGCGGTTGAATGCGGCGGCGTCGGCTTTAAATGCAGTACGTCTATGAACACTCTTAGAAAAATCGGTTCTACAGGCGGCAGGGTAACGCTGTATACACATCTTGCCGTTAGGGAGGATGCGCTCGAGCTGTTCGGCTTTTATGATTTAAACGAATTGGAGTGCTTTAAGCTGCTGATATCCGTTTCGGGCGTGGGACCTAAAGCTGCTCTTGCCGTTCTCTCCGAAATGACGCCGGAAAGATTGGCTCTCGCGGTATCAAACGGCGACGTGAAAGCGGTAACGAAGGCGCAGGGAGTAGGACCTAAAATTGCACAAAGAATGATTTTAGAGCTTAAAGGAAAGCTGTCTGTCAATACTTCCTCCGACGGCGGCGATATTTTTACGGAAGATCCTTTGTCGGATATTTCGTCCAACGCGTCGGAAGCCGTAAGCGCATTGCAATTTTTGGGATATAATCAATATGAGGCTTCAAAGGCTGTAAGGTCGCTCGACGGGTCGCTTTCCGTCGAGGATATGATAAAGCGCGCGCTGGCGCTTCTATCAAAGAATTTATAGGAAAGGGCTGACATATTGTGACTGAAGAAAATGAATACCGTATGATGTCGCCCGATTTTACGTCGGCGGATTCCGATGTGGAAATGTCTTTAAGACCTAAAACTCTCGATGAATATATCGGACAGGAAAAGGTCAAGGAAAATCTGAAAATATATATGGACGCGGCAATATACAGAGGCGAAACGCTCGACCACGTTCTGCTTTACGGTCCTCCCGGACTTGGAAAAACAACTCTCGCCGGAATTATAGCGAATCAAATGGGAGTTCAGATTCGCATAACGTCAGGGCCTGCCATAGAAAAGCCCGGAGACCTCGCGGCGCTTCTTACCAATCTCAACGACGGCGACGTGCTTTTTATAGATGAGATACACCGTCTTTCAAGGAGCGTTGAGGAAGTCCTCTATCCCGCGATGGAGGACAGCGCCATAGATATAATTATAGGAAAAGGACCGTCGGCAAGGTCAATAAGACTCGATTTGAAGCGTTTTACTCTTGTGGGCGCGACAACGAGAGCGGGACAGCTTACGGCTCCGCTGAGAGACAGGTTCGGTGTGGTTTTAAGACTTGAGCTGTATACGCCATATGAGCTTGCGGAAATTGTAAAGAGAAACGCCGGAATACTCGGAATAGATATAGACGAGGACGGCGCGCTCGAAATAGCGTCGCGTTCAAGAGGCACTCCGAGAATCGCGAACAGACTTTTAAAGCGTACAAGGGATTTCGCGCAGGTGATAGGCAGCGGAATCATAACGGAGCAGGACGCGAGAATCGCTCTTTCAAGAATGGAAATAGACGAGCTCGGGCTTGATAATATCGACAGGCTGATACTCACAACAATGATAAATAACTACAACGGAGGACCGGTAGGACTTGAAACTATTGCCGCCGCTATAGGCGAGGAAGCCGTCACTATAGAAGACGTTTACGAGCCTTATCTTATGCAGATAGGTTTTCTCGGAAGAACTCCGAGAGGCAGGGTAGTAACTAACGCGGCGTACGCCCATCTCGGAATTGAGAAAAAAGGACAACAGAGCTTGTATTGATAAATTTTGTATTGATAAATTAAATAATTAGAAATATAAAATAGGTAATTATCTGACTTTTAACAATAAATGTAAATATGATAAATATATATCTGCAACTCTGCAACAAATATTTATCAAGCCCGAAAGGGCTTCCGATAATTCCTAATTCCTAATTTCTAATTCCTAATTAAAAAATTAGTGTGATTACGGAGGTAATATTATGGGAAGATTATTTGGAACGGACGGAGCGAGAGGTATAGCGAATACGGAGATAACAGGCGAACTCGCTATGAAAATAGGCAGGGCGACGGCTATGGTTCTGGCCGAGAACACAGCGCATAAGCCTAAAGTCTTAATAGGCACCGATACAAGAAAATCGGCCGATATGCTTTCTTTTGCGCTCGCATCCGGATTATGCTCAGTCGGAGCCGACGTGCTGATGCTCGGCGTTGTTCCCACTCCCGCCGTGGCGTTTCTTGTAAAGGAATACGGTTACGACGCGGGAGTTATGATTTCGGCTTCGCACAATCCGTGCGAGTACAACGGAATTAAAATTTTTCGCTCGACAGGCTACAAGCTCCCCGACGCTATGGAGGAGGAAATAGAAGCGATAATACTTGACGAGATTCGCGTTCCTCCCGTTATTATAGGCGGAGAAGTAGGCAAGGTGACGCTTGCGCAGAACGCGGTAAGAGATTATATAAATCATATCACGGAAACGGCCGACAGGCTTTTCTACGGTATGCGGATTGCTCTTGACTGCGCGAACGGCTCGTCGAGCGTAACCGCGAATACTCTTTTTAAACAGCTCGGCGCGGAATGCGTTGTTATAAACGCGAACCCGGACGGTACGAATATTAATGAAAACTGCGGCTCTACACATATTGAGGCGCTTGCGGAATTTGTAAAGTCAAACGGCTTCGAGCTTGGCTTTGCCTTTGACGGCGACGCGGACAGACTTCTTGCGGTGGATAAAAACGGAAATCTTGTTGACGGCGATAAGCTTATGGCTATAGCGGCAAAGTATTATAAAGATAAAAATAAACTCAACGGCAATACTCTTGTAGCTACCGTAATGAGCAATATGGGACTTTTTGAGTTCTGCGACAAAAACGGCATTAACTGCGAAAAAACAAAGGTCGGGGACAGATACGTTCTTGAAAGAATGTTAGAACAGGGCTATCACATAGGCGGAGAGCAGTCGGGACACATTATCTTTCTTGACCACGCCACCACCGGCGACGGTCAGCTTTCGGCTGTTCAGATACTGAATATTATAAGAGATACCGGCAAGCCGCTTGACGAGCTTGCTTCCGAGATTGAGATATTCCCGCAGGTTCTTAAAAACGTCCGCGTTTCGGCGTTCGGCAAGCACCGTCTTAAAGAGGATAATGATATAAAGCTTGCGATAGAGGCCGCCGAGAAAGAACTCGGAAATAACGGCAGAGTGCTTGTCCGCGCTTCGGGAACAGAACCTCTTGTCCGAGTTATGCTTGAGGGCAGGGATATGGAACAAATTGAACGTCTTGCCGATACCATAGCGCAGGTCGTTGAGGAAAGACTTATATAATATGTACAATGACAGGGTAATGTGAATTTTCTGCGAAAGGAGCGCGCGTGCGCGAAAAGGATTGTTTCCTGCGGCAGCCTGCGCGGTATAAAATATGCGTGTTTCCGATAAATGGCGCGATTATGAGCTTATAGACTGCTCGGACGGAGAACGGCTCGAAAGATGGGGAAATATCACCCTTATAAGACCCGATCCGCAGGTTATATGGAATACTCCTAAAAACGACCCGATGTGGAAAAAAGCCGCCGCGAGATATTTCAGGTCAAACAGCGGAGGCGGAAAATGGGAATTTTACAAAAACGTCCCGAACCGCTGGACGGTAAATTACCGTGAGCTTACCTTTAACATAAAAACTATGGGGTTTAAGCATACGGGGCTGTTTCCCGAACAGGCTGTAAATTGGGATTTTACAGCGGATATAATAAAAAAACAGAACAGACAGGTCAAAGTTCTTAATTTATTCGCTTATACGGGCGGCGCTACAATTTCGGCTCTTAAAGCTGGGGCGTCCGTAACTCATGTGGACGCGTCAAAGGGCATGACTCTATGGGCTAAGGAAAATGCCGTTTCTTCAAACGCTGATAAAATGCCCGTAAGATGGCTTATTGACGACTGCGTTAAATTCGTACAGCGTGAAATAAGACGCGGAAACCGCTATGATATCATTATAATGGATCCTCCGTCATACGGCAGAGGACCGGGCGGAGAAGTATGGAAGCTTGAGGACGAGGTTTACGGTCTTGTGTCGCTTTGCAGGGAGCTACTCACAAAGGATTCGCTTCTTTTTATTCTTAATTCCTATACAACCGGGCTTTCTCCGGCGGTTATGCAGTATATTCTCGGAGCTTTGATAAGACCCGTTTTCGGGGGAAGCGTTTCCGCCGACGAGCTTGGACTTCCCGTAACATCGTCGGGACTTTGCCTTCCCTGCGGTTCGACAGCCGTTTGGCAATCGGACGAAAAATAATATGAATTTAGAGATTAGATAATAGTTATCAGTCGGTTGCAAAACCGATGCCGCGATTTATAATCAATTGTAAATTGTCAATCAAAAAAAATGAGGATAAGAAAATAGATGGAAAAGGCTACCCTTATAAGGTTCAGCGACGTTTCGTACCGCTACGAATCGGATAATGAAACTCCGTTGCCGCTTGCGCTTAAAAATATAAATATTGATATAAAAAAAGGCGAGTTTGTCGCGATTCTCGGTCATAACGGTTCGGGAAAATCAACTCTTGCCAAGCTCGCGAACGCTATTTTAATGCCCGAGTCGGGTAAAATTTACGTTAACGGCATGGACACCTCCGATGAATCGCTTGAATATGAAATCCGTCAGACCGTGGGAGTGGTATTTCAGAACCCCGATAATCAAATAGTCGCTACCATTGTCGAGGAGGACGTGGCTTTCGGTCCCGAAAATCTCGGTATAGAGCCGTCCGAAATAAGAAAGAGAGTTGACGAAGCGCTAAAAGCTGTCGGAATGTACGAATACCGTTTTCACGAGCCGCATAAGCTGTCGGGTGGGCAGAAGCAAAGGGTCGCTATCGCCGGAATAATGGCTATGCGAACAGATTGTATAATCCTTGACGAGCCTACCGCAATGCTCGACCCGAAGGGCAGAAAAGAAGTTATGGCGGCTATGAGAAAGCTTAACAAAGAGCTCGGTATAGCTGTCGTACTTATTACCCATTATATGGAAGAAGCTGTTGCGGCGGACAGAGTAATCGTAATGGATTCGGGTAGAATTGTCCTTGACGGAGCGCCGAGAGATGTTTTTTCAAATGAAGAAATCATTGAAAAGGCGGGGCTTGAACTGCCCGAAAGCGCAAAGCTCGCTCTTCTTCTCAGGCGTTCGGGAGTAAATCTGCCAAGCGGCATACTTACGGCGGAGGAATTTATCGAGGCTTTTAAATTTTCTGTTTCGGGAGGTGCTGCAAAGTGACGGTTCTCGAAGCGGAAAACGTGTCATATAAATACTCAGTGGGAACGCCGTTCCAGATAACGGCTCTCGACCGCGTTAACGTAAAGGTCGAGCAAGGCGATATGCTTGCCGTAATCGGTCATACCGGGTCGGGAAAATCAACTCTTATACAGCATTTCAACGCGCTTTTGAAACCGACCGAGGGGCGAATACTGCTTTACGGCAAGGATATTAACGAAAGCCGTGAAACGGCTCATAACGCGAGATTTAAAGTAGGTCTGTGCTTTCAGTATCCGGAATATCAGCTTTTTGAATCCACTGTTTATAAGGATATTTCCTTCGGACCCGCAAATATGGGACTTTCCTCTTCGGAAACAGACGAGAGGGTCAGACGGGCGGCCGATTTTGTGGGTTTAAGCGAAAATATGCTCGGAAAATCTCCTTTTGACCTTTCGGGAGGAGAAAAAAGGCGCGTCGCTATAGCCGGAGTTATGGCTATGGAGCCGGAAGTACTTATTATGGATGAGCCTGCGGCCGGACTTGACCCGAGAGGCAGACGGTCTATCCTTGAGCTTATCGGAAATTACCGCAAAAAAACGGGAAGAACAGTTATAATTGTATCCCACAGTATGGAAGACGTGGCGGGCGTCGCGGAAAAAATTCTTGTTTTAAATCGCGGTTCTGTCGCTATGCACGGCTCGCTTGACGAGGTTTTTTCACGTTCCGACGAGCTTCGCGGTATGGGGCTTGATATTCCGCAGATAACTCGGATTTTTTCGGAGCTTAACAAGTACGGCTTCGGTCTTAAAAAGAACGTTTATACTGTCGAACAGGCTAAAGACGAGATACTGCGTTATCTTCATAAAGGAGGTAACGCGAAATGATTAAAGATATTACCATAGGTCAATATTTTCCCGGAAATTCTTTTATTCACAGGCTTGACCCGAGAGCAAAGCTTATTGTTACTTTTGCGGCTCTTGTGGAAATATTCCTCTGTAAAAACTTTTTATCGCTGGCGCTTATATTCATTTTTTCCGTATTTTCAATACTGTTTTCAAAAATATCGTTTAAGGTCGTATTAAAAGGTCTTAAAATGATATATTTCCTCATTTTCTTTACCGCGCTTTTACAGATTTTTTACAATGAAAAGGGTAACATACTTTTTGAATGGCGGAAAATAAAGATAACCGACGGCGGAGTTTATACGGCGATTTTTATGGCCGTAAGGATAATTTCACTTATATTTATAAGCTCTCTGCTGACGTATACCACGTCGCCGACGACTCTTACCGACGGTATAGAAAGGCTGTTGTCGCCTCTGAAAAAAATAAAAATACCAGTCGATACTCTCGCTATGATGATGACTATAGCTTTAAGATTCATTCCTACGCTTATTGAGGAAATAGATAAAATTATGAACGCTCAGAAGGCGAGGGGAGCGGACCTCGATACGGGCGGAGTATTAAAAAGAGCGAAGGCTCTTATACCGATTTTTATTCCGCTTTTCGTAAACTCTTTCAGAAGAGCTTATGAACTCGCGTTTGCCATGGAATGCAGATGCTATAACGGAAGCAATCACAGAACGCGCATGAAAATAATGAAATTCACATGGCGCGATATAGCGGCTTTCATCTTTATCGGAATGATGCTTGCGGCGATAATTCTTTTAAATCATTTTTTCGGAGCTGTAATCTGAATGGAGCGGACGCGGAATCTAAGGCTTAAATTGAGCTATGACGGAAGCAAATATCACGGCTGGCAGGTGCAGGATAACGCTGTGACCGTTCAGGGGAAAATAGAGGACGCCGTTGAAAAAATATGCGGAAAGCATTTGACGGTTTACGGTTGCAGCAGAACCGACGCCGGCGTTCACGCAAACGAGTTTTTCTGCAATTTCAGAACGGAAAAAAATATACCGTGCGAAGTCTTTGTCAGGGCGTTGAACGCGAATCTTCCGTTTGATATCGCGGTCGCGGAATGTGAAGAAATGCCGCTGTCCTTTCATTCCCGTTACGACTGTGAATCAAAAGAATATATTTATAAAATTTGGAATTCTCCTGTAAGGAATCCTTTTATGATAAACAGGGCTTATCATTATATCCGCAAAATAGATGAAAAAGCGCTGAATGAAGCGGCTCGGGATTTTGTGGGAACTCATGATTTCAAGGCGTTCTGTTCTTCGGGAAGCAGTGTGGAGAGCACTGTCAGAACGGTCAAAAGCGCAAGTGTTTTAAGGGACGGCGATATCGTTACCTTTAAATTTGAAGCTGACGGATTCCTTTATAATATGGTCAGAATAATGGTCGGAACTCTCCTTAACGTAGGAGAGGGAAAAACAGATAAAAAAGATATTAAAAATATTATACTTTCGTGCGACAGAAACTGCGCGGGCGTTACGGCGCCTCCCGAGGGACTGTTTCTAAATAGGGTTTGGTATAAGTAAAGCGGGTGAACGGATTTTGCGCGTCGGTAACGATAATAACGGCAGTAAAAACAGAAATGCAAAAGGGTATAAAAAATATGGAAAATCAGAGAGCAGCGGAATAACCGAAATTCCCGATGACATTCCGAGAAAGCATATAAATGAAAGCAAGCGCAGGCTCGCGCGCTTTATTAAGCGTATCGACGATAAAAGAAGCGGAGCGGAAAAAATAAAATTAACTCCGCTCTCGGGAATAATTACGATAATCCTTATATTGGCCATAGTATTTGTTGCCGCCGATTTGAGCTCGGGAGGATTTCTGTCCACCGTAAACGGCAAGGTCGCGTCTGTTTTTTCACGCAGATTGTCGGAAAAATTTTCCGTAAGCACAGACGCTCATAACGTATTTGATTTCAAAGCCTTTGAAAAAGGGTATATTATCGTTACCGAAAATGGAATCTCTTATGTAAACTCCTCCGGCAATATATCGGCAAGACAGCAGCTTTCATACAGTTCCCCGTCTGTGGAAATCAACGGCGGCAGAGCTCTTATTTATGACAGAGGAAATACGTCGTATACTCTTGAGCGTGACAAAAGCGTCAATTCACAGATGACTGCCGAGGGAAATATAACCGATGCGGCAGTCAGCCGCAGAGATAATTATGCTATTGCCGTTACGGACGAAAGCTACCAATCTGTTTTGTACGGTCTTAACGCTTCGGGAAAGATTATTTACCGCTGGAACTGCCCGGACGGATATATTACCGACGTCGCGATAACCGATTCGGGCGGAAAAGCCGCCGTTACTGTTCTGGATTCTGAAAACGCGGTATTATCGTCAAAACTGTATATCCTCGATTTTGAATACGACACGGCTTATGCCGAGTTCGATTATACCGATGAGACAGTTATTGGAGCAAAATTTATTTCTGGCAAAAAAGTACAGGTCATAACCGACAAAAAGGTATATCTGATAAAAGGCAAAGAGCAGACTGCCGTTTATGATTACGGCTCGTCCGATATCGTCTTTGGAGAAATAGGAAGCGATAAATACACAGCGGTAATAACTACCGACTACAGTCACGATGATAAATATACTCTCGCGATATTTTCAAACGGCGGCGGCTTAAAAAGCGAAGCGTCTCTTTCGGGCAAGGTAAGAGGTCTTTCGTCGTCGAAGAAAAGCGTAGCGGTGCTTTTTTCCGATAAAATTGAAACTTACTCAAAAAGGGGCAAGCTTGTCGGCTGTACTCGGGATATTAATTATTATGACGATATTGTGCTTAACGGAAATTACATATATCTGCTTTCCTCCGAGAATGTAAAAAAATATCCGGCGTACGGAAGTCCTGTCAACGAAGAAGAAGTAAGCCGATAATTATTTATGATATTGAGGTTGAAAAATGAATCACATAATTGATATAATTCTTATAGCGGTTGTACTGCTGGTGGTTTTTATATCCGCGAAACGCGGTATAGTCATTACGCTTTTCGATATTGCGTCCGCAGTAATCGCGGTTCTGTTCTCAAAGCTTATCTCGCCCCGTGCATCGGAATATATTTACGATTCATTTATAAAAGAGCGGATAATTGATTTTCTTAATGAGAAGTACAGCGGGATAGAGCACGGCATCTCGGATATGGCGTCAAATATCGCGTCGTTCTTTGATTTTTTGCCCAAGGGAATGACGGAATACGCGAAAGCCTCGGGACTGTTTGATTCGCAGGCTCTGTCGGACAGTATTTTGAACGGGGTAACTACCGTAAACGAGCTTGAAGCGAATATTATATCTCCCGTTATGCATTCGCTTCTTAATTTAGTATGCTTTTCCGTTTTTGCTCTTGTTCTTGTTGTATTGCTTCGTATCGCGGGGAGACTTCTCGCGAAGCTTGTAACAAAATCAAAGCTTGCGGAAAAGCTTGATACGGCGCTCGGCGCGGCTTTCGGACTTTTAAAGGGCTTTATCTATTCGTCTGTGCTTGCCGGACTTATAACCGTGCTTTCCTATACGTCGGAGGCTCTTGCGTCTTATGCTGCGGATTCGTATATATGTTCTTTTGTATCAAAATTAATCGGTTTGTAAATTTTAAGGCAATACCGCACAATTAGCGGCTGCCGCCTTTGCCGCGCATCTGTACCGATATTTTCCGTCATTTTTGC
>CANRNI010000012.1 GCA_947631945.1 uncultured Clostridia bacterium
CCTTTATTTTAGCGGGTTTGCGGCTACTTTTCTGGCGTCGCTAAGAGGATTCGAACCTCCGGCCTGCCGCTTAGGAGGCGGCCGCTCTATCCTGCTGAGCTATAGCGACAAATGTGAAAAACTATGAAATTGTGGGACTATATTAACACCTAACCTTTCACCTTTGCCCAAGAGGTGAGCGTTGCAACTACCTCTTAGGAGGCGGCCGCTCTATCCTGCTGAGCTATAGCGACAAGTAAGAAAAACTATAAAATTGTGGGAATGTATTTAACCTTTCACCTTTGCCCAAAAGGTGAGCGTTGCATTAAAACAATCTCTTAAAACGCAGATATGTTCATTTCCGTGTTCACATCAAATGATTTTATCAGATTATATTTTAAATGTCAACATTATTTGCTAAAAATGAGTGGCTAAAGGCGTTGTTAAAAAATCAATAACGAAAAAAGCAACTCACCGATTGGATAGTGCTGCCTATGATAGTTTTACCTATATTTATATTTTGCTGAATAAAAACGGTCATATGCATCGCAAATACTTCAATATCAGTACTATATTGTTTGCACACTAAGCATTACTCGCGTCTTTTCGGCAAAATTTCGGTCGTACTGCGTTAAAATTCCTTGAAATACACAAGGTTTCCCGCAGGATTTTGCCTTGTTATAAGGAAAATTATGCTTAAAAATCTACATATCGGTTTGTGCAGGCACACCGCGGCGATTCATATGTTCTTGTTTAGCGTGTTATTAAATTATCATTATCCGAAATACATAAATCGTTTCCCCATTGATGCAGATATTTTGTAATAAGGTCGTCCTTTACGTAAAGCTTGCGCCCGTTTTTATCTCCGTAGCGTTCGGCAAGAGATGATACGGGCATAGTTTTGTTCGCGATAAGTCCCGGAGTTTTACAATCGCGGTACGCTCTCAAAATTTTATCAACGCCGTCTATTCTGAGATTGCCGAGCTTCCATGGAGCCGTATGCTCCGTTATTGCCGTATACACGTTGCAGTCGGCGTCGATATCAAGCGCTCCGGGGTCGTATAAATGCGGCGGTTTATCGGATTTCAGCAGCTCAGGCAGGAGCTTATATTCGGCTTTTCCAAGCAATGAAATATTATCGCGGCTCATATCCGACATCTTTTTCGGAATAAGCTCAACGTCATCTTCTTCTATTCTATAATCTTCAAGCTCATATGCGTTTCCGTCCGGCGACATACCGCCTATAAAAAATACAAATTTTTCTCCTCGCTTTTCGCACCTGTTCTTTAAATCGAGATATTCCATAAGATACAGGAATCCGTCAAGCTCTTTTATGCATTTTTTTGTAAGAAACAACTGCCATCTCGGACTTATTCCCACGTCTATACAGCGTTCGGTTGCCGTAATCAAATCGTTGAACGCTCCCTTGCGTCTTATGAACCAATCGGTATTTTCCTCCAAACCGAAAAACGTTAGCTGACAGACTTTTGTAGGAAGCGACGCCGCCCATTTTGCGTAATCTGGGTCTCTTGCCAATCTCCATACCGACAAAAGCTCGAATCTCTCGGCGCGGCCGGGAGACGACAGCTTTTTTTCCATATCCCACAGTTTTCTGTAATCGTCGCTGAAATCAGGTTCGCGCCACCATGAACGAAAAGCTGTATTTTTAAGACCGTTTCCGTTTTCATCACGCCAATTTTTAAACTGTTCCGCGATTTCCCTAAAATTATCAACACCGAAACGACCGTTTTTGTGATTTCCGAGCCAGCAATGACGGCATCTGTTCGGACAACCTGCCGTATCAAGCTGAATTACAAGGTTATCCAAGCTGTTTTTGATATTATCCATACAATATTCGCCTTTATTCATATTTAATTTTATTTTCTCTCAAAATGAATTATATCATATTATCGCGGAAAATCAAGGATAATAAATATTGTATAAAAATAATTGCGCGGTATATCCCAAGGTATAAAACGGCTGAAGCGTTCGCGTTTTTTATTCGCCTCGGTTATGGCTTCGATTGACATTTTATACATAAGTATACGATTACCGGAGCTGTTTTTTTATGCATTAAAATATTAATTTTTCCTTGCAATTTGCGTTTGTTCGGCTATAATGTATAATGGGTTGAATTTGAAATAGTTTTTAATATACAGGAGGTAATTGAATGAAAGTTCAGTTTACGGAAACGGTTCTGCGCGACGCTCAGCAGTCGCTTATTGCTACGAGAATGCCTTTTGAGAAGTTTTCTCCCATTCTCGATAAGCTTAATAAAGCAGGATATTATTCGCTCGAATGCTGGGGAGGCGCGACGTTTGATTCATGCCTCAGATATCTTGACGAGGATCCGTGGGAAAGACTTAGAAAAATCAAGGAAAAATGCCCCGATACAAAGCTCCAGATGCTTTTAAGAGGTCAGAATCTTTTGGGATATCATCATTATCCCGACGACGTTGTCCGCCTTTTCGTAAGAAAGAGCGTTGAAAACGGCATAGACGTTGTAAGAATATTCGACGCGCTCAATGATTTAAGAAATATACAGGTCGCGGTTGACGAAACTCTTAAAGCGGGCGCTGTCGCGTCGGGTACGATATGCTACACGACAAGTCCCGTACACACTCTCGATGCATTCGCGAAAATGGCCAAGGTTCTTGAGAATATGGGCGTTCAGACGATATGCATAAAGGATATGGCCGGTGTTATGAGCCCGAAGGAGGCATATGACCTTGTAAAGGCTATAAAAGCCGAGGTAAAGCTTCCCGTTGTGCTCCACACTCATTCTACCACGGGTCTCGGTTTTATGACGCTCCTTAAAGCCGTCGAGGCCGGCGCTGATATCATTGATACCGCGATTTCCTGCTTCTCCGGCGGTACAAGCCAGCCCGCTACCGAAACAATGGCATACGTCCTGCGTCAATACGGTTACGATATTTCGCTTGATGATAAAATTCTTATGGAAATAAACAATTTCTTTAAGCCCTACAGAAAAGAATGTCTTGATTCGGGGCTTCTTAATCCCGTGGTTATGGGTACGGCTACCGACGCGCTGAGCTATCAGGTTCCCGGCGGAATGCTCTCTAACCTCATAAAACAGCTCACCGATATGAAAAAGTTAGATAAGCTCGACGAGGTTCTCGCCGAGGTTCCGAGAGTCCGCAAGGATTTCGGATATCCTCCGCTTGTAACACCGCTTGCGCAGATGGTCGGCACGCAGTCGGTTCTCAACGTAATGTCGGGCGAACGCTATAAGACTATTACAAAGGAAAATCAGGATTATATAAAGGGCGATTACGGAAAAGCTCCCGGAAAAATAAGCGACGAGCTTATTAAAAAGGTTTTCGGGGACGAAAAGCCGATAACCTGCCGTTTCGCGGATACTTTGCCTGACGGACTGCCCGAGGCGAGAGCGCATCTCGGAGACAGAGCGACTTGCGACGAGGACGTGCTTTCGTACTGCGCTTTTCCGCAGCAGGCCGAGGCTTACTTCGATAAGAGAGAAGAAAAGAAAAAACGTACGTTCACATACGCGATAAAGAAAATTCGGGAGGGATAACGATATGACAGCAGCGCTTCTCGAAATGCAGATGAGTTGGGGCGAAACGCTCAAAACCTCGGTCGTAGGTTTTGTTTTGGTTATCGTCATTCTTGCCGTTATAGCGGTGTTGATTCGTTTGATTTCAAAAATATTTGAAGCCGGTGAAAAAGCTTTCGGAAAAAATAAGGCGAAAAGCACGGCAAACAATGTTGCCGATAAAGCGTTGGCGTCGGCGCAGGGACAAAAACCGTTGGGCAGACCTCTGCCGGATTCCGAGTCGCAGGGCGAGTTAAAGCTCGAAAACGTAGACGAGCCTACGGCGGCCGTGATTATGGCGATAGTCAGCAATCAGAGCGGAATACCGCTTAACAGACTTCTGTTCAAATCCATTAAACTTATCGAGGAGAAATAACCATGAAATATGTAGTAACGTTAAACGGCAAAAATTACGAGGTCGAGGTAGAGGAAACCGAGGCTGTTATAACCGCTGTTACGGACGCGGCTCCGTCGGCTCCCGCCGTTCCCGCGGCTGCTCCCGCTCCCGCTCAAACCGCTCCTGCGGCTGCGCCTGCTCAGACTGTCGGCGCCGGCGTACAGGTTACGTCGCCTATGCCGGGAAACATATTGGACGTCAGAATCTCGGTGGGACAGGCTGTCAAAAAAGGCGAAATCCTCTTTATCCTTGAAGCGATGAAGATGGAAAACGACATAGTCGCGCCCGAGGATGGCGTTGTAAAGCAGGTTCTTGTACAGAAGGGCTCGACGGTAGATACGGACGCCGTTCTCGCGGTCATCTGAGGAAAGGAAGAACGGCAAATGAGTATTGTTGAAGTTTTAAAAGGTCTTTGGGAGTCATCGGGCTTCGGAGCTTTTTTCACAGGAGATGCGAGCTGGCGCAATATTGTAATGATTCTTGTGTCTTTCGTGTTCCTCTATCTTGCAATAGGCAAAAAATTTGAACCGCTTCTTCTTGTGCCTATAGCTTTCGGTATTCTTTTAGCGAATCTTCCCGGCTCGGAAATCATGCTCGATTCAATCGGTCTTTCCGACCCCGCGACAATGCAGGCGGTTGAGGAAGGCGCCATGGAACCGGGGCATTGGTACGATTCGGGCGTTCTGCGGCTTTTGTACGTCGGCGTTAAGAGCAGTATTTTCCCGTGTCTTATATTTATGGGCGTAGGCGCAATGACCGACTTCGGCCCTCTGCTCTCGAACCCGATAAGTTTGCTTTTGGGCGCGGCGGCTCAGCTCGGTATTTACGTAGCCTTTATTATCGCGATAATTTTCGGATTTTCTCCCGAGGAAGCGGCTGCCATATCAATAATCGGCGGCGCGGACGGTCCTACGGCTATATTCCTTACAAGCAAATTGGCGGCGCATTTGTTGGCTCCAATAGCCGTCGCGGCGTATTCGTATATGGCGCTTATACCGATAATCCAGCCTCCCATTATGAACGCGCTGACGACAAAAAAAGAGCGCGCGGTAAAAATGACGCAGCTCCGCAAGGTGTCAAAGATTGAAAAAATCATTTTCCCCGTGGTGGTTCTCGTTATAACGGCGTTCATTCTGCCCAGCGTTATTCCGCTTTTAGGTATGTTCATGCTCGGCAATCTCTTTAAAGAGTGCCTTGTAACCGACAGACTTTCGGATACGGCTCAAAATTCGCTTATGAACATCGTAACCATTATGCTCGGAGTATGCGTGGGCGCGACGGCTAACGGCGAGACTTTCCTTACCTCAAAGACGCTTAAAATCGTAGCTCTCGGACTTGCAGCGTTCATGTTTTCGACAATCGGCGGCGTGCTTCTCGGAAAGCTTCTTTACCTCCTTACGGGCGGCAAGGTCAATCCCCTTATCGGAGCCGCCGGAGTTTCGGCTGTTCCTATGGCGGCGAGAGTCGCGCAGAAGGTCGGCTCAAAAACGGACCCCACCAACTTCCTGCTTATGCACGCTATGGGACCGAATGTCGCGGGCGTTATAGGTTCGGCGGTCGCGGCGGGATACCTGCTTTCATTGTTCGGCGGCTAAAGGTATGTAAGGTATGTATAAATATATACTTTTTGACCTCGACGGCACGCTCACAAACTCGTCGGGCGGCATAATAAAAAGCCTTGAATACGCTTTTGACGCTATGGGATTTGAGCGTCCGCCGCTCGAAACGCTTAAAAAATTCATAGGGCCTCCTCTGATGGATTCATTTCAGAATATTCTCCGTTTTGACGAGGAATTATCGCGGACGATGATAAAAAAATACCGCGAACGCTACGCGGTAAAGGGTATGTTTGAAAACTATCCTTACGAGGGCATGACCGATTTGCTTTATGAAGTCGGCAAAAGCGGAAAAATACTCGCCGTCGCGACGTCAAAGCCCGAGCATTTTTCAAGAACCATCACCGATTATTTCGGTTTAACGAAGTATTTCGCTTCCGTTACCGGAAGTGAAAACGAATCGGAGGACAAAGCCGCCGTAATTATTAAGGCCTGCAAACGGCTGAACATACAAGAAATCGAGCTTGGCTCCGTTCTTATGATAGGCGACAGAAAGCATGATATCATAGGCGCGCATAAATGCGGCATTAAATGCTGCGGCGTGGAATACGGCTTCGCGCCTGCGGGCGAGCTCAAGGAATACGGTGCGGATTACGTTGTCAAAACGGTCGATGATTTGAAAGAATTTTTGCTCGCAAACTGATGTGATTTATTCAGTGGTTCCTTAAAACAAGTGTAATTTATTAAAACAAGTCCTATTTGTGTAGAAAATTTTAATAGTTTTTGAAAATATTTATTTTATATTAAATTTTATACAACATAATTACCACATTTGCATTGTATAATAAAGGCAAAGATATTGAAAGGAGAATGAATAATGAACGCAGTTGTTGAGAAAGTACAGGAGTTCTTTAACGCTATATTGGCTATCGTTCAGTCTTTTGTTGATTTTGTTAAGGCTCTTTTACCCACAACCTCTACCACGGCGGCTACAGAGCCCGAATCAAAGTAATTCAAAACCGAAACAGCCCTTTAAGGGGCTGTTTTTAGTGTGTCGAAAAACTTGTTGCAAAGAGTATAGTTGCAAAGAGTATAAAAGTTTCGGTCAAGCCTTTACAAAGGCTTGCAGGGGTCACGGGGACAGCGTCACCGTGTCGCGCTCCGCAGAGCGCGAAATCTCCTTTTTTCGACAGTCTGACAGCCCTTTAAGGGGCTGTTTTTTTTGTCGCCGTGTTATGTATCTTGCGGATTTCGCGGAACAGAGCGTGATTTATTCGGCGGTTCCTCAAATGTAAAGAGAATCAATCGGAAAAATCAATGCTCTCCACGGCCGTTTTATAGCTTTTAAGAGTATTCAGAAAAACTGTTTTTCCGTAGCAGGTAAGACATTCGGAGTTTTTATCTCCGCAAAGCATCGCAAACGTTTCTCCTATCAAATCAGGGTCGGCGTTTTTTCCGTCAAGATTCATATAATAGAACGAAAACGCGGCCGACGACAAAAGATTATTGTAAAGCTCGGGCGAATCGTCTGTAAGCGTGTCGTAAAACATCGTCAGCGCCGTTGTCGCGAGTATGGAATCGGGCATATAATTGTTTATGCAGTATTCCGCCGTAAATACGGAGAGTATAATCGCTTGATCTTTTATGTTTCTGTCAAGCTCTACGTTACAGCACTCGGCTATATGCAGAAGCTCCTTTTTTTCGGCCGCCTCGGGGTATGAATCTGCCAGCGCCTTGCCGAGATTTCTCGCTTTTTGCAGATTGCCCGAGAGAACCTGACGCTTCATATTGTCCGCGATTGTTACGGACTCGGCCTCGGGTTCCTTTTTTATCGGTGAAAAAATTTTAATGTCAAAATCGTCGTTGTTCATAATATACTCCGTTCGACGGCTTAGCCGTCCTGTGTCCGCAGTCCGCAGGTCTATCCGTTTACGGCGAGAGCCTCCTGCCGTGCGGATAATTTTTTCTGCTGCCTTTTAACTCTTGTCTTATAATTAAGAAGCTCGCTGAGCTGCTGTTTTGGCGTGCCGTAATCTCCCAGCGACCATTTGCCGTGATTGTACATACCGTGGAAATCGCTGCCGCCGGTCATAAGCAGCTTGTGCTTTTTGGCTATGGCTATGAGCCTTGCCTCATTTTCCTTGGAACAGGTCGGGTGCCATACCTCAATGCCGTTAAGCCCGGCTTCGATTAACTTGTCTATTATATCAAAATTGTCATAAAGAGCGGGGTGAGCGAGAACGGAAATACCGCCCGCGTCCTTGACGGCCTCTATGACCTCAAATACGTCCGCGAATTTAGGCTGAACGTAAATCCCCGTAAGGTTATGCGGGTCGAACAGGCTCTCGTACAGCTCGCCGTATATACTCATAGTATAACCGCATTGCATAAGAGCATGCATTATGTGCTGCTTGTAAAGATTTGTGGAACCCTGCGCGCATTTGATGATAAGCTCGGGCGCAAGAGGAAATTTCTTTGTCGCCTTGAGCATCATATATTGTCCGGCTTTTTTTCTTTCCGCCGAGTTTTTGTGGCACAGTCCCTCTATTCTGTCGGGGCTGTCAAAAAGATACGCGAGAATATGAACGTTTTTGCCGTTTTCGTGGTCTATCGCCGAAAGCTCCACGCCGGGAATGACTTTTACATCGTGTCTTTCCCCGATTATTTTCGCTCTCACCGTTCCCGCGAGACAGTCGTGATCCGTGATAGCGATAGTGTCCACTCCGCGCTTTGAAGCAAGTGCAATAAGTTCTTCCAGTCCTAAAGTACCGTCAGAAAGTTTTGTATGACAGTGTAGATCCCCAGTCAAAAAGTTGTCCTCCCAAAATCGAATTGCACTTGTTACGGATAAAGAAGCGCACATTCCTTATATATTTTATTCTATATTATAATAATACACCATCGGTTTTGATTTTTCAAGAGTTCATTTTAAAATTTGACAAAATATTTTATATAATGTTATTGTTTTTTTTATTATTTTATGATAATATAACTAAAAATCTATCTCCAAATCTATCTCCGAATATTCAAGAAAGGAACAACAGCGCGGACAAATATACAATTGACAATTGACAATGTACAATTGACAATTACACAATTGTTGATATTATCCAATTGCCGATTCTGTCGCTGTATAGGATACTGAAATGCTTAAAAATATTCCTCCGATTATTTCTCCGGAGCTTTTAAAAATTCTTGACGAAATGGGTCACGGCGACGAAATCGTGATAGGCGACGGGAATTTTCCTGCCGCGTCCAACGCAAAAAGGCTCGTAAGGTGCGACGGTCACGGCGTGCCGGAAATCCTTGACGCGGTTTTAACTCTTCTGCCGCTCGACACTTACGTCGAAAGTCCCTTTATGCTTATGCAGGTTACTCCCGGTGACAGCGTTGTACCCGTTATTTGGGACGAATACAGAAAAATCGCGGATAATCATCAGGAAAACGTCAAATTTTCCGAAATAGAGAGATTCGCATTTTACGAAAGAGCGAGAAACGCATACGCGGTAATAGCTACAGGCGAAAAAGCCCTTTACGCTAACGTAATACTTAAAAAAGGCGTTATCTAATAAAGCAAAAGCTTATTTATCAATCTTTAACGTTATTTTAACAAAGGTGATTTTATGCCCAAGAGAAGCGATTATATTTCATGGGACGAATATTTTATGGGAGTAGCCGCGCTGTCCGCTAAGCGCAGCAAGGACCCGAATACTCAGGTCGGGGCCTGCATAGTAAACGGCGTGAATAAGATAATGACCGTCGGCTACAACGGCTTTCCTCTCGGCTGTGACGACGACGTTTTCCCGTGGGAGAGAACGGGCGGCGAGCTTGAAACGAAGTATCCGTACGTCTGCCACGCGGAGCTTAACGCGATACTTAACAGCAAAGGCGCGGATCTTGGCGGCTGCCGCATTTACGTAACGCTTTTCCCCTGCAACGAATGTGCGAAGGCCATAATACAGAGCGGCATAAAAGAGGTAGTTTATATTTCCGATAAATACGCGGACAGCATAAGTACGATAGCTTCAAAAAAGATGTTTGACGCGGCCGGAGTGAAGCTCAGAAAGCTTGTTCCCGAACGCGGGGAAATAGTATTATCATTTGGAAAAGAGGACGCATAATGCTCAACACACAAAATACGCAGTCGGTCATGCCAAAACAGAAGCCTTCGAGAGGCTCGTCTCCTTTGCCCGACCATATTATGATAAGCATAAACGGCGACGCCTGCACAAGCATGGCCGTAACGTGGCGCACAAGCACGGACGTCAAGGAGGGCTTTGTCCTTTATCATGAGGACGAAAGCGATGAAATTTTCAGGTGCGGCGCGGAGTATGAATTATTCGTCAGCGATATAGACGAGAGCCATATTTTTTCGGCGCGTCTTGAAAATCTCAAGCCCGATACAAAATATTTTTATACCTGCGGAAGCGGCGAAAACAGAAGCGAAAAATTTTCCTTCACAACGCCGCCCGAAAATCTTACGAAATTCAAGTTTATCTGTGTTTCCGACCAGCAGAAAAACGTTCCTTTTGAGCGTCCCGATTATTCCTATTTCCAAAAATTCCTAAAAAAAATTTTAAGGCGGAATCCCGACGCGAGATTCATACTTACAGGCGGAGACAATACCGACTGCGGCCAGCATGAGGTTCAGTGGAACGGTTACTTTGAAGGTCTGAAAGGCATAAGCGAGTATGTGCCGCTTATGATGACCGAGGGCAACCACGATACAAGAGGTTATAAGGATTACAAAAAAGGCATAGGCAGATATTATTCGGAGCCTGCCGAGTTTTTCTGCAAGCAGCTTAAAGGCGCGTATCCGTATAACGGTCCCGAGGGCTGGAAAACCGAAAATTACTTTTTTGATTACGGCAACGTCCATTTTACGGTAATGGGCGTAAACGGCCCCGAGGACGTAAACAAATGGGCGATAGAGAGCAATAAAAACACAGATAAAGCGTGGAAGATAGGTACATATCATTTTCCGATATGCTATTCGGGGCTTGACTGCCAGAATTACGACGCGTACCCCGTTATGACGGAAGCTTTTGAAACATACGACGTTGTATTTTCGGGACACGAGCATAATTTTTCAAGGAGCTTTCCTCTGAAAAACGAGAACCTGTACGACAGACCCTCTCAAGGTACGGTACACTATATGCTCGGCAACAGCGGAGGAAATCCGCCCGGCGCGAGGACTCTTTCCAAAATTTGGCACGCGGCGTTTTTCCCGCAGGAAGTACCCGACGCGATGGCCGCGATAGTTGAGGTTGACGGCAATAAGATGACGCTTACGTCGGTGCTCGACGACGGCAGAATCGTTGATAAATGCGTGATTGATAAGGACAGGGACGAAATCCTGCCTTACGCGCTCGCTCCGACCTTTAACAGAACAAGAATGATGTACAAGGGCGCTGACCCGGGACTTTGCCAGTCGGATACCCCGTGTGAAAATATAGACGGCGTGTGGTTTTCGCCTTTTGCGACGCTCGTCGGATATGCCGGAGGCTCCGTTATCAAGGAGAAAGGCAAGGTAACTCTTTCCATTTACGGAAAAACCGTTACGTTTTATGAGAACAGCGATATAGCCGATACGGACGGTGGCGAAATGAAGCTCCCCGCGAAGGTATACAGAGGAAAACGAGGTCAGCTTTATATTCCTTGCGACGGCTGCCGCGCTCTCGGTATGCGCTGGGCGTATGCCGACAGAAACAATTTTATATCGTTTGAGCATGAGAGCGAGGACAAACCCGTTACGGAGCAGCCATGACTTAAGGCAACACCGCACAATTAACGGCTACCGCCTTTGCCGCGCATCTGCACCGAGATTTCCCGTCATTTTTGCCAAAAGCTCATTGAAATACGTCAGTATTCCTTCTTCACTTTTGGCAATCTGACGAAAAATCTCATGGCACATCTGCACGACAATAATTATGCGGTATTGCCCTAACGTCCGACGGCGACCAAAGCTTTTTTTGCGGTGTTGCCTTGCGTTTAAAATTTTTTCATTTTTCGACCGATAAAAACAAGCCTTAACTTAATTCCGGCTTGTTTTTTTGTCTATTCGGTACAAAAAATGAAAAGTGAATTTTGTCAAATTTTATCCCGCTTAATAAAATATTCACATGAATTTGCTTTGAATTTCAAGTTTGTTTGCTATAATATCGACAATGCAAAAGGCTTAGCATAAAAATAAAGAGCTTCGTTAACGTTGTTTTAACAACAAACGGTTATAATGCTGATTGCTTATAAATTTACTGTATTTTGGAGGAACAACATGAGCAGAAAACCAACAAGCGTTTCAAGATTTGGAATCCAACGAAAAATAGTCGCAAACATGACAAGCGAGAGCTGGCGCTCCATTCCCCACGTCAGCTATATGTTCGAACCCGATATCACATTATTTTACGAAAAATACAAAGCTTTTAACTCGGAGCTTAAAAAGAGCGGCAAACACGTTACCTTTAACACGGTAATGCTCAAGGCAATAAGCGAGGCTCTTAAAGCGGCTCCTCAGCTTAACGCGCATTTCAATTTTGAGCAGAAGCTTGTAAGAGGCAAGGTCACCACCTTTGACCAGATAGACATCTCAATGCCGTGGCTTCTTCCCGACAACAGAATGATGACTATCACAATGAAAGATATGGGCAACCGCTCTCTCGGGAACATAACCGATTATATGGCGGAGACAGCCAAGAAAATCGAAAAAACAGACCTCAATGAGGCTATGTACGAGGTATCTATCCACGATACATGGGATAAGCTTGCAAAGGGCAAATTCATTCAAGTAGGACAAAGACTTTTCGGTTCTTTCACAAGCAAAAAGCACAGAGTTAAGCACCTTACCGGCGCCGCTAAAAAGGCTTATGACGCTATCCCCGCTTCCGAAAAGCTTACGCTTCCCGACCTCCAGCAGGGTACTATCACAGTTACAAATATCGGCGCTTCAACAAGAAAGCATGACGGCGCTGTAGCGATGCTTATGATTATTCCGCCTCAGGTATGCGCCATAGCGATAGGCGCTATAAAGAAAATACCTGTGGTAGTTACAAACAATGAAGGCAAGGACGAAATAGCTATCCGTACCACTGTTCCCCTTGATATCTGTTTCGACCACCGTGTGCTTGATTTCGGTGAGGTAGCTCCTTTCGTTGACGCGCTTCAGAATATTTTTGATAATCCCGACGATTTTCTTAAATATTAAAAAACTTAATTAACTTTCAAGCTGATTTTAAGCTTCACGGATAAGCTTTTATACATAAGTCAACACCGCACAATTAACGGCTACCGCCTTTGCCGCGCATCTGCACGACAATAATTATGCGTTATTGCTTTAAAGTAAACAGTTTATCCGTGATATTTTCTTTTTAACATAAATTTTCCTTTCACAAAACACAAAGGGCGCTTCTCACAAAAGCGTCTTTTGTGCCGTATGGAGATAAATAACAATTGACAATGTACAATGTACAATTGACAATTATGGTTTGTCTGCAAAGTAAACTTTATCGAATTAGGAATTAGGAATGAGGAATTAGGAATTATCGGAAGCCCAAAGGGCTTAATTATATATATTTTATTAAGATAAAGTATATATTATAAGCAAAGTGAATAACTGCTCTCAAAAATATTATAATTAAAGACGCGGAGCGTCTACCGATAATTCCTCACTCCTAATTCCTCATTCCTAATTATTAATAAACCTGTATTTTACGGCAGCCTGCGATTAAAAATTAAAAAAGGGGTTATTATGAAATTATCACCAAAACTTGCCATATTTTCTTCCTCGGCGGCAGCGGCAGCGGCGGCCTGCGTTCTTGTGTCCGAAAAAAGCATAATGACTTCCGAATATAATCTTAAAACCGATAAGGTTTCGTCGCCGCTCAGAGTCGTTGCGCTGTCCGATTTGCATTTTTCCTCTTTCGGCAGGGATAATAAGCGCCTCATAGAAGCTGTGGAAAAAGCGGAGCCGGATATTATACTTCTTTCCGGAGATTTTTTCGATTTCCGCTCCGGCAGGAGCAACGGCGATATCGTTGTAAAAACGCTTAAAGCTCTAAGCTCCGTCGCGCGGACGTATATGTCCCCGGGCAATCATGAGCTAAGGTACAATATAAAAACAGGCAAAAACTGTTTTGAATATGCCGAAAACGCCGGAGTAACCGTTCTCAACGGAGAGTATAGGGATATTGAGATAAAAGGACAGAAAGTCAGAATAGGCGGAGTTTACGACCACGCGGCTCATATTGAGGATTTTGCCGATTGGCATGAATCCAAGGTTTACTCGTTTTTAAGGGAATTTGAAAATACGCCGTCCCTTACGCTTCTTATGCTGCACAGACCAAATACTTTTATATATACTCGGGATTTGTACAAGGACGAGGTATGGGATATCGGCGCGGTTTTCAGCGGTCACGGTCACGGCGGAATATGGAGAGTGCCTTTTTTAGGCGGAGTTTACGCGCCCGAACAGGGCTTTTTCCCCGAATACGACAGGGGAGAATACTCATTCGGAAAAACAAAAATGTATCTTTCGTCGGGACTTGAGGGATATTATTTTGTCCCGAGGCTGTTTAACAGACCCGAAATAATTAAATTGATAATTGACAAATGACGGCGTACAATGTACAATTATAAATAATTGACAATTGACAATGTACAATTGACAATTAATGTCAATTCGGACTTTTCCGATTTACAGAGAATAGAGATGTTAATTAGTCTCCGAAAGCTAATTGCTGTTTACGCCTTAGACTGTAAATCAAGTCCGCAAGGATTTCCGATAATATGTATTAAAATAAATACTAAATATTAAATATCAATTATTAATTGTCAATTGTCAATTGTACATTGTCAATTGTATGTACATTGTCAATTGAATTAAGGAGTGAATACATTGGACGCTACATTAAAAAAACAGCTTCTTCTCGATGCGGTCAAAATACGCAAGGGGGTAATTGAGGGGACGTTCAACGCAAAATCGGGACATCCGGGCGGTTCTCTTTCAATCGCCGAGATACTCGCATATCTTTACAGGGCGGAAATGAATATTGAACCCGAAAATCCCGCTAAGGAGGACAGGGACCGTTTTGTTCTTTCAAAAGGACACGCCGCTCCCGCGCTTTACGCGGCTCTCGCGAACAGGGGATTTTTCCCTGCGGAGGATATTAAAACGCTCAGAAAGAGCGATTCATATCTTCAGGGACACCCCAATATGAACCACGTTCCCGGCGTCGATATGAGTACCGGTTCGCTCGGACAGGGCATTTCGGCGGCTGCGGGCATGGCGCTCGCCTCAAAATTCGGTGGCGATACGTTCAGAGTTTATTCCGTTCTCGGTGACGGCGAGATTGAAGAAGGACAGGTTTGGGAAGCGGCTATGTTCGCCGCGGCAAAAAAGCTCGATAATCTCTGCGTAGTTGTGGATAACAATAATCTTCAGATAGACGGTACTGTCGAGGAGGTAAACTCTCCATATCCTATTCCCGAAAAATTCGCGGCGTTCGGCTGGAACGTCATAGAAATCGACGGTAACGATATAGAACAGATTGAAGCGGCTTTCACCTCGGCAAGAAAGGTTAAAGGCAAGCCCACCGCAATTATCGCTAAAACAATAAAGGGCAAGGGCGTTTCGTATATGGAGAATCAAGTCGGCTGGCACGGCTCGGCTCCCAACGCGGAACAATATGAAATCGCAATGAAAGAGCTTGACGCCGTTCAGGCGGAATTGGAGGGTTAACGATGGCAGACGTTATAAAAACCGCTACAAGAGACGCTTACGGAAAGGCTCTTGTTGAGCTTGGCAAAAAGAATGATAAGGTCATAGTATTCGACGCGGACCTTGCCGCCGCCACAAAAACGGGAATGTTCAAAAAGGAATTTCCCGAAAGATTTATCGACTGCGGCATCGCGGAGGGCAATATGATGGGAGTAGCCGCCGGTATGTCCACAGCGGGCTATACTGTTTTCGCGTCGTCGTTCGCTATGTTCGCGGCGGGCAGAGCCTTCGAGCAGGTAAGAAACACTATAGGCTATCCGCATCTTAACGTAAAGATAGGCGCAACGCACGCGGGTATTTCCGTAGGCGAGGACGGCGCGAGCCATCAATGCTGCGAGGATATAGCCCTTATGAGAACAATCCCCGGAATGACGATAATAAATCCCGCCGACGACGTAGAGGCAAGGCTTGCGGTTTTCGCGGCGGCGGAAATGAAAGGCCCCGTTTATATGCGCTTCGGCAGACTTGCCGTACCGAGAGTTTTTGATGAAAATTATAAATTTGAGATAGGCAAGGGCGTTTACCTTAAAGAGGGAAAGGACGTTACCTTAATCGCGACGGGACTCCTTGTCGAGCGCGCTTTGCAGGCGGCCGAAATTCTTAAAGGCGACGGAATAGACGCGGCTGTTATAAATATGGCTACAATAAAGCCTATAGACAGAGATATAATTATCGACGCGGCTGAAAATACGGGCGCTATAGTTACGGCGGAGGAGCATAATATAATAGGCGGGCTTGGCTCGGCTGTTACCGAAGTAATATGCGAAACGAAGCCCGTACCCGTATTGAGAGTGGGTGTGGAGGATACGTTCGGTAAATCGGGTCCGGCGCTCGAACTGCTCGAAATATTCGGTCTTAACGCGGCCAATATCTGCGCGAAAGCAAAAGCGGCAATAGCGTTAAAATAATTGACAATTGACAATGTACAATTGACAATTAATGCAAATTCGGACTTCTCCGATAAAGATATTGATTAGTTTCCGAAAGCTAATTGCTGTTTATGCCTTAGACTGTAAATCAAGCCCGTAAGGTTATGTATTAAAATAAATATAAAATATAAATATCAATTGTCAATTGTCAATTGTACATTGTCAATTGTCAATTGATATTAGTTGAAAGGGATTTTTATGTCAAAAGTTACGTCAGCCACATTTTTCAATGAGTTTATAGATATGTGCGATTTATGTTGCAGTCTTGGTTGGAACGAACGCAACGGCGGAAACATATCGTACAGAATCAGCGAAAGCGACGTCGAAAGCGTCAAATGCGATTTTACATATGACAGGCCATGGACAGAGATAGGCGTTACGGTGGAAAATCTCGCGAACGAGTTTTTTATGGTTACTGGCAGCGGAAAATTTTTCCGATTTACAAAAGCCGACCCCGAAAACAGCACGGCTATAGTCGAAATTGACGAATTGGGAAAAAATTACAGAATCGTTTGGGGACTTAAAAGCGGCGGCAGACCCACGAGCGAATTTCCCACTCATCTTCTCAATCACAGCGTCAAAAAGGACTTAACAAACGGCGCTTACAGGCTTGTTATGCACGTTCACCCCGTTAATACGATTGCTTTGAGCTTTGTCCTTCCGCAGAACGACAGGGATTTTACACGCGAAATTTGGGAAATGATGCCCGAATGCGCCGTGGTATTTCCGCGCGGGATAGGCGTTCTTCCCCTTATGCTCGCGGGAAGCATAGATATAGCCGAGGCAACCGCCGAAAAATTTAAGAGCTACGACGTTGTTGTCTGGTCGCTTCACGGAATCTTCGCGACCGGCGAGGACTTTAAAACCGTGTTCGGAATAATTGAAACCGTTGAAAAGGCCGCCGATATACTTGTAAAGGTTATTTCAATGGGCGGCAAAAAAATCAGACCTGCGTCCCGGCAGATTATAGATATCTGCGAGCTTTATAATCTTGATATCAACAAATCTCTGCTTGAAAGATAACGTCTCCGATTGATTGAAGACCCGATATCACCGATTTCTTTCCCGAAAATTAAACCGTTTGTAAAATAATAATAAAATATAAAAAAAGTCTTGTTATTTTTAAAGCAATATGTTAAAATAAACGAGTAATTTTTACCCGAATGGAGAATAACTTATGGCATCATACTGTCAAAAATGCGGATATAAGCTTTCTATGATAGATATTAAGCCCGAATGTCCGATATGCGGCGTAAACCTCGTTTATTACGGCATGGAGGAAACGCTCAAAAGAGAAGCCGACAAAGCGGAATTTGAACACGCCGTTTTCCAGCCCCGTATAGACAGACTCAAAGCCGCAACGATAGGTTCGCCTTTATCAATAGCAAGGCTCGTAATAGGGTTTTTACCTCTCCTCGCGACGCTTTTGCCAATGGCAAAAATTACTGTTTCCCTTCCGTATTTTACCGAAAACGTTACCGTAAATATCATTTCGATAATTACAAAGGTATTTATGAATCTTGATTTTGATTATCTTATGGCGATGACGAGTTCAAAAGCCGTCGGCACAGGGTATATCTGCTATATTGTCGCGCTCGTGAGCTTTATATTTATTCTGCTTTCTACTATCGTGAACCTTTTTAATCTTATAATATCATGCGGAAAAAAGGGTATTGCCCGCAATATCACGGTGGCTTCAATTGGTCTTGCGTTTACGGTTATAGGTTCGGTAACGCTTTCGCTGTGGTGCTCCTCTCTTTCTTCGGCGGTTCCCGATATTTTCTCCGGCTCGGCCGTTATTTGGGGCAGTCTTGCGATAGCGGCCGCGTTTATAGCTCAAATCGTAATAAACGCCGTATTAAAGAAAAAGGGCGTTAAAGTAAAATACAAGGACGTTTCCGAGCTGCTTATACCTTACGATGAAAGACAGAAGCTTGCAAAGGAAAAAGCGGAAATTCAAACAACTGCGGAAGCGCAAACAACTTAAGTTTTTAGCAACAACGGCTGACAGGTCGTTGTTGTTTTTTTTAACAGGAATTAAATATGCATGATTGATTTTGAATATTTGAACAAGTTATATACAAGTTTTGAACATTTAGACAAGTTTTAAACATGGTTTTGAACATTGCGGTATGTTTTGAACAAAGTTTTGAACATTTGAACAGGTTTTTCGCGGTTTTTTGGCGGAATTTTGCGCAGTATCCCTTATCAATATCAATATTAATATCTTTATTATTATCATTATCATTATCGGCATTTTTGGCATACGCTCGCATACGGCGGCTTTAAGACGCAGTATGCCCGATGATTTGAATTTCCGAAATCTTTTCCGCTTTTTTGTATTTTGATGCCGATAAAAAGCTCCGTATTTGCTTATAAAAAGCTCCGTGTTTGCTTATAAAAAGCTCCGTATTTGCTTTTTAGGGCGAGTCTGCACAAATCGGTATGTGTAGACGTACTCTAATCGGCGTATCTCGCCATTTCCTCGGCAGGAATCTCTATGCCGTTCTGTTTCATCTTTTTCCATCTTGCCTGAGCGTTTTCCTTGTTTTTTTCGCAGACCTTTTCATACTTCTTTCTGTCGCGGTCAAGGTTTTCCTTTATCATATAAAAAGCGATTTCTGTCCTTTTATCCGAAAAGTCGGGTATAGTGCGGTCGTTTTCATATGTAAAAATAGCCCGTATGAGTTTTCCCGTTTCCTCGTCCGAAAGAAGCTTTAACCATTGTAAATAGTCGTTATACAGTACAAAAGATTTTTTGGATTTCATAATTTCAACTCCATTATATAATATTTCATATGAACATTTATTCTATATCCATGTTTTATTATAGAACGTTTGTTTTAATTTGTCAACAGTAAAATTAAAAAAAAGATAAAAAAGTATCCGAAAAATTTCTCAAAATGTTTTTGCCGCAGGTGTAAGAATGTCTTGTATTGGCAGATTTTCGCCGTTTTTGGCACAAATTTTTTATAACATTATTGAAAATAACTAACGTATTTTCTTTAAAAGAATTAAAAAAGCAAATTAGTGTTGTATAATATATCTTGTTTAAGTTTGGTTATTTATATCTGTTTAACAATTTTTTTGGGAAGAGTGAGAAAAATGAAAAGGACGGCGGCAATTTTAACTGCTGTGTTGCTGTGTCTGATTCTTTCTGTCTCGGCATTTGCCGAAAACGTTTACATAGTAGACGACGGCGAGGAGGAGTTTGTACCCGATAATCAGACGACTACAACAAAGCCTGCCGAAGAGACGACAAATCCGCTTTCGGGCATCGGCAATTTGTTTGACCGAGACGCTTTCGACGGCTATCTTGACAGCGTTGCCGATAAACTCGGAAACGGTATAAATTCTCTGCTTTCGGGCTTTGAAAACAGATTCGGTGAGCAGAATCAGAACCAAAACGGCAATCAAAATCAGAACAATTCCGGGCTTCCGAGTATAAACATGGGACAGGCGGGCAATAATTCGACAACCTCGGTTCAGAACGCTTTAAAGGCGCCCGAAACCGAGACGGCGGCTCAGGCGGAAGGACAGACTACTGCGGCGGCCGCAGTTCCGAATACCGATTTGCCATCGGTCTTGGTCGTAAACAACGCCGAGGATAAATCAAACGGCATATCGGGCAGCACGCTTACGCTATTGGTGTTTATAGCGGCGATAGTTATACTTGTGCTTGTTGTCGCTATCGCGCTTATCGTTTTGACGCGCAGAACAGAATACAATTCCTCGGTGATGAATAAATCGACTATCGCGTCTGTTCCTCAGCCGGATACGCTTTCGCAGTTTCTCGACGACGATATTGACGACGACGGAAACGATTACGGCAATATCGCTTATTGGAACGATAATTAGAGCTTTTTTGCAGGGCTTTTGCAGAGATTTTCGCAGAGATGATATAAATGAAAAAACACAGTTTAAAAATAATAACGGCGTCCTTAATATTGCTGTCCGTTTCATGTTTGGTCAGTCTCGGCGGAGTTTCGGCGGCGGCTTTAAGCATCGGCGATTTGTTCAGCTCGGGACTTGGGGCCGATATAAGCTCTGTTATCGAATCGGTTTTTTCCGACGTGAGCAGTACAGAGGCGGCTCCTGTTTATCCCGGCAGGGAAAACGACCTTGACAGCTTTTTCGGTAAACTTAACTTAAAATCCGATATGTTAAGGCTTATAGACCTCAGCAATTATTTAAAGGCGGGCGGCTCATTTGAATCGTGGCTGTACGATAATTACGGTTCGGATATGGATATACCGCCCTCGGTAAAGGAAATGCCGCCGGACGAGCTTATACTTTATATTGTAGGACTTATGCTTTATCCCGACGGCGGAAATACGACGGTAACGGATAAATACGTTTTTGAGCCGTCAACAAGCTCCGAGACGTCTGAAACGCAAAGCGAGGCTTTATCGGAAACAACGTCCTCCCGTTTCCCGTCATATCATGAAACGACGGACTCGGCGCAGAACACTTCGGCTTATGATACCGATTATATTCCCGGGGACGTGAACGGTGACGGAGAAATTACGGCTTCCGACGCGCGGCTCGCCCTGAGAGCAGGCGCACAGTTAGCGTCGCTCGGTGAAAAGGAATTCCTCGCGGCGGACGTAAACGGAGATAAACGAATAACCGCGAAAGACGCGAGAAGCATATTAAGATATTCGGCAAAAATTACAGATTCTTTTTGATTTGTACACCGGCTGCTTTAAAACAGAGGAGAGTTATACATGAAAAAAAGTCTTAAAAAGATAATGATAATAGTAATAGCGGCAATATGCGCGTTCAGCGTACATATTTCGGTAAGCGCCGCAAGCGTTCAGGAGGGAATCGGCGATTTTTTGAATCCCGAAAAGCTTTCGGAATGGTTAGCCGAGATTTTCGGGGGCAACACTACAGCGCCCAATGAACCCGTTACTCCCGAAAAACCCGACAATACCACGGAGGAGACTACCACGCAGTCCAAACCTACCGCAGCGAATCCTTTTTGGCCAAACGTTACAGGCTCCAACGTCGTTACCACGGATTCGAATACGTACTACTTTTATCCCACCACCGCGCAGAATATCGACGTAAATATTTTTACAACGGCTCAGCAGACTACCGAGCCCGAGGAGGAATCGTCATATTTTATCGGCTCCTCGCTTTCGGGGCTTTTTGAGGAGGATACCGCGGCTGTTCTCGTCCAAACTCCGACGGAGCCTTTTACGCTGGGCGCAGGTCTTGTTGTAAATAACGGCGATAAGGACGATTTCACATGGCAAAAAGCCGCTCTTATTGCGGCGGCTGTGCTGTTTGTCGTACTTGCCGCGCTTGTGGTCGCTCTGCTTGTACAGCGCGGAAAACAATCTAAAAATGAAAAAGAAAAGGGCTCCGCCGAAAGCGGTTCGCCCTCCGATTCGTCGAATTCGGGACCCGTTCCCGTAGAGGTCATGACGCCGGAGAGAATCGCGGAGCTTTTAGGCTCGGCGTCCTCGATTTCGTCGGTAAGCGGTTCAATGACGAGCGAGGAATCCGCCGCTGCCATAAAAACCGCCGCTCTTATGGGGCAGCTTACCCACACATATTCGGATCCTCTTATAAGAAAATATACCGATGAACCGGTTATGATTTCACCTACGGCGAATATGCTTGATATGGATAATCTCAGCGGAGAGCAGCTGCTCAAGGCGACCGATTCAATGCTCGATGATATTACGGGCAACGAAAAATACGCCGCCGATACAAGCGGTATCAGCGTTAAGGTGGACGATATTGATATCGAGGAGTATCTTTCCGATTCTTCTAAGACAAAATACTGCCCCGAATGTAATAAACCTGTCGCTTCCGGCGATATCTTCTGCCACTCCTGCGGAGCTTACGTAGGATAAAAATTGTTCAATTGACAATTGACAATGTACAATTACAATTGACAATTGACAATGTACAATTGACAATGTGTAATTGACGTTTATGGGAAGGTTTTGCGCCTTTTGATTTATCAAAGTGTGTTCACACTAAGCACAACACACGTCTTTTTGTTAAAATTTCGGTTGTACTGCGTTTAAACTCCTTGAAATGCTGACGTATTTCAAGGAGTTTTTTTGCAAAAATGATGAAAAATATCTGGGCAAGATGTGCGTTCAGCCGGCAGGAGTGATTTATTCGGTATCTCCTTAATTGTCAATTGTACATTGTCAATTGTCAATTGTACATTATTTATAAAATAATTAAAATATAATGTAAATAATGTAAACTTTATTTCTATTGAAAAAACCGAAAAAACGGAGTAGAATATGAAAATAGATTTCGATAATATGTAAATAATAAATTCGGATATACTATAAGGAACGAGGCACAATATGAATTATTCACTTACAAAGGCAAAGGCGAAGGAGCTTATTGAAAACAAGCTCTCGCATTTTTTCGGCGTTTCCACGGATAACGCGTCATATGAACAGTATTACCGCGCTGTGGCTATGATTGTAACCGAGATGATGAGCCGCGGCAGAGCGGATTTTACAAAAAGAGCGGAAAAAGCCGGCTCAAAGAGAATTTATTACTTATCAATGGAATTTCTTATGGGGCGTTCGCTCAGGAATAACCTTTTTAATCTTAATTTGCAGAACACCTTTACGGCGGCGCTTAAAGATTTCGGTATAAACATTGAGAATATTTACGACTGCGAGCCGGACGCGGGTCTCGGAAACGGCGGTTTGGGAAGGCTTGCCGCGTGCTATCTCGACGGTCTTGCGACGCAGGAATATCCGGCGAGAGGCTATTCGATTCTTTACGAATACGGAATTTTTAAGCAGAAATTAATCGACGGCTGGCAGACCGAGCTCCCCGATGCATGGCTTCCCGGCGGCGACGTATGGCTCGTGCCGAGAGAGGAAAGCTCGGTTGAAATAAAATTCGAGGGACGCGTTGAGGATACGTGGGACGCGCATTATCATCATGTGGAGCTTAAAGACTACACGGCGATTCAGGCTGTTCCGTACGATATGTTCGTTGCGGGCAAGGACGGCAAAGGCGTTAGCGTTCTGCGCCTGTGGACGGCAAAGGCTCCCGGACTTGATATGGCTCTTTTCAATCAGGGCGATTATATGCGCGCTATGGAAAGAAACGCTATGGCGGAGGTCATAAGCAAGGTGCTTTATCCCGCCGACAACCACCCCGAGGGCAAAAGTCTGCGCCTTCGTCAGCAGTATTTCCTTGTTTCCGCGTCTGTACAGGATATAATCCACAATCATCTGCGCCGTTACGGTACTCTTGACAATCTCGCGGATAAGGCGGCAATCCATATAAACGACACGCACCCGACGCTCGCTATCCCCGAGCTTATGAGGATAATGCTCGACGAATGCGGCTACGGCTGGGACAACGCGTGGAACATCGTTATAAACACGGTGGCTTACACAAACCATACGGTTATGAAAGAGGCGCTCGAATGCTGGGGCGAGGAGCTTTTAAAGAGAATCATTCCGAGAGTTTATGAGATAATTAAGGAAATCGACAACCGTTACAGAAGCTTTGTCTGGAACGCCTCTCACGACGCCGATTACGTTGAAAGAACGGCGGTTATTTCCAACGGAATCGTCAGAATGGCAAATCTCTGCGTAGCCGCGTGCCACAGCGTAAACGGCGTTTCGGCTCTCCATTCGCAGATTTTAAAGGACACCGTTTTCAATGATTTTTACAGGCTCACGCCCGATAAATTCAAAAACGTTACCAACGGCATAGCGCACAGACGCTGGCTCTGTCAGGCGAATCCCGAGTTATCCTCATACCTTACAAAGCTTATAGGCGACGGATTTATTCTTCACGCCGAGGAGCTTGAAAAGCTTAAAAATTACGCCGACGATGAAAAGGTTCTTTCCGATATAGAAAAAATCAAATACAATAATAAAAAGCGTTTCGCGGAACACATCAAAAAGGCGCAGGGCATTGAAATAGACCCCGATTCAATATTCGATGTTCAGGTAAAGCGTCTGCACGAATACAAAAGACAGCACCTGAATGCTCTTAATATTCTCACAAAATATCTTGAAATAAAGAGCAATCCGAACGGAAACTATATTCCGCACACGTATATTTTCGGCGCGAAAGCCGCTCCGGGATATTTTATGGCGAAGAAAATCATCAGCTTTATATGCGCTCTCGCGGATATGATTAACAGCGACCCCGAAGTAAACAAATTCATAAAGGTGGTTTACGTTGAGGATTACAACGTCACGGCCGCCGAAAGGCTTATGCCCGCCGCCGATATCTCCGAGCAGATTTCCCTTGCCGGAACGGAGGCTTCGGGTACGGGCAATATGAAGCTTATGCTTAACGGCGCGGTAACTCTCGGCACTATGGACGGCGCGAACGTCGAAATTTATGACGCGGTCGGAAGCGGCAATATAATCATCTTCGGCATGGATACTCCCGAGGTTGACCAGCTCAGCCGCAACGGATACGACCCCGGCGCATACTATTATAATAACGCCGAGCTGAGAAATACTGTTGATTTTATAAACAACGTAGGAATAAACGGCGTAAAATTCCCCGAAATAGGCGCGACTATAATACATCACGACCCGTATATGGTTCTTGCCGATTTCGCGGATTACAGAAACGCTCAGAAAAAAGCGGAGGAAATGTTTAAGGACAGAAAGCTTTGGAACAGAATGTCACTTATGAATACGGCGAGCGCGGGGATTTTCGCCGCCGACCGCTCGGTAAACGACTACGCGAGAGATATCTGGCATACAAAATCCGCAAAGGGAACGAAGTAAACCATGTTTTTCGTTCCGTTTAATTCAAGGGATATAAGACATAAGTCCGTTTTCGGAAGCACAGCCGCAGGGGAAACTCTGTGGCTCTCAGTCTGTATGCCGAGGGATATGGGCTGTACCGCCGTTTATCTTGTGTCGGGAGAGGACGGGCAAGACAAAAATTACATAAAGCTCGATTGGAAATCAACAGACGGCTCAACGGAATGGTGGTCGGTAAATTACGCGTTTCCCGATTCGGGATTGTATTTTTATCATTTTGAGTACGATACGCCTTGGGGACGCGGAAAAATTTTTTTGCACTCTTCGGGTATGGGGTATTTCTCCGACAGCGGCGACGAATGGCAGCAAACGGTTTATTCGCCTGATTTTAAAACGCCCGAAGAATTTGCGGGCGGAGTTATGTATCAGATATTTCCGGACAGATTTTATAATTCGGGAAAGAAAAAAAATAACGTCCCGAAGGACAGAATTTATCATAATTCGCCAAAAGAACTGCCTGAGTGGCACGAAAACAAAACGTATCGCCGCTGGAACGCCGATTTTTATGGCGGCGATTTAAAGGGAATCGAGGAAAAGCTCCCGTATCTTGAAAAATTGGGAGTAACGTGCATATATCTCAATCCGATTTTCGAGTCGCATTCAAATCACCGCTACGACACGGCGGACTATATGAAAATCGACCCGCTTTTAGGCGGCGAGGACGATTTCAAAAGCCTTTGCGCGCAAGCCGGTAAAATGGGTATAAAAATTTTGCTCGACGGCGTTTTCAGTCATACCGGCGATGACAGCGTGTATTTTAACAGGTACGGCAGATATGATACGGTCGGAGCCTACAACTCGGAAAGCTCGCCTTATTACGGCTGGTATAAGTTCCGCAAATGGAATGACGATTACGATTCGTGGTGGGGCGTTAAAACTCTGCCCGAAACAAACGAGGATAACGAGAGCTTCTCCGAATTTATAACGGGCGAAAACGGCGTTATCGAAAAATGGATGAAAAGCGGCGCTTACGGCTTCAGGCTCGATGTCGCAGACGAGCTGCCCGACAGCTTTATAGAAAAAATCAGGAACGCCGTAAAAAGGATAAATCCCGAGGGGCTTTTGCTCGGCGAGGTCTGGGAGGACGCGAGCAATAAGATAAGCTACGGCGGAAGAAGAAAATATTTTTCGGGCAGAGAGCTTGATTCTGTAATGAATTATCCTTTCAGAACGGCGATTATTAATTTCATGCTCGGCGGAACGGCCGAAGATTTTATGGAGGCAATCGTAACGATATGCGAAAACTATCCTCCGCAGGCGCTCCGCTGTCTTATGAACCACCTCGGAACTCACGATACCGAGCGGATTTTCAGCATTTTAGGCGATCTTGACGGCGAGGGCAGGGACAGAGAGCATCAGGTTAACGCGAAACTCACCGAAGAGCGGAAAGCTATAGCCGAAAGAAGATTAAAAGCGGCCGTCATGCTCCAATACACTCTGCCGGGCGTGCCGTCCATATATTACGGCGACGAAATTCTCACCGAGGGTCTTAAAGACCCGTTCAACAGAACCTTTTTCGATTGGGAAAAGGAAAGGGGAGATGTGTGGCGCGAGCTTGAGTTTTTAGGCGGTTTAAGAAAAACACACACCTGTCTTAAAGACGGGAAATTCATACCTGTTTCGGCGATGCTCGGCTGCGTGGCGTACGAAAGGTCAAACGATGCCGACAGGCTTCTTGTAATAGCGAACAAAAATGACCACGCGATAACGTATTATCTACCCAAACGCTGGCACAACTCGGAATGTCTGACGGGACAGAGCATGACAGACTGCTCTGTTGATATCCCGGGGGAAACGGCGGTAATACTTGGCAATTGACAATTGACAATGCACAATGTACAATTGACAATGTACAATGTACAATATATGGTTATTTAGAAAGTGAACATATTCTAATTCGCAATGCGCAATTATCGTAGGATTCTTTCGCGTTCAGCCGTCAGGCGTGATTTATTTAGTGTTTCCTTAAAGTGCGTATTGACTTAAAAAAACGTTTGTGGTAGTATTTTTAAAAGATTGTGTGCAAAAGTGTAAGTCGGTCTTTGGTTGAATTGCAGGAGGTAATTTCCGATGAAAAAATCGCTTAAAACGGCTCTTAAAATCGCCGTGGGGAGTGCCGCAGCTTTCGCGGCTGTCTCGGAGCTTGCGTATGAATGTGTGCTGAACGTTGATTTCAGCAACAAAATCGTAACAAAATTTAATCTACAGGATAAAAAAATGATGGATATTCTTCTGAACCACCCTGTTTATACGACCGCTTACGAATGGTTCGACGCTAAAAATCTTGAAGATACGATGATTATTGACGAAAACGGCGAAAAGGTCTTTGGAAATATTCTTATAAACGAAAACGCCGACGGCAATAACACAAATAAATGGGCAATCTGCGTACACGGCTACGGCGGAGAACCGAGAGCCGAAGCTCCTTTCGCGAAGCATTTTTATGAAAACGGATACAATATTCTGTTTCCGCACATGAGAGCCCATTCAAGCGACCAACACAAATACTGCTCGATGGGATATTACGACAAGGATATAGTTATCGCGTGGATAAATTATCTCGTAAACGAGTATCCAGAATGTCAAATCGTTATGCACGGCGTTTCCATGGGTTCGTCTGCGGTTATGATGGCAACGGGCGAGGATTTGCCGTCAAACGTTAAATGCGCCGTCGCGGACTGCGGCTATACATCATGCTGGGACGAATTTGCTTATGAGATGAAAAACGCGTTTCATTTGCCGGTATACCCGCTTCTTCCCGCAGTCAACGCCGTTTCAAAGCTCCGAGGGAATTTTGATTTCAAAAAAGCGGACGCGAAAAGCGCCGTGGCGAAATCGAAAACTCCGACGCTTTTTATACACGGTACCGACGATGAATTTGTGCCTTACCGTATGCTTGACGAGGTATACGGCGACTGCACAGCCGAAAAGGAAAAACTGAGCGTTCCGGGCGCGGTTCATACGGCGTGCGTCGCTATAGACCCCGAGGGATATTTTTCAAAGACGGATAGCTTTATCGCAAAATACGTTTTTTAAATTTAATTTTATAATAATTTGACAAATGAAAGAGGTAACGGCAATGAACGATATTCTAAAAGAAATAAGCAAAATAGGCATAGTGCCGGTAGTAAAGCTCGATAACGCAAAGGACGCTGTTCCGCTCGCGAAAGCTCTTATAAACGGAGGTCTGCCCTGCGCCGAGATCACATTCAGAACTGCCGCCGCCGAGGAAGCGATTTCGCTAATCACAAAGGAATTTCCTGAAATGCTTGTGGGAGCGGGAACGGTTCTTAACGCGGAGCAGGTTGACAGAGCCGTAAACGCCGGCGCGAAATTTATTGTAACTCCCGGCTTTAACGCAAAGACGGTCAAATACTGCGTCGATAACAATATACCGATTACTCCCGGCTGCCCTTCGTCGTCGGATATCGAGGCGGCTCTCGAATTCGGTCTTGACGTTGTAAAATTCTTCCCCGCCGAAAATCTCGGAGGAATAAATATGATAAAGGCTTTGGCGGCTCCTTATGTCGGAGTAAAATTTATGCCGACGGGCGGAATAAACGCGAAAAATATAAATTCATATCTCGACTGCGATAAGATTCTCGCCTGCGGCGGAAGCTGGATGGTAAAGGACACTCTTATAAACGAGGGCAGATTCGATGAAATCGAGGCGTTGACAAGAGAAGCTGTATCGAATATGCTCGGCTTCAAGCTCGGTCATCTTGCGATAAACTGCGAAAACGGGAAACAGGCGAAGACCGTCGCGGATATGTTTACAAAGGCGTTTAATTTCCCGCAGGAGGAAATCCCCGTAAGCTATTTCTGCACAGGCGAAATCGAAGTAATGAAAAACGGCGGCAGGGGAACTATGGGACATATCGCCGTAAAGACGAATTACATGGATAAAGCCGTCGCGTACCTTGAAAGAAAAGGAATAGAGCTTGATTACGGTTCCGCTAAATATGACGATAAGGGCAGAATGAATTTCATCTATCTTAAAGATGAATTCGGAGGCTTCGCTGTTCATCTATGCCTTTAATTAATTAGGAGTTAGGAATGAGGAATTAGGAATTATCGGAAGCCCAAGGGCTTGATTATAGTAAGTATTTTTATAATCTAAAGACGCGAAGCGTCAACCGATAATTCATCATTCCTAATTTCTAATTCCTAATTGTTAATTTCTGCGGAGCGAAAATTTTGTAAAAATTTTGTCCGAAGCGTAAAAAAATCCTTGACATATCAGAAATAGTATGATATATTAAATATACCTCTTAGGAGGGTTGTTTTTTTGTGCGCGTTTTTCGCGCCGACCCTCAAAGCTAAAGAGGGAGGCTGCATTAATTGGAGGTGCCGTTATGAGAGTTAAAGTTACTCTTGCTTGTACGGAGTGCAAGCAGCGCAATTACAACACGATGAAGAATAAGAAAAACACTCCCGACAGATTAGAGATGAACAAGTATTGCAGATTCTGCAAAAAGCACACTCTTCACAGGGAAACCAAGTAATCGGAGCGAAATTTTTATTTTCGATATCCGACCATGAAAGGAATGATTCTTCAAGTGGCTGACGAAAACAAAAAGGCCGACAAAGAGGCTTTGAAAGCTCAGAAAAAGGCCGAAAAGGAAGCTCTTAAAGCAAAAAAAGAGCGCATTAAGCAAAGCAAACCCAAAAAGTCCGAGCAGGGCAATTTGTTTGTCCGCATGGGCAGAGCGATAGCGAAATTCTTTAAGGATTTCAAGGGAACGTGTAAAAAAGTCATCTGGCCCGACAGAAAAACAGTCCTTAAAAACACTCTTATAGTTTTTGTGACCGTCGTTATTGTCGGCGCGGGTATCTGGATTGTCGATTTCGGTCTTTCAAGAGGCATAAGAGGCGTTCAGAATGCTATAGCCGAATCGGTAAGCGCTCAGGACGAGCAGGAGTCTGCTCAGGACAGCGAGAACGAAGAACCCGAAAACGAAAGCGGCTCGGCGAACGGGGAAACCGGGCAGAGCGGCGAGGGTGTTACCGAGTGATGATTTCAATTTGCTGATTACGGAGGTATGCTTTAATGGAAGATGCAAAATGGTATGTCGTCCATACTTATTCCGGCTATGAGAAAAAGGTCGCCGATAATATAGTAAAAGTCGTTGAAAACCGTAAGATGCAGGATCAGATTCTCGAGGTCAGAGTTCCTACGGAAACAGTAACCGAAATCCGTGAGGACGGAAAAACCAGAGAAGTGGAAAGAAAGCTTTTCCCCGGTTATGTGCTTGTAAAAATGGGCGTTTTTTACGATACCAAGTCCGGTGAAATGAAAATGACGGACGAAGCGTGGTACGTCGTAAGAAACACAAGAGGCTGTACAGGCTTTGTAGGCCCCGAAAGCAAGCCGCGTCCCCTTTCCGAAAAAGAGGTTATCGAAATGGGCGTTGAAAAACGCACCGTTGAGGTAAGCTATGCAGTAGGCGATTTGGTATCCGTTATAGGCGGTCCTTTCGACAGCTTTCAGGGTACCGTTGAAAAAATCGACGTTGATAATGACATTGTACGCGTTATTATCTCTATGATGGGCAGAGAAACGCCCATTGAACTGGGTCTTGACCAGGTTGAACCTGCTCTCGACTGATAATTTTTGGTAATGTGCGGCTATGCCCGCTTATTATAGGGCGGCTCCTGCCGTCCTGTGGGAGGAGAGATTGACTCACTCCGCCACTACCACATTTTTTTGGAGGTGCAGTTATGGCACAGAAAGTTACAGGCTATATTAAGCTTCAGATTCCTGCCGGCAAAGCTACGCCGGCTCCCCCCGTAGGTCCCGCTCTCGGTCAGCACGGGGTAAATATCATGGCGTTCACAAAGGAATTTAACGAGCGCACAAAGAACGATATGGGTCTTATTATCCCCGTCGTTATCACCGTTTACGCGGACCGTTCTTTCTCCTTTGTAACAAAAACTCCGCCTGCGGCAGTCCTTATTAAAAAGGCCTGCGGTATTGAAAGCGGCTCGGGCGTTCCAAACAAGACGAAGGTCGCCACTATAACGAGCGAGCAGGTAAGAAAAATCGCGGAACAGAAAATGCCCGACCTTAACGCGGCAAGCGTTGAAGCCGCTATGAGCATGATAGCCGGTACGGCGCGCAGCATGGGCGTTGTTGTTGCGGACTGAGCGGAGGTAATTGAATATGAAACACGGTAAGAAATATGTTGACAGCGTAAAGGCTGCCGATTTGACAAAACTTTACGACCCAAAGGAAGCTCTCGGCATAGCTTGTCAGACGGCTAAGGCAAAGTTTGACGAGACTGTTGAGGTTCACGTTCGCTTGGGTGTTGACTCCCGTCACGCGGATCAGCAGGTCAGAGGCGCGGTAGTTCTTCCCAACGGTACAGGTAAAAATGTAAGAGTAGCCGTATTCGCTAAAGGCGCGGAGGCGGACGCTGCCGTCGCGGCGGGCGCTGAGGTAGTAGGAGCCGAAGACCTCGTTGCGAGGATTCAGGGCGAAGGTTTTATGGATTTCGATGTGGCGATTGCCGCTCCCAATATGATGGGTCTTGTCGGCCGTCTTGGTAAAATCCTCGGTCCGAGAGGACTTATGCCCAGCCCCAAGGCAGGTACCGTTACTCCCGACGTTGCAAAAGCCGTTACAGAGGCTAAAGCAGGTAAAATCGAATACCGTCTTGATAAAACGAATATCATTCACTGTCCTATAGGCAAGGCTTCTTTCGGCGCCGATAAGCTCGGTGAGAACTTTGCTACGCTTCTTGAGGCTATTATTAAAGCGAAGCCTGCCGCCGCGAAAGGTCAGTATATCCGTTCATGCGTGGTAGCGTCCACAATGGGTCCCGGCGTCCGCGTCAATCCCAACAGAGTGGTTGCTTCGGCTGAAGAATAATAACAAAATTTAGGCAGAGCGTGTTTACACCGATTGTGCGAACACGCTCAATTATTTTTCAATTGACAATGTACAATTGACAATTGACAATTTCGGAAGCCCTGCGGGCTTGATTTATAGCCTGCGGCGTGAACAACAATAGATTTTCATAAAATAGAGGAGTTCACACTCGAATTGAAAGAAAACTTTATTCAGCCGAAAAAGTAAGTTTTAAATTCATTGTCAATTGTCAATTGTTAATTGTCAATTATCATTAATTATCGGCAAAACCAAATTATAAGATATACCATATAATTGTCAATTGTACATTGTCAATTGTCAATTAAAAAAAGAGGTTCTTTTATGCTTTCTGTTTTTTTAAAGCTTCAGAGTATTTTTGTGGCGTTTATAATGATTTTTACGTCCGCTTTTTCCGTGGGTAAAATCTCATCTCCCGGCACAGAACCTATGCCCGAAATGAAAACGGGCGAATACGGTCGGTACGTAGACCCGTTTGTCGGAACGGGTGGTTATCCGTGGGCGTCGGGCAACACTTTCCCCGGTGCGGTATATCCGTTCGGAGCTGTCAAGCTATGTCCCGATACCTGCCTTTTTACGGGCAAAAACATTGCCGGATGGGGTACGTCGGGTTACTATTACGGCGATTCGCATATCCTCGGCTTCAGCCATACGAGATTTTCGGGAGCGGGCGTTAGCGATATGGGGCATTTCAGGGTAACTCCCGCGATAGGCGGTACGAATCCCGCGAAACGTCTTTCAAGACCGCTCGTCTTTTCAAACAGCGACGAGGAGGCTACGGCCGGATATTACGCGGTTTATCTCAGCGGTATCGACTGCATGGCGGAGCTTACCGCGACCGACCATGTGGGATTTCACCGATATACCTTCGGAAATTCCAAGGACGCTCATATTTTTATTGATTCAACGTCATTTCTAAAGGATAAAAGCGCTCAGGACGGAATAATCAGCGTAAACGCCGAAACGGGCGAAATCTCGGGACAGGCGAGGGTTCAGACCTCGTTTGCCGGACGCTACGGCGGACTTATGGCTTATTTTGCCGCCGAGTTTAACCGACCGTTTAAATCTTTCTCCACATGGCTTGACGGCAAATCCGTCGAAGGCAGAGAGTACGCCGAGGGCGATGACTGCGGAGCAAATTTTAACTTCGGCAATATCAAGGACGAGCCTCTTGAATTAAAGCTTGCGATAAGCTTTGTAAGCGCGGAAAACGCGAGAGAGAACCTTGAAGCGGAGGCGGCCGGTCTCGATTTTGACGGCGCTGTTGACGTCGCTCAGAACGGCTGGGATTCATATCTTTCGAGAATCGACATAAAGACAGACGATAAGGAAATAAAAACGAATTTTTATACTGCTCTCTATCATTCAATGATAATGCCGACCGATTATACCGACGTGAACGGTGATTATCTCGCGTTTGACGGCAACGTTTATAAGGCCGACGGCTATACGTACCGTTCGGATATGTCGCTCTGGGATACTTTCAGAACTACTCACCCGCTTTATATAATGATTGCTCCCGAAATTCAGAGGGACGCCGTTAACAGCCTTATAAATATGGCTGAGATAAGCGGCGCGCTTCCGCGCTGGCCGTCGGGCAACGGAGATACGGGCAGTATGTTCGGAACGCCGGCCGACATGGTTATCGCCGAAAGCTACCTCAAGGGCATGACCGATTTCGATACGGAAACTGCGCTTAAATATATGATGCGCACGTCCGACGGCATTGTAGAGGGCAGACCCTGCCGCGACGGAATAGATGAATACAATACTCTCGGCTATGTTTCAATGAATACAAAAAAGTCCGTAAGCCGCACTCTCGAATACGGCTGGTCGGATAACAGTATAGCTCTCTTCGCGGAAGCTCTCGGAAAGACAGAGGAAGCGGAGAAATACGCGGCTAAATCAAAGAATTATAAGAATTTGTTTGATGACAGTGTAAAATATTTTCGAGGCAAAAACGCCGACGGAACATGGACAAAGCTTTTCAGCACAAAAATCTCGACATTTTATGACGAGGTCTTGCCGATAAAATTCGCGTCGGCTTATTGCGAGGGCTCGGCAGAGCATTGGCGCTGGGCTGTTCCATACGATACCGAGGGGCTTATGGAGCTGTTTGGCGGCAAAGATTACTTTGTAAGCGAGCTTGAGGAGTTTATGAAAAACGCCGCAAAAACGACAGGCGCGGTTGACCCCGGCTCAGGATACTGGATTGGCAACGAGCATGACTTTCACGCGGCGTACCTCTTTAATGACGCGGACAGGGCGGACCTTACCCAGAAGTGGGTACGCTGGACGCTTGCGAACCGTTTCGCCTCCGAGCCAAACGGTCTTGACGGCAACGACGACGCGGGCGCGCTCAGCTCGTGGTACGTGTGGTCGGCGATGGGACTTTATCCGATAGCCGGTACGGACGAATATTGGATAGGTTCTCCGAATCTTGACAGCGCGGAGCTTAACCTCGGCAACGGCAAGACGCTTAAAATAACAGCGGAAAATCAGTCGGCGGACAATATTTATGTTAAACAGGTTATGCTTAACGGCGAAACGATTAATACTTCAAAAATAACCCACGATATGATAGCCGACGGCGGTACGCTTATATTCGTAATGAGCAATAAACCTGCGTAAAACGGGCAAAACGCTTCGTGAAAGACAAAGATAATTAGTAACGCTTAATTTGTAATTATCGCTTGTTTTAATTGACAATTGACAATGTACAATTGACAATTTCGGAAGCCCTGCGGGCTTGATTTATAGCCTGCGGCGTGAACAACAATAGATTTTCATAAAACAGAGTGTATTCACACTCGAATTGAAAGAAAACTTTATTCAGCCGAAAAAGTAGGTTTCAAATTAATTGTCAATTGTCAATTGTAAATTGTACATTGTTTAAGTTTTTTTATAAAAACTATTGACAATCGTAAAAAGATATGTTATCATTCAAAAAGCTGTTCTAAAGACAGCAGGTACGGTTTTCCGTGTAAGCAATGCGCCTGCCGAGGAATGGGATACGGTTTTTAATGATTGTATGCCTTTCCGTCTTTCGGAAAGGTATTTTCTATATTTTCCATTTTCCGCCGAACAGCGTCCAAATACTCAAAGGGCAGGTGAAACAAAATGCCAAGTGCTAAAGTTTTAGAGCAGAAGAAACAGCAGGTAGCCACTCTTTCCGAAAAGCTGGAAAAAGCTGTAGCAGGCGTTATCGTTGACTATAAGGGTACGACTGTTGCCGACGATACGGCTCTCAGAGCAGACCTCAGAAAGGCCGGCGTTGATTACGCTGTTGTTAAAAACACTCTTCTCACTCTCGCGTTAAAGGGTTCGCCTCTTGAGGGACTTACATCGGTTCTTGAAGGCACGACGGCTCTCGCCGTAAGCGATGAGGACTGCGTAGCTTCCGCTAAAATTCTCTCGGAATTTGCTTCCAAGCATGATAATTTTAAAATCAAGGGCGGTTTCCTTGAGGGCGAAATAATCTCGCTTGAAAAAATTGATTCTCTCGCAAAGCTTCCCTCTCGCGAAGTATTGCTCGCTACAGTCGCGGCGGCTTTCCAGGCTCCCATGGCTTCCTTCGCAAGAGCTATCAACGCTATTGTTGAAAAGGACGGCGAACCCGAAGCGGCCTCTGCCGAAGAAGCTCCGGCGGAAGAATCCGCTGCTCCCGCTGAGGACGCAGCACCCGCAGCCGAATAATATTGAAATTTGCGGCTGAATTTTTAATTAATTTTCTCGGAATAATATGGAGGTTTTAAAAATGGCATCAGAAAAGATTACCAAAATTGTTGATGAAGTTGCTGAGCTCTCGGTTCTTGAGCTTTCAGAGCTTGTTAAAGAAGTAGAAGAAAGATTCGGCGTATCCGCTGCCGCTCCCGTAGCGGTTGCTGTTGCGGCAGGCCCCGCAGAGGCTGTTGAAGAGAAAACAGAGTTTGACGTTGTTCTTACAGGATTCGACGCGGCTTCCAAGATAAAGGTTATCAAGGTTGTACGTGAAATCACGGGCCTCGGTCTCGGCGAAGCAAAAGCGGCTGTTGAAGGCAATCCCACAACACTTAAAGAAGCAATCGGCAAGGACGAAGCTGAAGAACTCAAGAAGAAGATTGAGGAAGTCGGCGGCAAGGTCGAGCTTAAGTAATTTTTACATCGTTTCTTTAATAAAAATGATTTGTACCGCAGACAGTGGAAATCTGTCTGCGGTTATTTTTTTGACTTAAGGCAATACCTTTGAAAAAGCTCCGCGTCTTGAAAAAATTACTTGGGAAACACTGATTAAATCGAACGTGCAGATTGTGCCAAGAGATTTTTCGTCAGATTGGCAAAAGCGAGGAAGGAATACTGACGTATTGGGGGAACTTTTGGCAAAAATGGCGGAAAATTTCGGTGCAAGATGCGCGTTCAGTCGACAGACGTGATTTAATCAGTATTTCCCTTGTTAAAAAAATATCATTTTTTCGCTAAAAAAGAGAAAAAGGTATAGATTTATTTTGAAATGTGTGATATAATCAATACAAATGTATATTTTTATATTGAAAATGAATTAAACGCGGCTGTTATAATAAAGAGCGGTAAAAAACGGTATTTTCGGTACAGCGTATCGGCGTGTGAAAGCTCTGCGCGCGCGTTTATAATCGAATGGAGGATAAATTCAATGAAAAAGAAAATCAGTTCAATTCCTTTCTCAGGCACTCCCGAGCAGGAGGAAAAGCTCAAAGCGGTTATAGCGGCGAATTGCGACGATAAAAGCAAGCTTATGACTGTAATGCAGGAAGCGCAGGAGATATACGGCTATCTGCCCAGAGAAGTACAGGTTATGATTGCCGAGGGAATGGACGTGCCGCTCGAAAAGGTTTACGGCGTCGCTACTTTCTACGCGCAGTTCGCTCTTTCGCCCAAGGGTAAATATAATATATCCGTTTGTCTCGGGACGGCCTGCTATGTTAAGGGTTCACAGAAAATTCTTGATAAAATAGAGGAATCTCTCGGCATAGAAGCCGACGAATGTACAAGCGACGGGAAATTTTCTATTCAGGCGTGCCGCTGCATAGGCGCGTGCGGACTCGCACCCGTTATGATGGTAAACGACGACGTATACGGCAGACTTGTACCCGACGATATCCCCGGAATACTTGCGAAATACGCTTAATCTATAATCTGATATCCGAATTTATACCGCAGTGTGTTCACACCGGGTACAGCGCATATATTTTTGGCAAAATATCGGTCGTACCGCGTTAAAAATCCTTGAAATACTCAAAGTATTACTGCTGATTTTTGCCTTGTCCGGGCAAAATTTTGCTCAAAAATCCGCATATTGTATTAGTGTGAACATACTCAAACGAAAGGTTTTTGCCGTTATGAAAATAAGTGAAATTGTAAATCTTCTTGACGCAAAGGTTATCTGCGGCGATGATATGCTCGAAAACGACGTGTTTTCAGCCTGCGGAAGCGATATGATGAGCGACGTACTCGCTTACGTAAAGGATCAGGCGGTGCTTTTGACGGGTCTTGTAAATTCTCAGGTTATAAGAACCGCCGAGATGATGGATATGGTTTGTATCGTATTTGTCAGGTCGAAACAGCCGAGCGAGGAAATGATAGAACTCGCGAGAGAGAGCGGCATGGCCGTTCTGACAACGGATTTGCGTCTTTACGAAGCCTGCGGAAAGCTTTATGTAAACGGACTTATCGGAAACGGCAGGAAATCACATGAGTGAATCATTGACTTTTCATTACGACGTTGACGGTGAGGATTTTACCTCGGCAGGTCAGGCGTCTGTTCAGGTAAAGAAGAACCTGCGGCGGCTCGGTATTCCGCCCGAGATAATCCGTCAGGTTTCAATAGCTATGTATGAGGGCGAAATCAATATGGTTATCCACGCGGGCGGCGGCGATGCGGACGTTATAGTAAGCGAGGACAGAATTGAAATAATCCTCGCCGACCACGGCCCGGGAATAGCCGATATAGAGCTCGCAATGCAGGAGGGCTATTCCACCGCGCCAGACAGCGTCCGTTCCCTCGGTTTCGGCGCGGGTATGGGACTGCCTAATATGAAGCGATATACCGACGAAATGACGATAGATTCAAAAGTCGGAGAAGGCACGACTATTAAAATGACGGTAAAATTATAAAATTTTCTTTTTTTTCAATTTACGATTGTTTAAAAAAGCTGGGAGTTTTTATGTATAAACATTCTGTTGAGCTTGACGTGAGCAAATGCACGGGCTGCACGACTTGTCTGCGCCATTGTCCGACGGAAGCTATCAGGATACGCGGCGGACACGCCGTTATAAATGAAGAACGGTGCATAGACTGCGGCGAGTGTATAAGGGTATGCCCGAGCAACGCGAAAAAAGCGATGTGCAGCAAGATGGAGCATTACAGCCATTATAAGTGGAAAATCGCGCTTCCAGCGCCGTCGCTTTACGGTCAGTTCGATAATCTTGAAGACGTCGATACCGTTTTGCAGGGGCTTCTCGATATCGGCTTTGACGATGTTTTCGAGGTGGCGCAGGCGGCGGAGCTTGTTACCGAATACACGCGTCTTTACTTAAAAACCGAGGGCATTAAAAAGCCCGTAATCAGTTCGGCTTGTCCCGTTGTCGTAAGGCTTATCACGCTTAGATATCCGTACCTCAGAGACAACATAATGCCGATACTTCCCCCTATGGAAATAGCCGCGATGATGGCGAGAAAAAAAGCTCAGAAGGAGCATCCCGAGCTTAAAGCCGAAGAAATCGGATTGTTTTTTATATCGCCGTGCGCGGCAAAGGTAAGCTACATAAGAAACGGTTTCGGCAATTATAAAAGTAAAATCGACGTTGTTGTTTCGCTGAAAGATATATATTTTAAACTGCTCGGAGCTATGAAAAAAGGCGAATCGCCGCAGATAGCATCTCAGTCGGGCATGATAGGCATCGGCTGGGCTTCGAGCGGCGGGGAGTCCTCCGCTATACTGAACGACCGCTATCTTGCAGCCGACGGAATAGAAAACGTAAATAAAGTTCTCGACGCTATTGAAAACGGCAATATTCCTCAGCTTGAATTTGTGGAGCTGAATGCCTGCACAGGCGGATGCGTCGGCGGAGTTATGACGATAGAAAATCCGTTTATCGCGAGGACGAGGTTGCAGTCCGTAAGGAGATATCTGCCCGTTTCGCTTAACAGGCTCCCTCACGATATGCATTATGTTCCCGAAGATTGCTATTGTTCCGAGCTTCCCACCTATACTCCAATATCAAGATTGAGCGAGAATTTCAGCGAATCCATGAGAATGATGGCGAAAATCCAGTCTATAAGGGAGAATCTGCCCGGGATAGACTGCGGAGCCTGCGGCTCTCCGACTTGCCGAGCTTTCGCAGAGGACCTTGTAAGAGGAAACGTAGATGACGTGACAAAATGCAAAGTTCTTAACAATTGACAATTGACAATTGACAATGTACAATTGACAATTAATCTGCAAAAAAGTTATGGATAGTAAAAATATTATTTTAAGCAAGAGTAAAGCCTTTGCGATAAGAATTATAAAATTAAACATTTACTTGCAGGATACAAAAAAGGAATATGTTTTGTCTAAGCAATTGTTGCGTTCCGGAACAAGTATAGGAGCTAACGTGCGTGAAGGCGTAAACGCTTTCAGTAAAGCCGATTTTGTGTTTAAAATGAATATCGCATTAAAAGAGGCGTGCGAAACTGAGTATTGGCTTGAATTGCTTAATGAAACGGGTTATTTGACGGATAATGAGTTTTTTGGGATTTATAGGGATTGTAATGAATTATCAAAGCTTCTGACTTCAATTGTGAAATCAAGCAAGGCTATATCAAAATAATTGTCAATTGTCAATTGTACATTGTCAATTGTCAATTGGAGGTGTGTTATGACTGTTTCTTCTCTTTGTTCAGCCTGCGGATTTGTTCCCGTTGCTTTGCCCGACGGCGGCAGAGAGGTGCATGGCTGTTATATAGGCGATTTGCTCAGTTGGGTCATGGGCAGAGCAAAAGCGGACGAGGCATGGATAACGATAATGTCAAATATCAATATTGTGGCGGTCGCGTCGCTTACAGATGTTGCCTGTATAATTCTCGCGGAGGGCGTTGCTGTAGACGATAAAATAAAAAGCACCGCCGAACTAAAGGGCGTAAATATACTTATGTCCGACAAGGCGGCGTACGAAACGGCGTCCGCGATTTCAACGCTTGTATAAGATTTTCATATTTCAATATTTGTTATAGATTCGTATGAATAAATATTACTACGATTTGCATATTCATTCATGTCTTTCGCCCTGCGGCGACAACGATATGACCCCAAACAACATAGCCGGAATGGGAACGCTGAACGGGCTTAACATAATGGCTCTCACAGACCATAACACAAGCAAAAACTGTCCCGCGTTTTTTAAGGCGGCGAAAAAAAACGGAATAATCCCTGTCGCCGGAATGGAGCTTACGACGGCGGAGGATATCCACGCCGTGTGCCTTTTTCCGGAGCTTGAAAGCGCTATGGAATTTGATTCGTTTGTAGAAAAACACCGTATGCTTATCCCGAACAGAAAGGATATCTTCGGCGACCAGTACATACTTGACGAAAACGATGAAATCATCGGCGAGGACGAATATCTTTTATCGAACGCCACCGATATAACGATTGACGACGTATACGAAATAACAAAATCTCACGGCGGAATATGCTATCCGGCGCACGTTGACAGGGAATCCAACGGAATTATAGCCACGCTCGGCACGTTCCCCGAATATATGGCGTTTAAGGTTGCCGAGTTCCGCGACGGCGGTAAAATCGACGGTTATAATGAAAAATATCCCGCGCTAAAGGATAAAATCAAGGTAGTTTCCTCCGACGCCCACTTTTTGTGGGATATAAAGGAGAAAAAAGAGTATTTTGAAATAGACGACGAACCGTACAGCAGTTCTCTTGTGCGAAAGAAACTTTTTGAGATTTTAGGAGCGGAATTATGAAAGTAGGAGCTTAAATTATGAAAGAGCTTTCATTGAATATTCTCGATATAGCCAAAAATTCCGTTAAAGCCAATGCGGACGAGGTCAGGATAACTCTTACCGAGACAGATGATATTTTTAAAATTTCGATTTCCGATAACGGCTGCGGCATGAAAAGCGATTTTCTGGCGACAGTTACCGACCCATTCAGCACAACGAGAACGACGAGAAAAGTCGGTATGGGAATCCCCTTTTTAAAGCTCGCGGCGGAACAGACGGGCGGCAGCTTCAATATAGAATCGAAGCACGAGAGCGAATATCCCGATTCACACGGAACAGTTACCGAAGCGCTTTTTTATAAAAATAATGTTGACTTTACGCCGCCGGGCGATATAATATCAACAGTGACTACTCTTATACAGGGAAGTCCCGATATAAGATGGATATTTACGCACACCGTTCCGAACGGCGAAGTAACGCTCGATACCGACGAGCTTAAAGCTGTTCTTGGCGACGTGCCTCTTGATAATATCGAGGTCATTATGTGGATAACGGACTTTTTAAGGGAACAATATTCTGATTTGGAATACAGTTTTACTTGAAATTTTCGATAAAAGAATATATTATTTAATTGACAATTGACAATTGACAATTGATAATTGACAATTGACAATTAAATGTTAAAATTTGAGGCAATACCGCATAATTATTGTCGTACAGATGTGCCGGGAGATTTTTCGTCAGATTGACAAAAGTGACGCAGGAATACTGGCGTATTTCAAGAAACTTTTGGCAAAAATGACGGAAAATATCGGTACAGATGCACGGCAAAGGCGGTAGCCGCTAATTGTGCGGTAGTGCCTTAACATCATCAAATAATTGTACATTGTCAATTGTCAATTGTACATTGTACATTAATATGACGAAAGGATAAGATAGATTATGAAATCATTGGCTGAGCTTGCTGCAATCAAGGAGAAAATGCAGAGCAAAGTAGTTCTGCGCGAGGGCAGCGGAGAATTAAGAGTAGTTGTAGGTATGGCTACCTGCGGCATCGCGGCGGGAGCAAGACCCGTTCTCAACGCGTTTGTTGAGGAAATAAGCAAAGAGGGACTTTCCGATAAGGTTACGGTAACGCAGACCGGCTGTATAGGCGTGTGTCAGTATGAACCCGTAGTAGAGGTCTTTGAAGCGGGAAAGGAAAAGGTAACGTACGTTAAAATGACCGCCGAAAAAGCGAAAGAGGTAGTTGAAAAGCATCTTAAAGGCGGCAAGGTTATAGAGGAGTACACTATAACAAACGTTTAATTGACAATTAATAATTGACAATTGTACATTATCAATTGTCAATTGAAAGAATAATTGTCAATTGTACATTGTCAATTGTCAATTGAAAGAATAATTGTCAATTGTACATTGTCAATTGTCAATTGAAAAAGTTGTATTATAAGTTGGAGGTATAAAAATATGATTCGTTCCCAGGTTCTGATATGCGGCGGTACGGGTTGTACGTCGTCCGGCAGTAAGGTACTTATCGAAGAATTTGAGAACCGTATTGAAGAAAACGGTCTGTCAGATGAAATCAAAATAGTAAGAACCGGCTGTTTCGGTCTTTGCGCGTTAGGCCCCGTAGTTATCGTATATCCCGACGGCACGTTCTACAGCAGAGTTCAGAAAGAAGATGTAGCGGAGATAGTTTCGGAGCATCTTCTCAAAGGACGTATTGTCGAGCGTCTTGTTTATTCCGACGTTGACGAAAAGGTTAAAGATGAAATCCGGCACGTTTCACTTAACGACACAAACTTTTATAAGTCGCAGAAGCGTGTGGCTCTGCGCAACTGCGGTGTTATCAATCCCGAAAGCATCGACGAATATATCGCGATGGACGGTTACGCCGCTCTCGGAAAGGCTCTTACGGAGATGACTCCCGAGCAGGTTATACAGACTATAACCGATTCCGGACTTCGCGGCAGAGGCGGCGGCGGATTCCCCACAGGCAAAAAGTGGAGCTTTACAGCAGCTAACAAGGCTGACCAGAAATACGTAGTATGCAACGCCGACGAGGGCGACCCCGGCGCGTTCATGGATCGTTCCGTTCTTGAGGGCGACCCCCATTGTATTGTTGAGGCTATGGCTATCTGTGGCTACGCTACAGGCGCAAGCGAAGGCTACGTTTACGTAAGAGCGGAATATCCCATAGCCGTGGCGCGTCTTAAAAAAGCTATCGAGGACGCGAGAGCTTACGGACTTCTCGGTAAGAATATATTTAATTCGGGCTTTGATTTCGATTTGTTTGTCCGTCTCGGCGCGGGCGCGTTCGTATGCGGCGAGGAGACAGCCCTTATGACTTCAATTGAGGGCAACAGAGGCGAACCCCGTCCCAGACCGCCGTATCCCGCGGTTAAAGGTCTTTTCGGCAAGCCCACTACGGAAAACAACGTTGAAACGTTCGCGAACGTCCCGCAGATTATACTTAAAGGCGCGGAGTTTTTTAACTCCATGGGTACAGAGAGGTCAAAGGGTACAAAGGTATTCGCTCTCGGCGGCAAGATAAACAACACCGGTCTTGTTGAGGTTCCCATGGGTACTACTCTCCGCCAGATAGTAGAGGACATCGGCGGCGGCATACCTAACGGTAAAAAGTTCAAGGCGGCTCAGACGGGCGGTCCCTCCGGCGGATGTATTCCGGCATCTATGCTCGATATAGAGATAGACTACGATAACCTTGTCGCGCAGGGCGCGATGATGGGCTCCGGCGGACTTATCGTCATGGACGAGGACACCTGTATGGTAGATATCGCGAAATTCTTCCTTGAGTTCACGGTTGACGAGTCCTGCGGCAAATGTACGCCCTGCCGTATAGGCACAAGAAGACTTTATGAAATACTTGAAAAAATCACGAGCGGCAACGGCACTCTTGAAGACCTTGACAAGATGGAAAAGCTCTGTCACTACATAAAGGACAATTCCCTCTGCGGTCTCGGTCAGACGGCTCCCAATCCCGTGCTTTCAACGTACACACGCTTCCGCGACGAGTATGTGGCGCACGTAGTTGATAAAAAATGTCCCGCAGGAGTTTGCAAAAACCTGCTCACAATCAGCATAGACGCCGACAAGTGCAGAGGCTGTACGGCGTGTTCGAGAGTATGCCCCGTCGGAGCAATCTCGGGTACGGTCAAAAATCCGCACACGATAGATCCCGCAAAATGTATCAAGTGCGGCGCTTGTATGGAAAAATGTAAGTTCGGCGCAATCGTAAAGAAATAAGGAGGAACGGATAAAATGGCTGATGTTAATGTTAAAATCAACGGTAAAGACTATACCGTTCCTGCCGGCAGCACTATTCTTGAGGCTGCCCGAGCAGCGGGAATAAACATTCCCACTCTTTGCTATCTTAAAGAAATCAACGCTATCGGCGCGTGCCGTATATGCGTAGTCGAGGTCAAGGGCGCGAGGAGCCTTGTAGCCGCCTGCGTATACCCCGTAAACGAGGGTATGGAGATTTTTACAAATTCTCCCAAGGTTATCGAATCGAGAAAAATGACTCTCGAGCTTCTCCTTTCAAACCACAGAAAGGATTGCCTTTCATGCGTGCGCAGCGGTAATTGCGAACTTCAAAAGCTCTGCCACGATTACGGCATTGAGGACGAATATGCGTTTAAGGGCGCCGAAAACAAATATGATATCGACGCGTCCGCATCTCATATGCGCCGTGATAATACAAAATGTATTCTCTGCCGCCGCTGCGTAGCGGTATGCGAAAAGAATCAGGGCGCGGCGGTTATCGGCGCGAACGACAGAGGCTTCGATACGAACATCGGCTGCGCGTTTGAATATCCTCTCGGCAACGTGGCGTGTATTTCATGCGGACAGTGCATTACCGCTTGTCCCACGGGCGCGCTTTACGAGAGAGACGATACTCAGAAATTTGTTGACGCCGTAAACGACCCCGAAAAGATAGTTCTTGTTCAGACTGCTCCGGCTGTAAGAGTGGGTCTTGGCGAAGAGTTTGGCTATCCGATAGGCTCTATCGTCACGGGCAAGATGGTTTCCGCCATACGCGCTCTCGGAGCCGATAAGGTTTTCGACACCAATTTCGGCGCCGACCTTACAATCATGGAGGAAGCCAACGAGTTTATCGACAGATATAAAAATAACGATAATCTTCCGATGATTACGTCCTGTTCTCCCGGCTGGGTCAAATACTGCGAGCATTATTATCCCGAGATGATACCCCACCTTTCCACCTGCAAATCTCCGCAGGGAATGTTCGGCGCGACGGCTAAGACCTATTACGCCGAGAAGATGGGTATCGACCCGAAAAATATATTTGTCGCAAGCGTAATGCCTTGTACCGCTAAAAAGTTTGAGGCGGAAAGACTTGACCATACGGCTGTTGAGGGACTTCCCGATATAGACGTTGTTATCACGGTGCGAGAGCTCGCGAGAATGATAAAGAAAGCCGGCATACTCTTTAATATGCTTCCCGACGGCGAGTTTGATTCACCGTTCGGTCTCGGCTCGGGCGCGGGTACGATTTTCGGCGCGACGGGCGGCGTTATGGAGGCGGCTCTGCGTACCGCTTACGAAACACTCACGGGTGAAGAGCTTGAAAAACTTGAATTTAACGAGGTAAGAGGCACCGAGGGCATCAAGGAAGCGACGTATACTATTGCCGGCAATGAGATAAGAGTTGCCGTATGCTCCGGCACCGCGAACGCCGGAAAGCTTCTCGATATGGTAAAATCGGGCGAAAAACAGTATGACTTTATCGAGGTCATGGCGTGTCCCGGCGGCTGCGTAAACGGCGGCGGTCAGCCGATACAGCACGCGTCCGTAAGGAATAATTACGATATAAAGGCGATGCGCGCGGCGGGACTTTATGAGGACGACAGAAATCTTCCCGTAAGAAAATCCCACGAAAATCCCGATATCAAGGCGGTATACGCCGAGTATTTCGGCAAACCCAACAGCCATAAGGCTCACGAAGTCCTCCATACGGGCTATACCCCGAGAAAGAAATATTAATATTTTAATAAAGAAATATTAATATTTTAATATAGAAAATAATATAGAAAAATAGAAAACCATCGGTTCAGCCGATGGTTTTCATATCTTGTCGAAAAACTTGTTGAAAAGAGTATAAAAGTTTCGGTCAAGCCTTTACAAAGGCTTGCAGGGGTCACGGGGACAGCGTCACCGTGTCGCGCTCCGCAGAGCGCGAAATCTCCTTTTGCCTTAATAAACGCAGCATAGTTTTTTTTGACAAAAAACTACTTTTTTGACAGACTGAGAAAACCATCGGTTCAGCCGATGGTTTTTATTTTGGCAATAAAAGTAAAATACACTATGGAAAACATAACAAGGAGCTTTTTTCTTTTATGAAAAAATAATAAAGTTTTTGTATTTTTATTACAATTTCATAAAAATTTTCTTAAAAAACTTGACAAAGACAGTTAATAAAAATATAATAATAGTAATTATAATTAAAAATATGCGGCGATTGTCTTAAAAATTGTATTATCTGTTGTGTATTTGGTTGTCCCGATATTCAATATATAACGTTTAAGCTTATTACCGTATAAATTTAAAAGGAGATTCTATGTTATGCGAAAAACAGTAAGAAAAACAATTTCATTCATGCTTGTATTCGTAATGCTGCTGTCCTATATGTCAATAGGTTCGGCAGGTTTAATGTCTTTCGCGGGTCTTACCGCCTCGGCGGAGGATAAAGCGGATACAGCCGAATCGGTTCTACCCCCCCCCGCAGCGGAAAATGACGTTGCCGCAACAGCCGAGACCGCAGACGACCTCCAAGGCTTAAAGGTGTTGTTTGTAACAGACCCGAACAACGACGATACGGCGGTTGATTTTATTGACGTTGATTCGGGAAATACATACTACATTAAAATAGAAAACAAATCGCCCGTAACGGCAACAATTAAAGAGATAAATAGTGTTGCGAATCTTAAAGGCTTTACATCCGGTGATACGATAGAAGCAGGTGGATATGCGGCATATGAGCTTACCGGTATTACAAACATTAGTGAAACCGGTTTTTCTGCTGATTCAACAGTTACAATATTTACATTAGGCGGAGTATATGATTTTACCGTAACTTATACTCTTGAACACGTACATACATCGGATAGCACCGCAGACACAACGTTCACACAGCCGGCATATATAGGCGCATGGCAAACAAATGACGATTCAAGAAATTTACCAAAGAACCCTGTGGATTCAAGAGAAGACGGCTATAAAACGGAAAATACCGGATTATCTATTTACAGAAAAATAAACAACAGCCACAAAATAGATCTTGCGCTTGATTTTCAAGTCGACAAAGGCATTATTAATCAGACATGGTATGGCGGAAACGGCTCCGTAAATGACGCGCACGTTCATTTTCAACTGTTTGTTGATTCGACGGATATTCCCGATTATACCTTGCAGGAAACCGGTGAAACGGGAAAAAGATGGCAGGATATCGGATTCAGAATGAGAGCCGACAGTTGGGCTGATGACGCAACGCACTTAAATCCGACAAATCAAAGCGGAACAACGCCGGGTGCTATCGTTCTCGGCGGAAATTACGACAACAATTCTGTCTTTTCATTTTATATGGAAAATGTTCAAGATTATAACTCGAATTGGTCGGGCAGTCAAAATCTTACGACTTGGACAGTTAAAAGCCGAGAAGCAATTTCAAACGACGGATATGTTGCCGGAACTGGAAATTTGGTTACACGCAGAGGTTGGAATGAGGGAAGTGGTGACGGCGCTATAAATAAAGGCAGTTCTTATTTTCCCATAACCGGCTTTATGTTCAAAGGCAGCAATACGGGAATCGAACCGGCAACCGCATATTTCGGAGATTACGGAGGAGTAAGCACACACTACCGTCTTGTGCATACGAATGGCGGTGATAAAGGCGCATCATTTCAGCTGACAATGGATTTCTATATTTTCGACAAAACGGAGCTTCGTGAGCTTGTGCGGAACACAATCCCCGCGCAGTTAAGTGAGCATTACAATACATCTGCATGGGGAGAATATAAGACAAAGCTTGAAGAAGCATATAAAGCTCTCGCCGCTCAAAAAACAACACAGTCTGCAATTTACGATGCTTATACGGCTCTTAACGATTCTTATACAAATCTTAAAAGCAATATTACAAACAAGGTATTAAAGGTTACTCATAAACTTTATAATAGCACACGCGCTGCCGGAGCATCTGAATATACGGAATATGTTTTAGTTCCTGTTAATGAATCCTATACTCCAAATCACAGTGAATATGCAAGCGCGTCAAATAAAAATAACGCAACAGCTCATCAATATACCGACGGTAACGGTGTTGAAGAAATTTCGGTTGAATACTGGACAGAATCTACACTTAAAATAGACTTAAACGGCGGTTTAACGAACGATATCTATCAACCAACCGAAACAAAATGGTTAAGCGACACGACTACGTTGCCTACTGTAACAAAAGACGGTTTCACATTTAAAGGCTGGACAGAAACGGTACAAGGCGGAACACTCGCTCAATCCGGTGATACTTATACCTATACGTTCAATGATAAGGACGCTACTCTTACCGCGAACTGGATGTTAGCCGAAGATTCTGTTTCCGAAGATACCTATGTTGTTAATTTTGGGCTTCCTCTTGAAATTCATCCGACCAATAACGATTTTGATATAAAACCGATTGATGGCGAATCACAAGCGGTAGTCGGAATAAAAACCTTTGAAGCTGCCGACAACCTCGCCCCATCGAATACCAATAATATTGGTGAGGAGCAATCGGCAGGAGCATTTAAGTTAATTAAAGGTAATTCAATTGATGATACGACAATAACATACACGCCAAATGAGGGCTCTGTCGCGGGAGAAATTGAAAAAATTGTTTATGCGGTTGAATATACGTTCGCAAACGGACAGAAAACGTACGCTTACAGCACCGTAACGGTAGTACCCGCAGCAAATATATACTACGAGGACAACGTCGGACTTATAACCTATAAAGACGGCAAAACTCCGACGGATGTTGACGATGGTAATAAAACGGGTAAATGGCAAGAAATAAACGACAACAGTCTTCCCAAGATAGATATAGACAATAATACCGGCGAAGAAGAATATAATAATTCAGCCGATTACAGTATGGGTTCGGCGCATTATGTTGACGTAAGCGCGTCTAACAATCCCAATCCGGTATACTGCAAAGGTACCGAAGGAAACGTAGGCAGTTGGCCTTACGCCCGGTTTACGTTCTCCGGCACGGGCTTTGAAGTAATCAGCTTGCTGAGTAATACAACAGGTACTGTTGAAGTTAAAGTATACAAAGGCACGGTTACCGATGGAGAAGAACCGTTGTCCGAAAAGCTTGAGTCATCAATGCTTATAGATTCTTATTACGGATATACATTCGATAACGGAACATGGACGGCAGCAAGCGGCGATAGCGATAACACTCTTTACCAGATTCCGCTTATTAAGAAAACGGGACTTACATACGGCACATATACGGTGATTATAACGCCCAAATTCAGCACGATTTTCGACCATGCGAATGCCGGCTCTTATAACTTCTATCTCGACGCTATAAGAATTTACGACCCGATTTCAACGGAAAACGAAACTGTTTACTACACGAACACCGAAAAATCCCTTTTCCACGGCTCTCTGCGTCCGCTTATAATAAACTCGGAAATTGCCGGAGATACTGACAAAGATACGTTACTCGGCGGCGCATGGTTCATAGATGGAATGTCCGGTGGCGGTTCATGGGATGATTTCGTAAAATACGGTCCCAAAAACGAGGTTTACCTTAATGCAGGTCAGGCTATAACGTTCCAAATCAAGACAAACGTAGTTCCTGAAAATATCTCAAAAATCAAGGTAAGTATGCATAAACTTGAAAGCGCTCCCGCAAAAGTTGTTATAGGCACAAGTGCCGAAGCAAAGGCAGCACCTTTTGATGTAAGCACCGCCACAACACTTTACTATGAGATTCCAAATGATTATTATAGTTGGATAACTGATACAACAGGCAGCGGTTGGATAACAGAAAAACCGATTGTTATAGCAAACAATGAGGGAGGCGGCAGACTTGCGCTCTGCGATATAGAGGTATTGGCGCAAAGCGAGAGCAACGTTACAAATGCTGAAATATCATTGGCAGTATCGCAAACTGCGGCAGAGAGCGCGGCAAACGTTGTAAGCCTGATGTCAACACACGATATGTCTAAAGGCTTCTTTATTGCCGATTCGATAAGCGCAGCTCCGGCTTACTCAAAAATCCTTAGAAATGCCGATTCCGAAATTAACGTTAAAACCTCGGAAGACGTAGCGAAAGTTACAGTAAACGGCGAAGAAATAGAACTTGCCGAAACCGCTGACGGCGTAAAATCATGGGATTACGACTTTACGGCAGGCAAGACCTCCGGTACTGAAACGTTTGAAGTTGTTGCCTACAGCAGCGCCGGAAACCCGACCGACCCGCTTGAAGTAACGGTTGACGTTCAGTCGAGATTTGAACAGATTTTCGATAGACTTCATGACGTAATCGAAATGATAATCAATATATTCAGCTCCATTAAGACGGAATAAATAGTATTAGAACAAGCCTTAATATCATAACAGAAAAAGACGAAATTCCGGCCGGGTTTTTCGTCTTTTTTGTGTTTCGCTATTGCATAATCAGGATAAATGTGGTAAACTAAATTTGCGACATAATTGAATAGATTTGTATGCATACGTTTAGGATACATTTTGTAAAAAGTGTATTCTCTATCGTTCTATTATCCTAAAGTATGCAATATACTGAATCTTTATAGACAATTGTGTCGCAGCAATGAAGAGATACATTTTTATGTGTGTCGTTTTCATTGCGACACACTTTTTTAAAATGAAAGGATGATTTTATGAAAATCACAAAGCGAATCATTTCGGTAATGCTTGCGGTTCTTATGATGATAACGATTGTACCGTTATCGTCATTCGCCGAGGACAACGGAAAAAATTCCAATGTAGAAGCAAACGGGGATGTAGAATATCAGGCTAATAATGCCGTAGGCGATATTATTCTGAATGCCGCAAACGAAGAAAAAAACGAAGAAACATCAAATTACATAATAAATTCCGTAACCGTTCAGAACAAGACGGCTACTGCAAACGTTATCAACTATGAGAGTTGTTCACTTGTTGTGGCTGTTTATGACAATAACGGCAAAAAAATGCTTACAAGCGCAAACGCTACCCTTGAAAAATCCGACGAACCGACCGAATCTACGGTAACATTGGATTTTGATATAGACGTAATGCCGGATTACTACTATATAAAGGCTTTTCTTCTTAACAGTGAAAATGCGCCGCTCTGCAATATGTATGTTAATAAAGAACATACAAAAGAATTTGAAGAATTTATGGCGAAGACAACGGATGATTTCGACTCCGATAAAGTTATAAATATTGATGAAAGCAAAAATAACAATTTCCTTGTCGTAACAGACGATACAAAAATTGTTGACAAACAAGATGGTGTAAACACAGTTACAACAGACGATTACGCAAACGGAACATATGTTATCAATAACGCAGACAAGCAAATAAAAGGACTTAAACCGGGCGATATTTTTTACTATCCTTACGGCAGCGGAGAAAACGAGTACATAGTTGCAAAAGTCAAAGACATAAATGTTGACGGAGATACCGTTACAATAAAATCGGACGGAAATACCGATCCCTCTGAAATGTTTGATTTTGTAAAAATTGACATATCCTCATCCGAAACGACTTTTGACGCGGAGGGTATGGATGAAAGCGTTACGCATGAAGATATAACTCCAAAGACAAGAGCTATTACGGCGGGGGACGTTTCGGACAAATTGTCAGCTAACGATAAATATTCGGTTGATAAAGAGTTTGAAATAACATCAAATATTAAGGTCAAGATTGCGGGCGAGGTCGAGTTTGGAGCAAAAATCGAATTAAAGGTTTATATTGACAAAGACGAAAACATTAATCGCATTGAACTTAATGTAAAATACGATGCGAAAATATCGATATCAATAAGCGGCGTGATAAAAAATGAGATACCCCTTGGTTATCTTGGAATAGATGCAAAAGTAGTTACCGCAAAAATAGGTCCGAAATTAATTTTTAAAGTTACAGTATCAAAAATTAAGGTTTCGTTTACATTAGCCGAAGCATCTTTTGGCATTGTATATGATGCCGATTCCGGTCTTTCTCAAACAGAAACACCGCCAAAGCTCACATTTGATCCGCAAGTTTCCGAAGAGGCTTCCGCTTCAATATCCATCGGCATAAGCGCGGAAGCAAACGCCCTGTTCCTTGTCAAAGCCGTAGCCGAAGCGTCGGCGGGAATAGAAGTAAAAGCAAAGCAAGAATTTATAAACGACGACAGTGAAAAGCATTCATGCGGTTTCTGTCTTGAAGGAACGGTAAATCTCAAGGCGGAGGGTAAAATCACCGGCGAAGTTCTAAAAATTATCAAAAAAGAATTTACCGGTTTTTCCTTCAGCTTAAAAATACTCAATTTCTATTTATCCGATACATTTGGATTCGGCAAGGGTATTTGTCCGGGAAGAAGTTTCAAAATTGAAGTCAGCGTAAAAGACCCCAACGGCACGCCGGTTGAAAAGGCAAAAGTATATCAAGAATCGCATGAAGATGACGCAAAACAAACGAACAGTAAAGGTAAAGCGTCAATATATGTCGAAAACGGCGAAAGAACAATTGTTGTAAAAACAAGTACAGGAAAAATATATAAGAAAACAATAACGGCTAACACTGCAAAAAGTATTACAATAAAAACAGATGAAATATATGAGCCTGACCATAGTCAGGATGATGAAGATAAACCGAATACAAGCGGAATATTAGACAGCGGCGACTGCGGCGCGGATGGCGATAACGTCAACTGGACGCTCTATAACGACGGGGAACTTGTTATAAGCGGTAACGGAGAAATGAAGAATTATTATTCTTTTGAAGCTCCATGGTATTCAAATCATAAGGAAATAGACAAGGTAACAATTAAAAACGGTGTGACATGTATCGGCAATGCTGCATTTGAATACTGCTCACTTACAAGCGTAACCATTCCCGACAGCGTTACACGTATTGGCGATGCGGCATTTGCCGCATGTCCCGGACTTACAAGCGTAACCATTCCCGACGGCGTTACTTTTATTGATAATCGTGCATTTCATAATTGTGAATCTCTTACTAATGTAATAATTGGTAATGGCGTTACAAGTATCAATGCTGAAGCTTTTGATTTATGTGAGGCACTTACAAACGTAACTATAGGTAATCATGTAAAATACATTGGTGCTTCTGCATTCCAAGGCACTAACATTATAAATATATATATTCCCGATAGTGTTATAAACGTAGATTCTTTTGCGTTTTCAGTTTGTGAAAACCTTACAAATGTAACAATAGGAAAAAGTGTTGCAAGTATAGGGGAGAATGTATTCTATTATGATACTTCACTTGCAAATATATCAGTAAATATAAATAATCAAAATTACTCAAGCGATGAATATGGTGTATTATTTAATAAAAATAAAACAGAGTTAATACAATATCCTATAGGGAATACAAGAACAGAATATTCAATTCCCAATACTGTTAATAATATTATTGATTGGTCGTTTTCTTATTGCACTTCAATTAAAAATATAACAATTCCTAATAGCGTTACAAATATAGGTTACGGTGCATTTATCAGTTGCGGTTTTTCAAATGTTACTATTCCTGCCAACGTTATGATGATTGAAGATTGTGTATTTGGTGGATGCACAGAACTTAAAAACATAACAGTAGATAAAAATAATAAAAATTATTTAAATGATGAATACGGTGTTCTGTTTGATAAGAATAAAAATAATTTAATGCAATATCCCATAGGTAATACGAGAGCAGAATATTCCATCCCGGAAGACACTACCATTATTTCACCAACTGCTTTTTCTTTTTGTTCTTCGCTGACATACATAACCATCCCCAACAGCGTAACAAGTATCGGCGATGAGGCATTTTATGAATGTGATTCACTTCAAACAGTTTATTATACAGGAAGTAGCGAACAGTGGGATAATATTTCTATTGGTTCTGATAATGAACATTTAACGAACGTCAATATTATATATGACTACGATCCTGCGGCGGCGATGACAATGTCGCTTGTGTATATTATGCCCGTTGCGGAAGTTCCCGTATCGACAACAAGCGAAACTCTGACCGGCGCGGTTATCGGCAACAGTTATATTATGCTGATAGTCAAAGATGAAAATGCGGCAGATTTGCTTGCGTCGGACAATCTCCTTTATATTGACCAGAAAACAGCGGAAAGCGAATCATTGACGTTTGAATTTGTGCCGAGGGAAGAATATAACGGTTACAATGTTATTTTCAACGGCGCAGACCTTGGCGACGAAGTTATCACACCTCCCGCGCACGAACATAACTACACAGCAGAAATCACTCCCGCGACTTGCACCGAGGACGGTTACGCAACCTACACCTGCTCCGAATGCGGCGACAATTACACCGAAACAATTCCCGCGACGGGTCACAAGTCCGAAACGGTAAAGGGTAAGGCAGCGACATGCACGGAAACGGGCTTGACAAACGGTGCGAAATGTTCCGTATGTAGCGCGATACTGACTGCTCAAACCGAAATCCCCGCGACGGGTCACACTCCGGGCGAATGGGAAGTTATAACTCCCGCCGAAATCGGCAAGGAAGGTCTTGAACAGCAGAAATGCACCGTTTGCGGCGAAGTAATAAACGAGCGTACAATTCCCGCGATTGAAAATCCCGTTATGCTCGGCGACGTCAACAACGATGGAATTATAACAGCGGCGGACGCAAGACTTGCTCTCAGAATATCCGCGCAGTTGGAAAATCCTTCAAATGAACAGCTTATTGCCGCAGATGTGAACCGAGATAACGTAGTTACAGCCGCCGACGCAAGAAAAATTCTCCGCGTTTCGGCGTCGATAGACGTTTTATAAAAACATAGCGGGTATATTTATACCAAAAAAATACCGGGCGTCCGATTTTTGACGCTCGGCATTTTTTTTGAAAAATTTACGGAGTTTACGGACGTTCGGCGTTTTCCGGCGTTTCCTCAAACACAAATTCTCCGTCTTTTACGTCGCAGACATATTTCTTTCCTGCCTGTATCTTTCCCTCAAGGAGCAGTTCGGAGAGCTTATCCTCTATATTCGTTCTTACCGCGCGTCTTAAAGGTCTTGCGCCGTATACCTCGTCAAAGCCCACGTCCGCGATTTTGTCCGCCGCCGCGTCGGTAAATTCCATATCTATTTCCATTTCCGCTACTCTGTATTTTACGTTGTCAAGCATTTTCTTCGCAATCTCGCGGATATTCTCTTTCGAGAGCCTTGAAAATACTATGATATCATCGACGCGGTTCAAAAATTCGGGTCTGAACGTGTTTTTAAGCTCGCCCATGACCGCTTCGCGGATTTTTTCAAACGACATCGTACTTCCGCCCGAGGAGAATCCCAACGACGCCTGTTTATCGGTAATCAGCTTCGCGCCTACGTTTGAAGTCATTATAATTACGGCGTTTTTGAAGCTTACGCGTCTGCCCTGCGAATCGGTAAGAATACCGTCGTCGAGTATCTGGAGCATCATATTGAATACGTCGGGATGCGCTTTCTCTATCTCGTCGAACAGAACGACCGAATACGGCTTTCTGCGTATTTTTTCGGTAAGCTGTCCGCCCTCCTCATAGCCGACGTATCCGGGAGGAGAACCCACAAGGCGCGAAACGGTGTGTTTTTCCATATATTCCGACATATCGAGCCTGATTATCGCGTTTTCGTCCCCGAACATAGCCTGCGCGAGAGCCTTGCAAAGCTCCGTTTTTCCTACGCCCGTGGGGCCGAGGAATATAAACGAGCCTATCGGACGCTTGGGGTCTTTAAGTCCGACTCTGCTGCGGCGTATCGCCTTCGATACCGCGCTTACAGCCTCGTTCTGTCCTATCAGCCTGTTATGAAGCTCTTTTTCAAGATTAAGCAGTCTCTGACTTTCTTCAATCGTCAACTGATTTACGGGTATACCCGTCCAGCTTGCCACGATTTCGGCAATTTCGTTTATTCCGACTTCGCCCGAGACGTGTCCCATGGTTTCTTCCCATTTCGCCTTTTCTTCGCTGAGCTTTTTCTGTAGCTCCTTTTCATCGTCCCTGAGCTTGGCCGCGCGCTCAAATTCCTGCGAATTTACTGCCGACGCTTTTTCCTCGCTGATTTCCTTTATTTTGTTTTCGAGATCCTTTATATCGGCCGGAGGAGTAAACGCTTTTAATCTTACTCTTGACGAGGCTTCGTCTATAAGGTCGATGGCTTTGTCAGGCAGATATCTGTCGCCGATATATCTTGCCGAGAGCTTTACCGCCGCATGAATAGCGTCGTCGGTGATTTTTACCTTGTGGTGCGCTTCGTATTTATCTCTGAGTCCCTTTAAAATCTCAACAGCTTCGTCCTCCGTGGGTTCGCCTACCGTTACAGGCTGGAAACGTCTTTCAAGAGCCGCGTCCTTTTCAATATTTTTGCGGTATTCTTCAATCGTCGTTGCGCCGATTACCTGTAAATCGCCTCTCGCAAGCGACGGCTTTAAAATATTCGCTGCGTCCGTCGCGCCCTCTGCGGAGCCTGCGCCCACAAGAGTATGAATCTCGTCTATAAACAGTATTACGTTGCCGGATTTTGTAACTTCTTCTATACAGCTTTTGATTCTGTCCTCAAAATCGCCCCTGTATTTTGTACCCGCGACCATGCCCGTGAGGTCAAGCGAAACTATCCTCTTGTCTTTCAGAATTTCGGGAACCTCGTTTTTGGCTATTTTCAGCGCCAGACCTTCCGCAATCGCGGTCTTGCCTACGCCCGGCTCGCCTATAAGACAGGGATTGTTTTTTGTACGCCTTGAAAGTATCTGCGTAACTCTTTCAATTTCGTTCTGCCTGCCTATAACAGGGTCAACCTTGCCTTCTTTGGCAAGAGCGGTCAAGTCTCTGCCGAATTTATCAAGGTTTTCGGTCTTTCCGCCGGAGCTTCTGTGAGAGGACTGCGAACCGCCCGCTGATGTATCGCCCGAGGACGCTCTCGCGATATCGTTCATAATATCCGAAAGCGACGCGCCGAGCTTTGTAATTATTTTGGAAGCGTAGCACTGCGTTTCTCTTACAAGACAGGCGAGTAAATGCTCTGTCCCCACAAGAGGAAGTCCGGAGGCACGGGCCGTAAGCAAAGACGTTTCTATAATATTTTTGCTTCTCGGCGTAAAATCATCGGGGGACAGCTCGGTCGGCATTCCTATTCCGACAGAGCTTTTTATTATATCCTCGACCTTTGAATAAGTGATGTTTTTTGCGGCGAGTACCGAGGAGGCTACCGAGGACGTATCCTTGAGTATACCCAAAAGCAGATGCTCGCTGCCAATGTATGTGTGGCCTAAATCCTCCGCCGCGTTCACAGCGTTGTTCAGAGCCACGTTTGCTTTTTCGTTAAAACCTGTGAATTTATACATAATCGTAGACCTCTTTTTTAATTGACAATTGACAATGTACAATTGACAATTAATTTATAATTAATTTTTGCTACAGATAATTAATTTTTGCTACAGACAAGGGCTTTCAAGGCTATTGGATTTTGTTAATGAAATTTGTAATTTTCGGAACTCCCATTAATAGCCTTTAACGGGATAATAATTATCAATTACAATTGTCAATTGTCAATTGTACATTGTCAATTGTACATTGTACATTGTCAATTGAACAGCGTTTCCCTGACCGTTTTTGCTCTTATCTCGTCGCGCTCGTCGCTCGTCATGTCCTCTTTATTCGAGCAGGCGAGAGTAGCCGCCTGCATGGTTTCGGTAAGCTCGTTGATTTTTGAAACGTCCGTTTCTATAATCTTATAAACGGAGCCGAGCCTTACCCATGAAAACAGCTCGAGCATTTCGTCCGTACTTAAAAGCCTTGCCGACGAAAGTATTCCGTAAGCTCTTGTTATCCTGTCAAGCACGTTTACGTTTTTGACAAATTCCTCTCCGACAGAATGCTCCTGCGTGGCAATCTGCATTGTTATTGATTTAAGATTATCAAGCGCGGAGCGCTCCGAAATTCCAAGCGTAACCTGATTGCTTAACTGGAATATATCGCCCTTTGCGTTTGAACCCTCGCCGTAGGTGCCTCTTATCGTGAGTCCCAGCTTGCTTATGGTCGACGCGAGCTTTGAAGTCTGACCGCATTTTGAAAGCGCGGGAAGGTGCATCATTACGGAGGCTCTCATGCCTGTTCCGAGGTTTGTCGGGCATTGGGTAAGATATCCTATGCGCTCGTCGAACGCGTATTTCAGCTTTGAATCAAGAAGGTCGTCTATTTTGTTCGCAAGCTCGAAAGCGCCTTCGAGGTCAAGACCGCCCTTTATTACCTGGATTCTGATGTGATCCTCCTCGCAAAGCATTATGCTTACCGATTCGTCCTCCGAGAGCAACAAAGCTCTGCCCTTTTGAACCGACGCAAATTCGGGGCTTATCAAGTGTCTTTCCGCAAGCGATACAGCCTGTTTCGGAGTAAGCGTCTGCATTTCGATATAGTTGAGTTTTATTCCCGAAACGTCTGAAAGAGCGTCTCTTACTGTTCTGCATACCTGCTCTCTTCCGGAAGCGTCAAGACGGCAGGGGAAAGGAAAGTCGCTTAAATTTCTTGCGAATCTTATTCTTGTGCTCAGTATAACGTCGTCATGACTGCTTTTTACTTCATACCACTTATTCATGCCTGACCCTCCAGTTCTCTTATTTCGTCGCGGAGCTGAGCCGCTTTTTCAAAATTCTGTTCGTCTATAGCTTTTCCGAGCTGTGCTTTCAGCTCCGTAAGCCTGTGCGCGTTTTTTACCTCTTCGCTCGCGCCCTGCGGAAATTTTCCCTGATGCTCCGTCTTGCCGTGTATCCTTTGAAGCGACGGGAGCAGCTTATCGAAAAACGTCTTGTAGCAGTCCGCGCAGCCTACCATACCGCTTTTTACGATATCGTCGAACGAGCAGCCGCATTTTTCACAGCGGATAACTTTGCTGCTCAGTCTGCTTACGGGCGTATCTCCGAAAAATCCTCCGAAAAGGTCGCTCAGGTTAAGCCCGAAGCCCGTGAACATGGAATTGTAACCGAGCGCTTTTGCGCATTGTGAACAAAGATGAGTTTCGGCTGTTTCGCCGTTTATTATTCTTTTGAGATGTGTTGTGGCTTCATTTTTGCCGCAGTTCTGACATAACATATTATTACGCTCCTTTATATATTGAATATTATCTGTTTTTTGCATTTACATACACCCCAAGAGCATTTGTTTTAACACGGCCGCTCTTATTTTGGGGCGAAGCTCTTTATCGGCTGATTTATAGCAATTCTCATTTATTGCCGCGAGAAGTATTTTTGCTTTATCTGCAGGAATAATCTCGCTGTGATTGAGATTTATTATTATAGCTCTCGCGGATTGCTCGCCTATCGAATCTCCCACGGAATTTATTATATGCATAAGCATCTGTTCTTTTGCCGTATAATTTATTCGTGTGATTTTAATGTATCCGCCGCCGCCTCTGCGGCTCTCCACAGTATAGCCTTTTTCGGGAGTGAATCTTGAGGATATGACGTAATTTATCTGGCTCGGGACGCAGCCGAGCCGCTCCGCAAGCTCGTTGCGCTGAATCTCCGCTCTGCCCGTCTCGTCAAGCATACGCAAAAGCAGTGTAGCAATTTCATTGCTTAGGTTCATATTTTAATCAATCCCTTCGGTGTTTGACTTTGACTTTCTTTGACCTTGTGATTCATATTATAATCACGCTTATGCTTTTTGTCAAAGGTCAAAAAAGGTCAAAAACTAAATCAAACTTTAATTTAGCTCGATATTTCTTGATTTTTCTTTAAATTTTAAATTATTTCATGCATTTTTCTTGTTTTTAATTGACACATCTTCGGTTTCCATATATAATTAGGGAAAAACGGAGTTATACTGTATGATTATTGCCGATAGTATTATTAAACGGAAGCTTGAAAACGTATACTTTATCCGGGGCAATGGAAAAACTACCGCCGCTGATATTCTTTCCGATAAATACGGAATATACGTTTATCATACCGATAACGAAAGGTCAAAATTTTTTAAGGTAATACCGCATAATTATTGTCGTGCAGATGTGCCGAGAGATTTTTCGTCAGATTGACAAATTCCCGAGGGAATAAAAATAATTGCAAGGGACGACAGTACCGAGCCTGAGCAAACGGCGGAGAAAATCGCGGAATATTTTAAATTTGAAGTGAAGTATAATTGACATTTTTTACATATTGTGATATTGTAAATAATGGTGAAAAAGTATGCTTGATAAGCTTATAAATGTTGAAAAACGGTTCGAGGAGATAGAAGCCCTGCTTTGCAGCGGAGACGTTGCCTCGGATATAGATAAATATACTTCTCTTATGAAAGAGTTAAAGCAGCTCACGCCCGTTGTGGAAAAGTTCAGAGAGCATAAAGCGGCGCGGGCGTCGTTTGAGGAAGCCAGGGAAATGCTCGAAAGCGGCGGACTTGATAAGGATTTCAGAGAAATGGTGCAGGAGGAATTTGAATCCGCGAAGCAAAAAATTGATGACACGGCTAACGAGCTTAAAATTCTTCTGCTTCCCAAGGATTCGAACGATGATAGAAACGTTATTGTCGAGATACGCGGCGGCGCGGGCGGCGAGGAAAGCGCGCTTTTCGCTTATGACCTTTTCAGAATGTACTCGATGTACGCGGAGACTAAAGGTTTTAAAATAGAGGTCATGAACCTTAATGAAACGGAGCTCGGCGGAATTAAGGAAATCAGCTTTATGATAAACGGAGACGGCGCGTATTCGCGTTTTAAGTTTGAAAGCGGAGTACACCGCGTTCAGCGAGTTCCCGAAACCGAATCGGGCGGCAGAATCCACACCTCTACCGTAACGGTAGCCGTTCTGCCCGAGGCGCAGGCTGTGGAGTTTGAGCTTGACCCCGCCGACCTTGTCTTTGAAACGTACAGAGCAAGCGGAGCGGGCGGACAAAAGGTAAATAAAACGTCGTCGGCGGTAAGGGTCATACACGTTCCGACGGGAACGGTCGTCGAGTGTCAGGTCGAGCGCAGTCAGTACCAGAATAAGGACAGGGCGGTAGAGCTTCTTCGTTCGAGATTATATAATGAGGAATGTCGCAGACAGCAGGAGGCAATCGACGGCGAAAGACGTTCTCAGGTAGGAACCGGCGACAGAAGCGAGAGGATAAGAACGTATAATTATCCTCAGGGCAGAGTGACGGACCACAGAATCGGTCTTACTCTTTATAAGCTCGACGCGGTTCTTAACGGGGACTTAGATGAAATTATAGACGCGCTTATAACCGCCGATACCGCAAAAAAGCTCGAAAACAGCGGAAACGCTGATAATTAGGAACTTCGGAAGCCCTTAGAGCTTGGATTTTTTCAGCCTGCGGCAAGCGTAACAGTTGATTTTATCGGCGTTTAATCAATCGCTGTCCTCTTTGACAGCTATCAGCCTTAGGTATATTAAAAGTCAGAACCTTTTCCGATAATTCATAAGCTGATTTTTATAGAAATATTTTTGATTATATGAAAAACACTCTTAAACTGAAAACAATTGACGTCAATGAAGATATTGAAAATATAAAGACTGCCGCCGAAATACTCAGAAACGGCGGTATAGTCGCGATTCCCACAGAAACGGTATACGGCCTTGCCGCCGACGCTTTTAACGGCGAAGCGGTAAAAAAAATATTTGAAGCGAAAGGACGTCCTCAGGATAATCCTCTTATAGTGCATATTTCCGATTTTTCACAGATTTATTCTATCGCGAAGAACGTTCCCGAAAGCGCGAAAAAGCTCGCGGAGAAATTCTGGCCGGGGCCTCTTACAATTATTCTTCCGAAAAAAGATGAAATACCTGCCGAAACAAGCGGAGGACTTGACACGGTGGCGATAAGAATGCCGTCTAACAAAATCGCGAATAAAATTATATCGCTTTCATGTCCTCTCGCCGCTCCGTCGGCCAATATTTCGGGCTTTCCGAGTCCCACGGCCTTTGAGCACGTCGAAGCGGATATGACCGGCAGAGCTGACGCTGTTTGCGACGGCGGCGACTGTGAAGTAGGCGTGGAATCTACAGTTATAACTCTTGTCGGGGAGGTTCCCACGCTTCTTCGTCCGGGCGGAGTTACGCTTGAGGATTTGCAAAGCGTTCTCGGCGATGTCAGGGTTTCCGACGCGGTTCTTAATCCCCTTAAAAACGGCGAAACAGCCGCTTCTCCGGGAATGAAATACAAGCACTATTCGCCGAAAGCGGAAATTACAGTCGTCAGAGGAAATATCGGCGAGTTTGCCCAATTTGTAAACAACACGTCCGATTTTGACGGCGTTATGTGTTTTAACGGCGAGGAAAAATATTTCGGGAATAAAATAATCGTAACGTTCGGCAGTGAAAACGATTCTTTTTCGCAGGCGCGGCGTCTTTTCGACGCTTTAAGAGAGCTTGACGAAAGGGGTGCGAAAAAAGCGGCGGTGCGCAGTCCCTCGAAGGACGGAGTGGGTCTTGCGGTATGCAACAGGCTTTACCGCTCGGCGGCGTTCAGATTCGTAAACGCGTTCAAGCGTCCCATAGTCGGACTTACGGGACAGACGGGAGCCGGCAAGGGTTACGTCGGAGAATACTTAAAAAAGCTCGGCTGTTACGTTTGCGACACGGATAAAATCGCAAGGCAAATAACGGAAAAAAATTCTCCGTTCCTCGGTATTCTCGCCGAAAATTTCGGGCAAGATATAATCGACGAAAACGGAGAATTAAAAAGAAATCTGCTTGCCGAAAGGGCGTTTAAGAATAAGGATGAGCAGTTAAAGCTCAATTCTCTTATGCATCCGGAAATTATCGGAATTTCGCTTGAAAGATGCTATGACGCTCTCGGAAACGGCGCTTCGGCGGCTGTTATCGACGCGCCTCTGCTTTTTGAATGCGGCGCGGATAAATACTGCGATACGGTAATAAGCGTAACCGCTCCCGAAAAAATCAGGCTTGAAAGAATAATGAAACGCGATTCGATAACTCAGGAGCAGGCGAAAAGGCGTATGTCGGTGCAGCACGACGACGAATTTTATACCGAAAAATCGGAATTTACCGTCCGTTCATACGGGCCGTACGACATTAAACAGGAGCTGAAAACGTTTAAAGATAAGTATCTTAACAATTGACAATTGACAATGTACAATTGACAATTATTTATTATATCGAAACAGTATTTGTAGCTGCGGAATTAATTGACAATTGACAATGTACAATTGACAATTATTTATTATACCGAAACAGTATTTGTAGCTGCGAAATTAATTGACAATTGTTTATTATGCCGAAACAGTATGTAATTACGTATTTAATTGTCAATTGTCAATTGTACATTGTCAATTGTACATTGTACATTGTCAATTGTTTCCGAATTGAAGGTGTCTTTTATTGGCAAAAAGAAAAAAGCAAAGAAAAAACCACGGTATATTGTCTTTTATAATTTTTGTGCTTGTGTGCATAATAATATTCTTCGGCGTAAGAGTTGGGCTCGACACCGTAATGACGTATCTTTATCCGCATAAATATTCGGAATATGTGGAAAAATATGCGCAGCAGTACAATATAGACGACGTGTTTCTTTATTCGGTAATAAGAACCGAGAGCGGCTTTGACCCCGATTCGGTATCTTCGGCTAACGCAATAGGTCTTACGCAGATAACGGAGGAAACGTTCGACTGGCTTATTATGAAAACCGGCGACGATTATGTGTTCGACGACTTGTATACTCCCGAAATATCTATAAAATACGGAGCTTTCCTACTTTCGATACTGCAAAAGGAATACGGTGTTAATGAAACGGTCGCGGCGGCCTATCACGCGGGAATGGGCAACGTTTCCTCATGGCTCTCAAATAGCGAATATTCCGATGACGGCGTTCATCTTACGAATATTCCGATTCCCGAGACGGCTCATTACGTAGATAAGGTCATGTCCGCGATGGATAAATATTACAATTTGTATAAAGCCGATTGATTCGGACGAAAAATATATAATTCGCGTCCGCAGTTTTATACGGACAGGAAAGGAATGGTTATAAATGGAAAAAACAGAAAAAAATCAGATTGACGAATTAAAGGAAAAGCTGTTTTACAGCCCGAAGCACGCTTCAAAAATACTCAATGACGACATAATAGAGGACGCGGACGACTTCTGCGAGAGCTATAAAAATTTCCTCGATAATGCCAAAACCGAGCGCGAGGCGGCGTCGGAAATCATATCTCTCGCAAAAGCTAACGGTTTTATCGAATTCATACCGGGTGAAAAGTATACCGCGGGCGAGAAGATATACTATAATAACAGAGGCAAATCCGTAATTCTCTGCGTTATCGGAAAAAAGAGCGTAATAAACGGCGTCAAAATCGCCGCCGCTCATATTGATTCCCCGAGACTTGATTTAAAGCCCAATCCGCTTTACGAGGACTGCGAAACGGCATTTTTGAAAACTCATTATTACGGCGGAATTAAAAAATATCAGTGGCCTACGATTCCGCTCGCTCTTCACGGAGCTGTCGTGCTGAAAGACGGCGGCGTTATAACCGTCAATGTGGGCGAGGACGATGACGACCCGAAATTTGTAGTTACGGATTTACTTCCGCATCTCGGCGCGGAGCAGAGCAAGCGCACGCTCGGCGAGGGCATAAAGGGCGAGGACCTCAATGTTCTTGTTGGCAGCAGACCTTTTAAGGGCGACGATTCGTCTGAATCCGTAAAGCTCAATATATTAAATATACTTTATGAAAAATACGGCTTTACGGAACCCGATTTCCTAAGCGCGGAGCTTGAGGTTGTGCCGGCGTTCAAAGCGTGCGACATAGGCTTTGACAGAAGTATGATAGGAGCTTACGGCCATGATGACAGAGTATGCGCTTATCCCGCTGTTATGGCGGCTCTCGACTCCGAAAATCCCGAATATACAATCATGTCGGTTCTGACAGATAAAGAGGAAACGGGAAGCGACGGCAACACGGGGCTTAATTCGTCTTATATGAAATATTTTATAAATTATCTCGCCTCTATGGAGGGCTACGACGGATACGAAGTCATGAGAAAATCGGAATGTCTTTCGGCTGACGTAACGGCCGCGTTCGACCCGACCTATCCCGAGGTTATGGAAAAGAGAAACGCCGCGTATATCAATAAGGGCGTAGCGGTTATGAAGTATACGGGTTCGAGAGGAAAATCCGGCACGTCGGACGCTTCGGCGGAGTTTATGGGCAAGGTTCGTTCATTCCTTGATAACGCTAACGTCGTATGGCAGGTAGGCGAGCTCGGCAAGGTTGACGCGGGCGGCGGCGGAACAGTCGCGAAATACGTCGCGAACCTCGATGTTGACGTGGTTGACATAGGCGTACCCGTACTTTCTATGCATTCTCCGTTTGAAACTGTTTCAAAGCTCGACGTTTATATGGCGTATAAGGCGTTCGCGGAATTTTTTAAACTGAAATAATGTCTGTCTTTGTTGCAATGCGTTTGCACTTTGAGCAAAGCAAAAATTCACATATTGTATTAGTGTGAATACACTGAAAAATAAGGCGGTACCGCGCGTTTTTTGTGCGGTACCGCCTTAAATTTGTATTATTAGGCTCTATAATAAATGTTGGGGTAAACCAAATAGAGCTTACGAAAAAAATAAAGAAAAAAGAAGAGCATATTTGGCGAAAATCCGTTAAAATGGAAAAGTCAAACAACCATTACGGAAAGGAATACAAATATGCTCTACAACAATTTTACAGAAGAACTGCTCGGATTGCAAGGGGTAAAAATAATAAATATTGAAAATAACGAAGATAATCAGATAATTTATGCTGAAATGGAAAGGAAAAAGCATAACTGTATCTGTTGCGGTACCGCAACAGATACAGTTCACGATTATCGGACACAAAGAATTAAAGATATAAGCGGTCTAAATCCTTGCTTATTAAAAGATTTGATAATCTTACAGATGAAGAAAAACAACAGGTGAACGTTATGCTGTATTATTCGGTGAATATCAGCCGAGTGTATTGGTACAAAGAAGAATTTTTGAAAATCATCTCTCATAAAGATAGCAAATCGGCTAAAATTGCTTTTAATGAATGGATTGAAAATGCCAAATTGCGGTATTCCACAATTCGAAAAGTGCGCAAAAACAATGTGCAATTGGTATACGGGTATTGCCAACTCGTTGTCATTATCTATAACAAATGGCTTTACCGAAGGCTGCAACAATAAGATTAAAGTGCTGAAAAGAAATGCTTACGGCTATAAGAATTTCAAACGTTTTCGTAACCGTATCTTACATATTTTTTCTCATCAATCTTTAAAACGACAACAAGCTGTCGTTTAACTCATTTGATTGATCTTGACTTTTCCTTTTATTACCCCAACTATTGACAAAGAACCGATAAAAAAGAGCCGTCTGCTCTAATCAGACGGCTCCGAAAATTTCTATTTTTTAATGGTTTGACGGCTTTTTGCCGCGTTTGAAATCCTTGCGGGGCTTTCTTTCAGAGGGTTCGTTTTCGGGTACAAGCCCTTCGACCTCAATAAGAGCATCACGGCGGGAAAGATTCAGTCTGCCCTGCTCGTCAACGGGAAGCACCTTAACTATGATTTCATCGCCTACGTTTACGGCGTCCTCAACCTTTTCTGTCCTCTTAACGTCAAGCTGGCTTATATGGACAAGTCCTTCCTTGCCGGGAGCTATCTCCACGAACGCGCCGAACGACATAAGCCTTGTTACAACGCCCTTGTAAATCGCGCCGACCTCGGGATCCTTCGCGATAGTTTCCACGATATCAAGAGCTCTTTGAGCGTCCTCGATATCCTGAGCTGTGATATAGATTGAACCGTCCTCTTCAACGTCAATTTTACAGTTACATTCTGCGCAAATTTTCTGTATAACCTTGCCCTGCTTGCCGATAACGTCCCCGATTTTGTCAACGTCAATCTTCGTTGAGAGCAGCTTGGGCGCGTATTTTGAAAGCTCTTTTCTCGGCTCCGCGATAACGGGAAGAATTATTTCGTCAATGATTTTATTTCTCGCCTTGTGCGTCTTTTCGAGAGCCTCTTTAATTATCGCCGGAGTAAGACCGTGAACCTTTAAGTCCATCTGAATAGCCGTTATGCCTTTTTTTGTACCGGCTACTTTGAAGTCCATATCACCGAAGAAATCCTCAAGTCCCTGAATATCAACCATAGTCATAAAGCGGTCGCCCTCTGTAACAAGACCGCAGGAAATGCCGGCTACGGGGTCTTTAATCGGTACGCCCGCCGCCATAAGCGCGAGTGTCGAGCCGCATACGGAGGCCTGTGAGGTCGAACCGTTAGAGGAGAGAACCTCCGAAACAAGCCTTATTGTATAGGGAAATTCCTCTACTGTGGGAAGAACAGGAATAAGAGCGCGTTCCGCAAGAGCGCCGTGGCCTATCTCGCGTCTGCCGGGACCTCTTGAGGGCTTTGTTTCGCCTACCGAGTAGGACGGGAAATTGTAATGATGGATATATCTCTTGGATTCTTCTTCGTCTATGCCGTCAAGAAGCTGGGCGTCTCTCGCCGTACCGAGCGTCGCGACTGTAAGAACCTGCGTTTGACCTCTTGTGAACATACCCGAGCCGTGAACTCTGCTGAGCAAATCTATCTGCGCGTTGAGAGGACGCATATCGTTTATTCCTCTGCCGTCAACTCTCTTGTTTTCGTCGAGCAGCCAGCGGCGGACAATAAATTTTTGGAGCTTATATAAGCAGTCGTCGATTTTTTCGGCTTCTTCGGGGAATTTTTCGTCGAACTCCTCATGAACCTTTTCGTAAATGGGAAGAAGTCTTTCGTCACGGATTCTCTTGTCATCTGTATCGAGAGCCGCCTTTACGTCGTCAATCGCGAAATCCTTAACAGCGTTAAATAATTCTTCTGACGGGTCGTTTGACGGGAAATCGACCTTTTCCTTGCCTATTTCGGCCTGTATTCCCTTAATAAATTCAACAATCTTCCGGTTTACGCTGTGAGCGTACATAATGCCGTTGAACATCGTTTCGTCATCTATTTCATTAGCGCCGGCTTCAATCATCGCGACGAGGTCAGCGGTTGAAGCGACTGTAACAGACATCTGTGACTTTTCTCTCTGCTCGGCAGTGGGATTTATTACGTATTCGCCGTCAACATAACCGAGCGAAACGCCCGATATGGGACCGTCCCACGGAATCTGCGAGATTGAGAGCGCTATTGATACGCCTATCATCGCCGTTATCTCGGGTGAGCAGTCGGGGTCAACCGACATTACCGTAGCGACAACGCCTACGTCGTTTCTCATATCCTTGGGGAAAAGAGGACGGATAGGTCTGTCTATAACGCGCGAAGCGAGAGTGGCTTTTTCGCTTGCCTTGCCCTCGCGTCTCTGGAATGAGCCGGGAATTTTTCCCACTGCGTAGAGCTTTTCCTCAAAATCGACCGACATCGGGAAAAAGTCTACGCCCTCTCTGGGCTTGTCCGCCATTGTTACGGTGCAGAGAACCTCTGTTTCGCCGTAACGGATAAGGCATGAGCCTGCCGCGAGCTGCGCCATTTTGCCTGTTTCAACTTTGAGAGGTCTGCCGGCGAGCTCGGTTTCAAATACTTTGTACTCTTCAAACATTGTTATTCTCCTTAATTTTTATTCAATGCCGGACAGACTTCCCGCGCTGTTAATGTACAATTCATCACATACAAAAATAATATAGAAATTTATATACAATGAATTGTACATTATACATTAATACGCATGAATCCCGCCGGACACCGCAGTTTAATTGATACAAGGGCAGCAAACCGCTTAACGCCGTCTGCCGCCCCGAAACGCAATAAATTATTTACGAAGACCGAGCCTTGCGACGATGGAACGGTATCTTTCGATATCCACCTTCTGAAGATACGCAAGAAGGTTTCTTCTGTGACCTACCATTTTAAGGAGGCCTCTGCGCGAGTGGTGATCCTTTTTATGCTCTTTAAGATGCTCCGTAAGGTCGTTGATTCTCTTTGTAAGAACAGCTATCTGAACCTCCGGCGAGCCCGTATCACCCTCATGAGTAGCGTACTCCTTGATGATTTCTGTTTTTTCAGCCTGTGTCAATGTATTTCACCTCGTTTTAAATAGTCCGCCGTAATCTCAGAACAGGGCAGGTGGACGCTCTGTGAGCTTACTCCCTGCTCCGTGAATACGGTAGCTCTATTATTGTATCACACTCAATCGGTTTTGTCAAAGGTTTTTGTAATTATTTTTCCTTATTTTTCTATAAATATTCATTAGGGTGTTCATTCTATTGCCTGCTGCCGCAATCCGTGAATCTTATATTTATCAGTTCAAAGCCGTGAAGAGTGAGAACAGAATCAGTTTTTTCGGCGATTTTTTCTTCCGAAATATTGACCGTTTCGCTCATTTTGTATCCTTCAAGAGTAATTTTTGCGGACTGTTCCCGCTCGGAGCAATTGTAAAATCTCGCTATAATGCCGTTTTTATCCTCGGGCAGCTTTACCGTTTCGAGAATTATATTTTCGTTTGTGGTTTTGTATGCGCTACAATCCGTCCCTGTTTTTGCGGTGCCGTTTACAATGATTATCGGATTATTTACAAAATATGCTTTTTTATATGTTTCCTTTCCGAGACTTCCGCTGTGAGGCATAAGTGCCCATTTTACGGTATGGCGTCCGAGGTCAACGTTTTCTCCCGGATATTCGGGAGAGCGCACAAGGTTTAAGTCAATAACGCCGTTTTTGCAGCGGTATCCGTATTTGCAGTCGTTGATAAAAGATATTCCGCGTCCGTCCTCGGACATATCTACAAATTTTTGTCCCGAAACCTCAAACTGTGCAAGCTCCCGAGGTGTGTTTTCGGTCGTTTTTCTTTTTATATGTCCGAACTGAATATTGAAAGCGGCTTCATCGGCGTCAATATTAACGGGAACGGCCAGTCTCAGCATACTTTTGTTGTCGCGCATATCTATATCGAGGTCGCAGTAAAGTGTGTTGTCGCCGTCAAGTATATAATAGTATTGGCTTATTTCGGAATTTCCGGCTTTAAAGCGGCACTCGGCCCATGCCTTTGCGCCGTCTGTTCTTGCTCTGAAACAGGTGCAGACCGCGTCTTTTTTTGTCTGTATATATTCGGCGCGCGAACCCGTCATATCCCAGCAGTCTCCGAAATCGTCGTATATGGATATCGCGCCGGCTTTTCCGTTTTCCGGTATAAACTCGCTCCCGAGCTCCTTATCGAACAGCGAGACGATTACGCCCGAATTGAATTTTACTCTGATTTTATCGTTTTCAATTGTATCATACGTCGCTTTCGCGTGAAATTCATTCAACACGTTTTCGCCGTTAAGGATTGCTTTTCCGAGTGCCGGAAGCTTTACGGAATACCATTTGCCGCCGTACTTGATTTTTGTATCATAATCAAACGGATTGAGATTTACTGCCGTAACGCCTTCCGACATTCCGCAAAGCATATCGGACGTACTGTTTGTGAGCTTATTGTAAATCGCTTTATATCTCGGAACAGATTCCTCATATACGCGGTTTATAGATGAACCGGGAAGTATATCATGAAATTGATACAATAAAATCTCTTTCCAGATTTTATCAAGCTCGTCCTTTGAAATCGGGGGAGTTATGCCGCGTTTTTCCGCCTCCGCGGCAGTCATTTCGTAGTTCCTTAATGCAAATTCACATTTTCTGTTGTATTTTTTATTTGCGCTTCTTGTTGTATACGTTCCCTGATGCTTTTCAAGATACAGTTCGCCGCTGTGGGTAGGGTAGGGCGTCTTTCCGTCGTCGAAATCCGCGAAGAAGTCCATGCTGCGGCACATTCTGACTTTCGGCATACTTTTTAAGTCCTTATAACGCAGGGCTCTTTCTATATGCTCAAAGCCGGGACCCGCGCCGCCGTCGCCTATACCGAAAAGAAGAGCGGCTTTATCCGAAATTTTTCTCTCCGCGTATCTTTTTTCGCCCGCCTTGAGATAGTCTCCGCGCATAGGCGAATTATAAGTGTCCTCGGGCAGCATATGAGCCAAAACCGTAGAGCCGTCAAGCCCTTTCCAATAAAAAGAGTGGTACGGAAATTTATTAAAGGTGTTCCAGCTCATTTTCTGCGTAAGGAAATAAGGTACGTCCGCGAGCTTCATGACCTGCGGAACGCACGCCGAATAGCCGAAGCTGTCCGGCACCCAGAATATTTTCATATCGAGTCCAAATTCCTCTTTAAAGAATTTTTTGCCGTAGAAAAACTGTCTTATAAGGCTTTCTCCGCATATAAGGTTTGAATCCGGCTCTACCCATGTAGCGCCCTGAACGTCCCATCTGCCTTTTTTTACAAGCTCCTTTACCTTAGAGTAAAGCGATGGGTATTTATCCTTGACCCATGCGTAGAGCTGCGCCTGTGAAGCTCCGAAAATATATTCGGGATATCTTTCAATATTCATTATCTGCGTTGAAAACGTTCTGCCGCCTTTTCGGAAGCTTTCGCGTATCGGCCAGAGCCATGCCAAATCAAGATGCGCGTGTCCTATGGCGTAATATGTAAAGCATTCTTCTGATTTTTCGGATAAAAGCGGACGGAGCCTTTCCCTGTAAAGGGAAGCGTTTTCCGGCGTTATGTTTTCTTTCATAATTCCGTTTACCGCGCTGCTTATACGGGATTTAAATTCTTCGTCCTCACCGTAATCGAGAACCGTCAGAAGTATCTGCACGTCGAACGCCAGAGCTCTCATTTCGGCGTTGAGCTTCGCCGAAGCGAGTTCGGACATTCTCGATTCGTTTCTCATTTCTCCGAAGAGGTCATTCGCGCCGCAGTCTATCCAGAAATCGAAATTATCGCCCTCCAGCATTTCCTCTCTTATGGGAACAACTCTTTTTGTGAACGGACCCAAATCGCCGCCGTAAGACGCTGCGAAGCAGGTTATGCCTTGCAGTTCGTTCCCGTTTTTATCGTAAACAAGACCTTCTCCGCCGCAGTTTACAAGAACGGTGTCGGCGTTTTTGTCTTTTCTGCCGGTAATATGGAACCACGCGCAGTCAAAAACGTTCCGAGCCCACTTGGCGCCGATTTTAAGTTCCTTTTTATCGCCCTCAAAGCGGTTCTCAAAGCTCAGCGGTTCGGAAGAAATATAAGCCGTGCAGTTAAGCGCGTCAAGCTCGGTATATGATAAATCGAAAAGTCTGTCTGAAAATCTCTCCTGTTTTTCGCGTTCGGGAGAAGAAAACCCGTCTTTAACGTCGTTAAGAGTCATATTCTGCACCTCGGATAATTTTAATTTTCGTATGTTGTATTAATTATATTATAAAAAATGTATATGTCAATACAGCCTGTAGTGTTTTTTTCTTAAGGCAATACCGCATAATTATTGTTGTGCAGATGTG